>NZ_NTVM01000005.1:0-371975 GCF_002558005.1 Bacillus sp. AFS012607
GTTTCAGCGACTTTTATAATATATCATAGTATATTATTTTCGTCAACAAGTTTTTCAAGATAATTTGTATCTCTCATTTGCTGACTCTGCCTATTATATAGACTTTGCTATCACTATGCAAGTATTATTATAAAAAAATAAGAGGGGGGGAAAATCCACCCTCTTATTCTTCAGAAGAAACCTCTTCATTAGATTCTTCTTCTTCATCTTTCTGTGCTTTTGCTACTGTCGCTACCTCTTGCTCATCCTCTAAACGAATTAGACGAACACCTTGTGTATTACGTCCCATTTGAGAGATTTGATCAACCGGCATACGAATAATAACGCCTGCGGCTGTAATTAGCATGATGTCTTCTTCACCTGTTACAGACTTAACCGCTACTAACTTACCGTTTTTATCTGTAATGTTACAAGTTTTAAGACCTTTACCACCACGGCTTTGTAGTCGATACTCTTCAACTGGAGTACGCTTACCATACCCGTTTTTCGTTACAATTAAGACATTCGTATCTTCTTCAACAATTTCCATACCTACTACTTGGTCCTCTTCGCCTAATGTAATAGCTTTTACACCAGCTGCATTACGGCCCATAGAACGTACATCTTTTTCATTGAAGCGAATTAACATACCGTTGCTTGTCCCTACGATAATATCTTTATCGCCAGATGTTAAACGTACAGAAATCACTTCATCTTCTTCACGAAGCGAAATTGCAATTAAACCGTTCGTACGTATATTTGCAAATGATGAAAGTGGCGTTCTCTTAGAAATACCTTGTTTCGTTGTAAAGAATAAGAACTGGTCGTCACCAAATTCACGAATTGGAATAATGGCATTGATCCACTCACCCTTATCTACCCCTAATAGGTTAATAATTGGTAGCCCTTTTGCAGTACGACTATACTCTGGGATTTCATATCCTTTCGTACGGTATACTTTACCCTTGTTTGTAAAGAATAAAATATGATCATGAGTAGACGTTGTTAATAAGTGTTCAACAAAGTCATCATCATTCGTACCCATTCCTTGTACACCACGTCCCCCACGGTTCTGTGTTTTGTACGTAGAAGCTGGTAACCTCTTAATATAACCGTTATGAGTTAACGTAATTGCAATATTTTGCTCAGGAATTAAATCTTCATCTTCAATAAATTCCATACCGCCAATTGTAATTTCTGTTCGTCTCTTATCATTGAAACGCTCTTTTACTTCTGTTAATTCTTCACGAATAATCTCAAGAACTTTCTCTTCATCTGCTAAAATCGCTTTTAATTCAGCAATTAAATTCATTAAATCTTGATATTCTTGCTCGATTTTTTCACGTTCTAATCCAGTTAAACGTTGCAGACGCATATCTAAAATCGCTTGCGCTTGTTTCTCACTTAAACCGAAACGTTCCATTAAGCCTTGCTTTGCAATATCAGCCGTTTTTGAACTACGAATTAACGTAATAACTTCATCAAGATGATCTAAAGCAATTCGTAATCCTTCTAAAATATGAGCACGTGCCTCTGCTTTTTCTAATTCATACGCAGTACGTCTACGGATTACTACCTTCTGGTGCTCCAAATAATGATATAAGTTTTGTTTTAAATTTAGTACTTGAGGCTCTCCATTTACAAGAGACAACATATTAATACCGAAACTTGTTTGAAGTGCTGTATGTTTATATAGATTGTTTAATAGTACGTTTGCATTGGCGTCACGACGTACTTCCATGACAATACGCATACCATTTCGGTCTGATTCATCACGTAAATCTGTAATACCTTCAATTTTCTTATCGCGAACTAATTCTGCGATTTTTTCAATTAATCGTGCCTTATTAACTTGATAAGGTAGTTCCGTTACGATAATAGATTGTTTACCATTTGATTTCTCTTCAATTTCAACTTTGGCACGAAGCATAATAGAACCGCGCCCTGTTTCATAAGCTCTACGGATGCCACTTCGACCTAAGATTAAACCTGATGTCGGGAAGTCTGGTCCAGGAATATATTCCATTAACTCCGCTATAGTAATATCCGGGTTATGACTTAATGCCAACACACCATCAATTACTTCGCCAAGTTGATGCGGCGGAATATTTGTTGCCATACCAACTGCAATACCTGTCGTACCGTTTACTAATAAATTAGGAAAACGCGCTGGTAATACAATCGGCTCTCTTTCCGAACCATCGTAGTTATCTTGATAATCAATTGTATTTTTTGAAATATCACGTATTAATTCCATAGAAATCTTAGACATTCTTGCCTCTGTATAACGCATTGCCGCTGCTGAATCTCCATCTACAGAACCGAAGTTACCATGCCCATCTACAAGCATATAACGTTGACTGAAATCTTGCGCCATACGTACCATTGTTTCATAAACGGCTGAATCACCATGAGGGTGATACTTCCCGATTACTTCACCGACAATACGTGCTGATTTCTTATACGCTTTATCAGCTGTAATTCCTAAATCATTCATCGCATATAAAACCCTACGATGCACAGGTTTTAATCCATCACGAACATCTGGTAATGCACGAGATACGATAACACTCATTGCGTAATCTAAAAATGAGGTACGCATTTCATGACTAATATTAATTTCTCGAATTCGTGCTTGTTGTTGATTGTCTGACATCAACGAGCACCTCCTCTTACGTTTCCGTTATACATACATTGATTTATATGTAGAAGACAGGAATACTTAGATTCCTGTCATTACTCATTTAAATATCAAGGTTTTTCACGTATTTTGCATTCTCTTGGATAAAGTTACGACGTGGTTCCACTTTATCACCCATTAAAATTTCAAATGTTTCATCTGCTTCTATTGCGTCTTGAAGAGAAACTTGAAGTAACGAACGTACTTCTGGATCCATTGTCGTCTCCCATAGCTGAGTTGGATTCATCTCTCCAAGACCTTTATAACGTTGAATTCCTGGTTTCGGCTGGGCTGGTAACTCAGCTAATATTTTTTCAAGTTCTTTATCATTATAAGCATATTGAATTTTTTTACCTTGTTGCACCTTAAACAACGGTGGCTGTGCGATATATATATATCCACACTCAATTATTTGACGCATATAACGATAGAAGAACGTTAATAATAGGGTACGAATATGCGCACCATCAACATCGGCATCGGTCATAATAATAACTTTATGATAGCGTGCTTTTTCGATATCGAAGTCCCCACCAATATTTGTACCAATCGCCGTAATAATTGTACGAACTTCATCATTTGATAAAATCTTATCTAAGCGTGCCTTTTCAACATTAATAATTTTACCCTTCAGCGGTAAAATTGCTTGAAAATGACGATCGCGTCCTTGTTTTGCAGATCCACCCGCAGAGTCACCCTCTACGATATAAATTTCACTAATTGCTGGATCTTTAGAAGAACAATCTGCCAATTTCCCTGGTAAACTTGAAACTTCTAAAGCACTCTTTCGGCGAGTTAGCTCACGAGCTTTTTTAGCTGCTACACGCGCACGTGCTGCCATCGTTCCTTTATCTACAATCTTACGTGCAACATTGGGATTTTCCAGTAAGAATTTTTCAAAAGCCTCAGAGAATACTGACTCCGTAATCGTCCTCGCTTCACTATTTCCAAGTTTCGTCTTCGTTTGCCCTTCAAATTGTGGATTTGGATGTTTAATCGACACAATTGCTGTTAAACCTTCACGAACATCTTCACCAGTCAAATTACTATCCGCATCTTTTAAAATGTTATTTTTACGACCATAATCGTTAATCACACGTGTTAAGGCAGTTTTAAATCCTACCTCATGTGTACCACCTTCATACGTATGAATATTATTTGTAAATGAGTAAATATGATTTGTATATCCTTCGTTATATTGAAGCGCAACTTCAACTTGAATACCATCTTTTGAACCTTCTACATATACAGGCTCTTCATGAATTGGTTGTTTTGAACGATTTAAATGTTCAACATATGATTTAATTCCACCTTCATAGTGGAACTCTTTCTTTTGCTTATGTTCACGTTTATCTTCAATTGTTAATTTAATATTACGATTTAAAAACGCCAACTCACGCATACGAGTCGCTAGCGTATCGAATTCATATTCTGTCGTCTCTTTAAAAATTTCTGGATCCGGTTTAAAGCGAGTTATTGTTCCAGTCTTATCTGTATCACCGATGACTTTTAAATCTGCAACCGGAATACCTCTTTCGTATTTTTGGTAATGGATTTTACCATCACGATGTACAAATACTTCTAATTCTGTTGATAAGGCATTTACAACAGATGCACCAACACCGTGCAAACCACCAGAAACTTTGTAACCGCCACCGCCAAATTTACCACCAGCGTGGAGGACAGTCATAATAACCTCTACTGCAGGACGCCCCATTTTTTCTTGTATACCAACTGGAATACCACGTCCATTATCCGTTACAAGAATACTATTATCTTCTTCGATACTAACGTTAATTTCATCACAATATCCTGCTAACGCTTCATCGATACTATTATCGACAATCTCCCATACAAGGTGGTGAAGTCCCTTTCCACTCGTAGATCCAATATACATACCCGGACGTTTCCGAACTGCCTCTAGTCCTTCAAGTACCTGTATCTGACTTTCATCATATGCATTTTCTTGCATTTGTTTTTGTTCCATTGACACAAAGATCACCTACTTTTCCATTTAAACAGGGGTTTATGCCCTATCTATTTCACAATCTACCGTGCCGTTCGTTACATGAATTGTTTTCGCATCTTTTAATGTTTCGTGTTCAATTCCGTCGACACTCGTCGTTGTAACAAATGTTTGCACCTTTCCTTGAATTGTATTTAACAGATGTGATTGACGATAATCGTCTAATTCTGATAAAACATCATCCAGCAAAAGGATTGGATATTCTTTAACCTCTGAATAAATTAATTCAATTTCAGCTAATTTTAGGGATAGTGCGGTCGTTCGTTGTTGCCCTTGCGAACCAAAGACTTGAACATTTTTACTATTAACGAAGAATTGTAAATCATCACGATGAGGACCAATTAAAGTCGTACCACGGAAAATTTCACGTTGTTTCACAGATTGAAAACTTTCATAGTATACTTCTTTTATTTTCGACAAATCCATTGATTCTGATACATCTACACTTGGTTTATAGACAATTTCTAACTCTTCTAATCCACGGCTTATACCGCGATGAATTGGAGCTGCCCATTCCTGTAGCAAATGCAAAAATTCAAAACGTTTTTGCAGTATTTTCGCACCATGCTCAATTAGTTGAAGTGTAAATACATCCAACATCGTTTCCTCATTCTTACTATTCCCTTGCATTTTTTTCAACAAGTGATTTCGTTGCGTGAGCACCTTTTGATATTGACTTAATTCATACAAATATATAGGAGCTATTTGTCCTAATTCCATATCTAAAAAGCGTCTTCTTACTTGAGGGCTTCCTTTTACAAGATTTAAATCTTCTGGGGCAAACATGACAACGTTCATCACGCCAATATATTGACTTAACTTTTGTTGTTCAAGTTGATTTAATTTTGCCTTTTTACCTTTTTTCGAAATATTTAATTCCAAAGACAAAGAACTGTTTCTTTTTTGTAATTTCCCTTTTATTTGACCAAACTCTTCATCCCAGCGGATAAGTTCGCGATCATTAGAGGTTCTATGAGATTTCGCCATCGCTAAAACATAAATAGCTTCCATCAAGTTTGTTTTCCCTTGTGCATTTTCGCCGATAATTACATTTACCTTATCTTCAAAGGAAAGCTCTAATTTTTCATAATTGCGATAGTTTTTTAATTGTATTTCTGAAATAAACAAAGGGCTCCCCCTTTATGCCTGAACTTGGAAAGTTCCGCTTCCTGGAATTTCAATAACATCATTCGCATATAGTTTGCGACCTCTTCTATTTTCAAGTTCGTTGTTCACGTACACTTCATATTCTTGTAAAAACCATTTTACAGCGCCACCTGTATCAATTACATCAGCTAACTTTAAAAATTGTCCTAGTGTAATATACTCTGTTGAAATTTTAATATGTTTCATAAAATCGCTCACTTTCTGAAAGTGTTCATTCTTTCATTGTACTAAATAAACTAACATTAGGAAAGTAATACCCAAAAATCAAATAAGGGCCACTAGCATCTTTAAACTAGCAACCCTTATTCCTTACCTAGTAAGTACGAACCGGTAAAATTAATTGAATAATTGAATCATCATTTACTGTACGAATTAAGAACGGTCTCATCGCCCCAGTAAAGCTAACTTTAATCTCTGTACTATCTAGAGCTTTCAATGCATCCATCATATATTTTGCACTAAAAGATATTTTTAACTCTTCTCCATCTACTTTTTCACATTGTACTTCTTCGACAACTTTTCCAATTTCTGGTGAATTCGAGGAAATCTCTAGCATTTCTTGCTCTAAAGTTGATAATTTGACAACGTTATTGCGGCCATCTCTCGCTAATAGTGAAGCACGATCAATTGCTTGTAGGAATTCTTTTGTATTTACAAAAATATCCGTTTTACTCTCTGCTGGAATTAAACGTGTCGTATCTGGATAATTTCCTTCTAACAATCTTGAGAAGAATAATAAATGCTTTGTACGGAATAATACTTGATACTCAGTTATTACAATATCTACCATCTCTTCAGACTCATCCAGAATTTTACTTAATTCGTTTAAGCTCTTACCTGGAATAACAACATTAGCTTGAAATTCATCTGCAATATTATGTCCTTCGATTTTCGCTTTTCGAAGTGCCAGTCTATGACTATCTGTTGCAATACAAGTTAACTCGCTGTTATATACCTTCCAGTTTACACCTGTCAAGATTGGTCTTGTTTCAGAAGTAGAAACTGCAAATACAGTTTGTCTGATCATATGTTTAAGTAAATCTGTTGGTATCTTAAATACATGATGTTCTTCAATCTGTGGTAATAACGGATATTCTGCAGAATCTAAACCATTTAAGTTAAACTCTGATTTTCCAGATTTTATTTTTGTCATAAAATGATTTTCCACAGAAATTTCGACAGTATCCTTAGGTAGTTTTTTTACAATCTCACTAAAATATTTTGCTTGTAAAACAATGCTTCCTGATTGAGCTATTTCTACGATTTCTTTTCCATCTTCTTCGACTGGAATAAACGATTCAATAGAAATATCAGCATCGCTTCCTGTTAATGTAACCCCTTCTTCAGTAGCTACAACTTTAATTCCCGTAAGGATGGGGATTGTTGTACGAGAAGAAACTGCCTTCATTACATCTTGTACACCTCTTACAAGATAGTCTTTTTGTATTGTAAAACGCATAAAGAAAAACCTCCGGTAAGTATAAGATTTTATTTAATTAATAAAGATAAAAAATAGTAGTAATAGTAATAGGGCTTGTGGATATGTGGATAACCCCTTTGAAGGATGTAAAAACAGTCTATCTACATGTGGATAGACTGTGCGTAAAACAAGGTAAGTTATTCACACTATTCAGCTACTACTTTAAAATACCATTAATTTCTTCAACTTGCTTTTGTAATTGCGTATCGGTTTTTAGTAGTTTAGAAATTTTTTCATGGGCATGGATAACTGTTGTATGATCACGTCCACCAAATTCTTCACCTATTTTTGGTAAAGAGGAATCCGTAAGTTCGCGTGATAAATACATTGCAATTTGGCGAGGAAACGCAACTGATTTTGTACGTTTTTTCGCTTTAAAATCTTCTAATTTTACTTGATAAACGTCTCCGACAGCTTTTTGAATATCATAAATAGAGATAATTTTCGGCTTAGAATTTGGAATAATATCTTTAAGTGCTTCAGCTGCTAAATCAGCATTAATATCTTTATTAATTAAAGATGAATAAGCTACAACTCGGATAAGTGCACCTTCTAATTCGCGAATATTTGAATCAATTTGATTTGCGATATAAAGCATAACTTCATTTGGTATATCAAGCCCTTCAGCTTTTGCTTTTTTGCGTAAAATTGCAATTCGTGTCTCTAAATCTGGCGGCGTAATATCTGTAATAAGTCCCCATTCAAAGCGAGAACGAAGACGATCTTCTAAAGTTGGAATTTCTTTTGGTGGTCGATCACTAGAAATTACAATTTGTTTACTTTCTTCGTGTAATGCATTAAATGTATGGAAAAACTCTTCTTGAGTTTGTTCTTTTCCAGCAAGAAATTGAATATCATCTATCAATAAAACATCTACATTGCGATATTTATTACGAAAATCAACAGCTTTATTATCACGAATAGAGTTAATAAATTCATTCGTGAATTTTTCTGATGATAAATATACAACTTTTGCATTTGGATTATGTTCAATTACATAATGGCCAATCGCGTGCATTAAATGCGTCTTTCCAAGCCCAACTCCCCCGTAAATAAAGAGTGGATTATACGCTTTAGCTGGCGCCTCGGCTACAGCTAATGAAGCTGCATGGGCAAAACGGTTACCAGAGCCGATAACAAATGTATCAAATGTATATTTTGGATTTAACATGCTCTGTGGTAAATGAGCTGAATCATCTTGTGCTGGATTCCGCTTAACTGGAGGAAGATCAATGTCCTCTTCCGCTTGACTTTGGGGAATAATAAAGCGAATTGCTAATTTTGCCCCTGTTAAATCGTATAGTGTTTCTGAAATTAGTTCTGAGTAATGAGATTCTAGCCAGTCACGAGCAAATTCATTTGGAGCTGTAATCGTTAATACGTCTTTCTTCAAGTTATGAGCCGTTGTTGATTTTAACCATGTCTCATAACTAGGCTTGCTTACCTTTTTTTCTAATTCTTTTAAGGCACTATTCCATAAATCAGAGATATTTTCCAAAGGTGTCCCTCCTTTACTAAGATGGTAAAAGAATAAGGCTGCGCAACAAATGTACAACCTAATAAATATAAAATGTATATTTATACGAAACGTATTTTAAAACCTAAAAACGTCGTTTGTATATGAGATAGGGTTTTCGACAAAAAAACCAAATGTGGACAACTGTTTACCCACATGTGATTAAAACTGTCCACATGTTATACACAAATTGTGGATAAGATAAAGATGTGGAAAACTTGTTCAAAGTGAAAACACAACTATAATATCAAAAAAAAGTGGCTATAGCAATGAATTTAAGAAAGTTATCCACAAAATCAATACCTTGTGGAATAAACTTGTCCACAACACGATATACTGTGTAAAAGTGGGAAAAAAGTTTGTGGATATAAAAAACGTGAAAAAACATTTATCCACAAGGAAATATAGATGCTGTGAAAAAGTATGTGAATAGGTTCAAAATGAATATTTGATGAAAATTTCTAGAACCATTGACATTTTCCTAGTTGATTAACTATAATTTATAGGACTGTCTTTAACAGATATTCCTCAGGGAGGTGTCATATAATGAAAAGAACTTACCAACCAAATAAACGTAAGCGCAGCAAAGTACATGGTTTCCGCAGCCGTATGAGCACAGCGAACGGACGTAAAGTGCTAGCAGCTCGTCGTCGTAAAGGAAGAAAAGTATTATCTGCGTAGACCACTGATCGTTCAGTGGTCTTTTTTTCTAATAATAGTGAATTTCCGCTGATGAAATACAGGAGTGTCAATTGATATGAAGAAAAAACATCGTATAAAGAAGAATGATGAATTCCAGGCGGTTTTTCAAAAAGGAAAATCAAATGCGAATCGTCAGTTTGTTGTATACCAATTAGATAAAGAAGAACAGCCAAACTTTCGCATCGGCCTTTCTGTTAGCAAGAAAATAGGAAATGCAGTAGTTCGTAATCGAATTAAGCGCATGGTCCGTCAAGCTATTACAGAGTTAAAAGATGAGATAGATTCTGGAAAAGATTTTGTTATAATAGCAAGGAAGCCTTGTGCAGAGATGACATATGAAGAAGTAAAGAAAAGCTTAATTCATGTCTTTAAACGCTCTGGTATGAAAAGAATAAAAAAGTAGCGTAAGGAAATGAATTACACTATATACATACCGATACAAGGAGGAGTAGGCTTTGAAAAAGAAATTAGGTTTACTAGCCATGGTCGTTGCATTAATGGCGATTGCCACCGGTTGTAGTGAAACGGGTCAGCCGATTACATCGAAAAGTACTGGGATTTGGAATGAATATTTCGTATATCCGCTTTCTCAGTTAATCACGTATTTTGCCGACTTATTTAACAGTAATTACGGTTTAGCAATTGTTATTACAACTCTTATCATTCGTTTTGCATTATTACCATTAATGATTAAACAAACAAAGAGTACAAAAGCAATGCAAGCGTTACAACCAGAAATGGTGAAGTTAAAAGAGAAATATAGTTCTAAAGATCAAGCAACACAGCAAAAACTACAACAAGAAATGATGCAGTTATATCAAAAGAATGGTGTAAATCCATTGGCAGGATGTTTACCGATATTTGTTCAGATGCCTATTTTATTCGCGTTTTATCATGCGATTATGAGAACAACAGCAATTAGTGAACATACATTTTTATGGTTTGATTTAGGACAGGCAGATCCGTTCTATATCTTACCGGTTGTTGCAGCAATTACGACATTTATTCAGCAAAAGCTTGCAATGGCAGGAACAGCTGGTCAAAATCCGCAAATGGCAATGATGCTTTGGCTTATGCCGATTATGATTTTAATCTTTGCAATTAACTTCCCAGCTGCATTATCACTTTACTGGGTTGTTGGTAATATCTTTGGTATTGCTCAAATGTACTTTATCAAAGGGCCAGAGATTAAGGCTAGCAAAGCTGGAGGCTCAAGCAAGTGAGTATAATTACTGCTAAAGGACAAACAGTCGAGCTGGCAGTAGAGGATGCTTTAAGGCAATTAAATACATCAAAAGATCGAGTAGATATAAATATTGTCGATGAGGGTAAAAGAGGATTCTTAGGTTTATTTGGGAATCGTCCTGCAGTAGTAGAAGTTGTATTGAAGAAAGATCCAATTCAGGAATGTGAAGAATATTTAAGAAATGTTATTCACAATATGGGTGTGGAAGTTGAAATTAGTAAAGTTGTAAAAGGACGCGAGATCGAATTTACAATTTCTGGTGATGATGTAGGAGTTTTAATTGGAAAAAGAGGTAATACACTAAACTCTTTACAGTATTTAACAAAACTTGTTGCGAATCGTAACACGAAGCAGTATATAGGTATTACACTAGATGCTGAAAATTATCGTAGTAAAAGAAAAAGTACGCTAGAATCACTTTCTTATCGATTAGCGAAACAAGTATCTAATACGAAAAAAAGAGTTATTTTAGAACCGATGCCATCTTTTGAACGAAAAATTATTCATCAGGCATTATCAAATCATCAAGGTATCAAAACAACTTCTGAAGGAAATGAACCACATCGGCATGTTGTAATATCTCCTAAATGACCGGTTGCTCAAATGAGTGCCGGTTTTTTTGAGCGAAAAATAGATGTGGATAACTAAAAAACACTAAACTTATCCACTGTGAATAAGTTTAGTGTTTTTTACATGGGGATATAATAAAATGAGTTATTCTTCTTTTGTAGATAGGTTCGTTATGGTATCCTAATAATTTAGTGAAAGAAATAATCATGTTGAAATAGAGATAAATAAGCAAGTGAGGTGAAAGGACATGGAATTTGATACAATTGCTGCGATTTCCACAGCGCTTGGAGAGGGTGCAATTGCCATTGTTCGAGTAAGTGGGGATGATGCGGTTGAGAAAGTTGACCGTATTTTTAAAGGGAAGGATTTAACAGAGGTTCCTTCTCACACTATTCATTATGGTCATATCGTTGATTTAGATACAAATCAAGTTATTGAAGAAGTTATGGTGTCTATTATGCGCGCACCAAGGACTTTTACACGTGAAAATATAGTGGAAATTAACTGTCATGGCGGACTTGTTTCAGTAAATAAAGTATTGCAACTTATTCTAGCGCAAGGAGTACGATTGGCAGAACCGGGCGAATTTACAAAACGTGCTTTTTTAAATGGACGTATCGATTTATCACAAGCAGAAGCTGTTATGGATTTGATTCGAGCAAAAACAGATCGTGCGATGAATGTAGCAATTAATCAAATGGAAGGGCGATTATCTAAATTAATTGGTCGCCTACGTCAAGAAATATTAGAAACATTAGCTCATGTTGAGGTAAATATAGATTATCCAGAATACGATGATGTAGAAGAGATGACACATAATATTTTAATTGAGAAAGCGACGCATGTTCGTTCGGAAATCGAAAAAATATTAGAAACATCAAAACAAGGGAAAATTTTACGTGAAGGTATTGCTACAGCAATTATCGGTAGACCTAATGTTGGGAAATCATCGTTATTAAATAGTCTTGTTCAGGAGAAAAAAGCAATTGTAACTGATATTGCAGGAACAACTCGTGATGTTATTGAAGAGTACGTTAATGTGCGTGGTGTACCTCTTAAACTTATAGATACAGCCGGTATTCGTGAGACAGAAGATGTTGTTGAACGAATTGGTGTGGAGCGATCAAAAGAAATGATGAGCCAAGCAGATTTAGTATTAGTTGTTGTCAACTATAGCGAGGCTTTAACAAATGAGGATGAAGATCTATTCCATGCGGTACAAGGAAAAGACTTTATTGTTATTGTGAATAAGACTGATTTACCGCAAGCGATTGATATGGAACGTGTTACAGAGTTAGCTGCGGGAAATCGTGTTATTACAACATCCTTAATTGAGGAACAAGGAATAGATGAACTCGAAAAGGCAATAGCTGATTTATTCTTTGAAGGAACAATCGATTCTGCAGATATGACATATGTTTCTAATGCGAGACATATTGGATTATTAACACAAGCAGGACAAACAATCGGTGATGCAATTGAGGCAATAGAAAATGGTGTACCAATTGATATGGTGCAAATTGATTTAACAAGAACGTGGGAAATACTTGGTGAAATTACTGGTGACACAGTCCATGAAAGCCTAATTGACCAGTTGTTCTCTCAATTTTGTTTAGGAAAATAATATAGTGATGTTTTAGAAAGATAGAGATTATTAGGAGGAATAAACAATGGGATACAATGCCGGTTCATATGATGTCATAGTAATCGGTGCAGGTCATGCAGGATGTGAAGCTGGTCTTGCGGCAGCACGAATGGGCTCAAAAACATTAATGTTAACAATTAACTTAGATATGGTAGCTTTCATGCCATGTAACCCTTCTGTTGGTGGACCAGCAAAAGGGATTGTTGTTCGTGAAATTGATGCATTAGGCGGAGAAATGGGACGTAATATTGATAAAACTCATATTCAAATGCGTATGCTAAATACAGGTAAGGGGCCAGCTGTACGTGCACTTCGAGCGCAAGCTGATAAATTCTCTTACCAACATGAATTGAAGAAAACAATTGAAGAAACACCAAACTTAACGTTATTCCAAGGAATGGTAGAGCGTTTAATCGTTGAAGATGGTATGTGTAAAGGGGTAGTTACACAAGCTGGTGCAGAATATACAGCAAAAACCGTTGTAATTACGACTGGAACATTTTTACGTGGCGAGATTATCATGGGCGACTTAAAATATTCAAGCGGTCCAAATAATCAGCAACCGTCTATTACATTATCTGAGCATTTAGAGGAACTTGGGTTTGATCTTGTTAGATTTAAAACAGGGACACCTCCGCGTGTAAACAGTAATACAATTGACTACAGTAAAACAGAAATTCAACCGGGTGATGATAAGCCACGTTCGTTCTCTTTTGAAACAACGAAATTTATTATGGATCAAATTCCATGTTGGTTGACATATACAAGTACAGAAACACACCGTTTAATAGATGAAAATTTACATCGTTCAGCTATGTATTCTGGTATGATTAAAGGAACAGGCCCTAGATACTGTCCTTCTATTGAAGACAAAGTAGTAAGATTTAATGATAAACCACGTCATCAAATTTTCTTAGAGCCAGAAGGGCGTAATACACAAGAAGTATATGTGCAAGGTTTATCCACAAGCCTACCAGAAGATGTACAACGTGACATGCTTAGAACAATTCCAGGCCTAGAAAATGTTGAAATGATGCGCACAGGTTATGCAATTGAATATGATGCAATTGTGCCAACACAACTATGGCCAACACTTGAAACGAAAAAGATTAAAAATTTATATACAGCAGGACAAATTAATGGAACTTCTGGTTACGAAGAGGCGGCAGGACAAGGGCTTATGGCTGGGATTAATGCAGCATGCCGTTCTTTAGGTAAAAAAGAAGTTGTTTTAGGTCGTGAGGATGCTTATATTGGTGTCTTAATTGATGATCTTGTTACGAAAGGTACAAATGAACCATATCGTTTATTAACATCTCGTGCAGAATACCGTCTATTATTACGCCATGATAATGCTGATCTTCGTTTAACTGAAGTTGGTCGTGAAATTGGATTAATTAAAGAAGAGCGCTATGAGCGATTTACAAATAAAAAACTACAAATTGAACAGGAAAAGGAACGTTTAAGCAGCATTATTATTAAACCACGTCCTGAGGTTCAAGAATTAATTCGCAATATTGGCGGAAGTGAATTGAAAGATGGAATACGTGCAAGTGACTTATTACGTCGTCCAGAGATGACATATGAGCATATTCATCTTTTAGTACCAAGTGAAGTAGAATTAAGTGATGAAGTTACAGAACAAGTTGAAATTCAGATTAAGTACGAAGGATACATTGAAAAATCTTTACAGCAAGTAGAGCGTATGAAGAAAATGGAGAGTAAAAAAATACCTGTAGATATTGATTATGATGCGATTTCTAGCCTTGCCTCAGAAGCTAGACAGAAATTGAAAGATGTTCGTCCACTTTCAATGGGGCAGGCTTCACGTATTTCTGGCGTAAATCCAGCGGATATTTCCATTTTACTTGTTTATATAGAACAAGGAAAAATTGCGCGCGTATCGAACCAATAAATAGTAAGGAGATATTGCTAGATGAACATAGAACAATTTCAATCTATGCTAGAAGAGAAGGGGATCACCCTCTCTTCTAGACAGTTAGAGCAGTTCAAAATCTACTTTGAAACATTAGTAGAGTGGAATGAGAAAATGAACTTAACGGCTATTACAGAAAAAGAAGAAGTATACTTAAAACACTTTTTTGATTCTATTACAGCTGCTTTTTATTATGATTTTTCAAAACCGTTCTCAATTTGTGATGTTGGTGCAGGGGCTGGATTCCCAAGTATTCCTTTAAAAATCTGTTTCCCGCACTTAAAAGTAACAATTGTAGATTCATTGCAAAAACGTATTAATTTCTTAAATCACTTAGCACAAAAGTTAGAATTAAGTGATGTTGCATTTTGTCATGATCGTGCTGAAACATTTGGGAAAAAAGAAGGTGTACGTGAATCATACGATATTGTAATGGCACGTGCAGTTGCACGTCTTTCTGTATTAAGTGAGCTATGTTTACCACTTGTAAAAGTTGGAGGAACATTCATTGCAATGAAAGGTGCAGCAGCAAATGAAGAAATCGAAAATGGTAAGTATGCTTTAGAGGTGCTAGGCGGAGAGTTAAAAGAGATGTCTACGTTCCAATTACCGTTTGAAGAGAGTGAACGTAATATTTTATTAATCGAGAAAAAGCGCAAGACACCAAAGAAATATCCACGCAAACCGGGAACGCCCAATAAATTACCTATTGAAAAATAAATCTTATTAGACGTAAGATTAAATTATATAAATGAAAACGTAAATGTTTCATAGGAAACATTTTATGGAGAATAGTCAATAGGCCTAAAAGGTGGTGGAATATGTATGAAAAATACGTTTTCTCGTTTATTTGGCTTTGGAGATAAAGAGAGCGAATTCGAATTACAAGACGAAAGCCATGAAGAAATAGATAAAAAGGTATATGAAGAAATACAAGAAATTCCGATAGTAAATATTACCCCTAACCGTTATCAACCAAGAACAGTTTTTGATGATGCACGTATTGATGAGCTAGCATTAACGATTCGTACACATGGACTTATTCAACCGATTGTTGTAAGGCAATATGAGGATGATAAGTACGAGATTATCGCTGGAGAAAGACGCTTTCGTGCGGCAACAAAGTTAGGTTGGGAAAAGGTTCCTGCAATTATAAAGAACTTAAATGATACAGAGACAGCTTCTGTAGCTTTAATTGAAAACTTGCAACGTGAGGAACTAACGGCAATCGAGGAAGCTGTGGCATATCAAAAGCTGATTGAGTTACATAATTTAACACAAGAAGCATTGGCACAACGACTTGGAAAAGGACAATCTACAATCGCAAATAAGTTGCGATTGTTAAAGTTGCCTGAAGAAATAAAAAGTGCATTATTAGAAAAAAGCATTACAGAACGTCACGCCCGCGCTCTCATTCCTTTAAAAAATGAGGAATTACAACTGAAGGTTTTACAGGAAATTGTGGAGAAACAACTGAATGTAAAGCAAACAGAAGAACGAATTGCGAAGTTACTAGAGGAAGCAAAACCGAAGCGTAAGGCAAAGCAAAAAGCAGTAAGTCGAGATACGAGGATTGCTATGAATACAATTAGACAATCTTTACAAATGGTTACTGAAAGTGGTTTGAATGTTAATTCTGAGGAAGAAGAATTTGATGAGTACTATCAAATTACAATTAAAATTCCAAAGAAAAAATAATAACGACGTGTTAGAGACCTTATCCTATTGGAGAGGTCTCTTTTACTATATTTTCTTGTTAAATGAAGAAGGAGTTTAGAAATAAATTTTGAAGTTTAATAAAGGACGTAAAAGAAAAAGTTTTATTTCATGTTACAATAAACGTAATTGTTATTAGAATAAGATAGAAAGGTTGAAAGTAGGTGACATCATGGGAAAAATCATTGCTATTGCTAATCAAAAAGGCGGTGTTGGAAAAACCACAACATCTGTTAATTTAGGGGCTGGATTGGCGCAAGTAGGTAAAAAAGTCCTTCTTGTAGATATTGATGCTCAAGGAAATGCAACGACTGGTGTGGGAATTGAAAAATCTGAATTAGATCAATGTATTTACAACGTTCTTGTGGAAGATGCAGATGTTCAAGGGGTTATACAGAAAACCGCAACGGAAAACTTAGATGTTCTACCCGCTACAATTCAATTGGCTGGTGCTGAAATTGAATTGGTACCGACTATTTCCCGGGAAGTACGTTTACAAAGAGCATTACAGCCAGTTCGTGATGAATATGATTATATTATTATCGACTGTCCCCCATCTTTAGGGTTATTAACAATTAATGCATTAACAGCAGCAGATTCTGTTATTATTCCTGTACAGTGTGAATATTACGCACTAGAAGGGTTAAGTCAGCTATTAAATACAGTTCGACTTGTACAAAAACATTTAAATAAAAATTTAGCAATTCAAGGTGTATTGTTAACGATGTTGGATGCCCGTACAAATTTAGGGATCCAAGTTATAGATGAAGTGAAAAAGTATTTTAGGGATAAAGTATATCGCTCGATTATTCCGCGTAATGTACGCTTGAGTGAGGCTCCAAGTCATGGGAAACCTATTATGCAGTATGACGCTAAATCAAGAGGAGCAGAAGTATATATAGATTTAGCAGAGGAAGTGATTGCAGGTGGCTAAGGGATTAGGAAGAGGAATTAATGTGTTTTTTCCTGATTTAGATGTGAAAGAAGAGGAAACAATTCAGGAGATTCTTGTAACTGAATTAAGGCCAAATCCATATCAACCGCGTAAACACTTTAATAAAGAGGCTATTCAGGAATTAGCAATTTCGATTAAGGAACACGGTATTCTACAACCATTAATTGCTAGGAAGAGTATTAAAGGATATGAAATCGTTGCAGGTGAAAGACGATTTCGTGCTGCAAAAGAGGCTGGTTTAGAAAAGGTACCTGCGGTTGTAAGACAATTAACTGAACAGCAAATGATGGAATTTGCTTTGTTAGAAAACTTACAACGAGAAGATTTAAATCCTATGGAAGAGGCAATGGCATACCAGATGTTAATGAATGAGCTAAATGTAACGCAAGAACAATTAGCGAAACGTCTTGGCAAAAGCAGACCTTACATTGCAAATTATACTCGGTTATTAAGCCTCCCTTCGTTCGTCCAAGATATGATTGCAAATGGTCAACTTTCAATGGCTCATGGGAGAACTTTACTTACGATAAAAGATGAAGAGCAATTGAAGTCCTTATTGAAACGCATTGAAAAAGAAGGATTAAATGTTCGTCAATTAGAGAAAATCGTCCAAGAGATTAATCAACACGTTTCACGTGAAACAAAAAAAGTGAAAAAAGAGCGAAATATATTTTTCGTAGAACGTGAAACGTTCTTAAGAGAAAAGTTTGGCACAGATGTGAAAATTAAAGAGACGAAAAAAGAAAAAGGTAAAATCGAAATTGAATTTTTTAATAAAGAAGATTTGAATCGTATTTTAGAACTATTATCACAAAAAAAATAAAGAGCAAACCATCTTATTATTTATAGATGGTTTGCTTTTTTTAGTGCGGATAATTTTTGATCCGTCTCTTTTATACTTTGTGCGATTACATCGGCCATTTTCATAACTAAACTTAATCTTGTATTTTGAAGAACGAAAAACTCCATAAACCCATTTAGATTGACGATACCGTGTATATGCAGATCACCAACTGCAGGTAATTTCTTATTCATAGCAGCTCCAGGCTTACTAGGGCCCTTTTCAGTAGTGATTGACCCGATATTTTGAGACTTTCCTAAACATGCATCAACAGCAATTATAAATGCAGCAGGATATTCTTTCTGTATATTTTGAATTTTTTCTTCTAAATTTAGCGCATGTACTGGCTCATCTAGTGTACCGAATACTTGGAGGTTTTTGATGTCTATTTGTTCAAGTTTTGTACCAACTAACGGGCCGAGTGCGTCACCTGTAGAACGATCTGTTCCGATACAAACGAGAATGAGTGGTATATTAGTTTTAATAGGAATGTGGGTAAGTAAGAAATTACTGATTATCTCAGAGGCTTCTAGATCCTGGTGCATAACGTTTTGAGTTTCTTTCTCAAAAAATGGTAAGCGAAAACTTCCAATATTCATGAAGCACCCATCCTTTTAATAAATTTTCAATATATGTTATATGGTGAGAAAAATGGAAATCTATAAGTGCGTAATTTTTGCAAAATGTGAATGAAAACGGAAATAATAGTACTAGTATATATATATTCGTTCCATTTTATACCTGAATGGCGGGGGTAAAATAGGATTAAAATCATAAAATTTTTTCAGCAATTAGAGGACTTCTGATACAATAATAAGGATAACTAAAAAGAAATTTTAGCTAGAGAGGTAGAGGTACATGGATTTATTAACGAAGTGGTTTAATTCTACGAAACAGTATTTATTAGATGCTGATCGTTGGGCTCATATTGGAGTTGCGACATTAAAAATATGTATTATTTTAATAATCGGTGCAGTTGTTGTGCGAATTGCAAGAGCGGTTGTACGAAATGCGTTTCGTATGGGGAGTCGTTCTCCAATTCAAATTTCAGAACGTCGTACAGTTACAGTAGCGAAATTACTTGAAAATATTGTAGCGTACGTTGTTATGTTTATTATGCTGATTGCGATTTTAGGTGTGTTTGATATTAATGCATCAGGTTTATTAGCGGGTGCCGGGGTAATTGGTTTAGCAGTCGGATTTGGTGCTCAAAGTTTAGTGAAGGACGTTATTACAGGTTTATTTATTTTGCTAGAAGATCAGTTTTCAGTTGGCGATTATGTTAAAATCGGTCAATTTGAAGGAGTCGTTTTAGAAATTGGACTTCGTACAACGAAAGTAAAGAGTTGGACAGGTGAAATTCATACTTTACCAAACGGAAGTATTATTCAAGTTACTAACTACTCAGTTAGTAATAGTGTAGCATTTGTTGATGTATCTATTTCATATGAGGCTGATATTGCGAAAGCAGAGCAGGTTATTGAAGATTTATTAGTAGAGTTACCTTCAAAGTACGAAAAAATGGTAACAACACCTCAATTATTAGGTGTGCAAACGTTAGCTGCATCAGAAGTTATATTACGCGTTATTGCTGAAGTAGAGCCGATGCAACATGCAGTTATTGCAAGGGCACTTCGTAAAGAGATTAAAAATCGTCTTGATTTACATGGAATTGAAATTCCATATCCACGTATGGTTTTATATAATCGTGAAGAATTGGTTAGTGGAAAAGCAATTTAGTATGGAGAGGAGGAGTTTGAAGAGTGGAGCAAAAGGAATATAACTTGTACGATGTTGTGGAAATGAAGAAAGCACATCCATGTGGCGAGAATCGTTGGAAAATTATTCGTATGGGAATGGATATCCGCATTAAGTGCGAGGGATGTGACCATTCAGTAATGATTACTCGAAGAGAGTTTGATCGTAAGGTGAAAAAAATACTTGTGAAGCACGAAGAATAGAGAGAGAGTAACAGTTACAGTAGGTAACTGTTACTTTTTTTCGTTTGGCGGAAACTTGTCATTTTTTTCGTTACTATCTATAATGATGAAAGATTGAGACATAGGAGTGAAAAATATGGGATTAACGGCTGGGATTGTTGGATTACCTAACGTAGGGAAGTCCACTTTATTTAATGCAATTACACAAGCAGGAGCAGAATCTGCGAACTATCCATTCTGTACAATTGATCCAAACGTAGGGATTGTAGAAGTACCAGATGAGCGTTTAAATAAATTAACGGAATTAGTAGAACCGAAAAAGACTGTTCCGACTGTATTTGAGTTTACTGATATTGCAGGTATCGTAAAAGGTGCTAGTAAAGGTGAAGGTTTAGGAAATAAATTCTTATCTCACATTCGTCAAGTAGATGCAATTTGCCAAGTTGTTCGTTGTTTTGAAGACGAAAATATTACGCACGTTTCAGGGAAAGTAGATCCAATTGATGATATCGAAACAATCAACTTAGAGCTAATTTTAGCGGACTTAGAGTCTGTTGATAAGCGTATCGAGCGTGTTGCGAAATTAGCAAGACAAAAAGATAAAGAAGCTGTATATGAGCATGAAATTTTAGTTCGTTTAAAAGAGGCTTTTGAAGAGGGGAAACCGGCTCGTACTGTTGAATTTACAGAAGAGCAGATGAAGATTGTTAAAGGCCTTCATTTACTTACAACAAAAGAAATGTTATACGTAGCGAACGTAAGTGAAGACGATATTATCGATCCTTCGGAAAATAAATACGTACAAATGGTAAAAGAATTTGCAGAAAATGAAAATTCTCAAGTAATCGTTGTATGTGCAAAAATCGAATCAGAAATCGCTGAATTAGACGAGGAAGAGAAAAAAGTATTCCTTGAAGAACTAGGTATTGAAGAGTCTGGTTTAGATCAATTAATTCGTGCAGCATATGACCTATTAGGACTTGCTACTTACTTTACAGCTGGCGTTCAAGAAGTACGTGCTTGGACATTTAAACAAGGTATGAAGGCACCACAATGTGCTGGTGTTATTCATACAGACTTTGAGCGTGGATTTATTCGTGCAGAAACAGTTTCTTACGATGACTTAATGACAAACGGTTCTATGACAGCTGCAAAAGAAGCTGGAAAAGTACGTTTAGAAGGAAAAGAGTATATCGTAAAAGATGGAGATGTTATGCACTTCCGTTTTAACGTTTAATTTAATATTTCCTAGGAAAAATAAAGATATGAGCTTGGCGAATATATTATATGTTTGCCAAGTTTTTTATGTATTGGTGAGTTGATTCATATAACTTACTATGATATAATCTAAACTCGTGAGTAATTACTATAAATTAATTGCTCCTTGCCCATTATGGGCCGTTTAGACCAAAAGGAGGTGAAAGTGTAATGAGAAAGTACGAAATTATGTACATCATTCGTCCTGGCGTTGAAGAAGAAGCTCAAAAAGCTTTAGTTGAACGTTTTGCAGGTGTTTTAACAAACAATGGTGCAGAAATCATTAACACGAAAGAGTGGGGTAAGCGTCGTTTAGCTTACGAAATCAACGACTTACGTGAAGGTTTCTACATGATCTTAAACGTGAACTCTAACGCAGAAGCGATTAACGAATTCGACCGTTTAGCTAAGATCAACGAAGATATCCTTCGTCATATCGTTGTTAAAGAAGAAGAAAAATAATTGATATATAAGGGAGAGTGGTTCGATTGATGAATCGTGTTATCCTCGTTGGTCGTTTAACTAAGGACCCTGACTTACGTTACACGCCCAATGGTGTTGCAGTAGCTACTTTTACGTTAGCTGTGAATCGCGCATTTGCGAATCAACAAGGTGAGCGTGAAGCTGACTTTATTAATTGTGTAATATGGCGTAAACAAGCAGAAAACGTAGCAAATTATTTGAAAAAAGGAAGCTTAGCAGGCGTAGATGGACGTCTTCAAACTCGTAATTACGATGGACAAGACGGTAAACGTGTGTATGTAACAGAAGTTCTTGCGGAAAGCGTACAATTTTTAGAGCCGCGTAATGGCGGTGGGGAGCAACGTGGTTCATTCAATCAGCAACCATCAGGAGCTGGTTTCGGTAACCAAAGCTCTAACCCATTTGGTCAATCTAGTAATTCAGGTAACCAAGGTAATCAAGGGAACTCTGGATTTACGAAGAATGACGATCCATTTTCAAATGTAGGTCAACCGATCGACATTTCCGACGACGATTTACCGTTCTAATACAGTAAATTTGTTAGTTTTAACAAAGAATGGAGGGAAATAGACATGGCAGGACGCAAAGGTGGACGTGCGAAACGTCGTAAGGTGTGTTTCTTCACAGCTAACGGCATCACTCGCATTGACTATAAAGATGTTGATTTATTAAAACGTTTCGTTTCTGAGCGTGGTAAAATTTTACCTCGTCGTGTAACAGGGACAAGCGCAAAATACCAACGCAAACTTACAGTTGCAATTAAACGTGCTCGTCAAATGGCACTTTTACCATATGTTGGTGAATAATAGCGTATGAAATGCACAGTAGAGTCGGACTCTACTGTGCATTTTGCTATGCTTTTCTTTTTGAAAGAGAGGTTAAAATGTGAAACAAACAAAGTTTATTACAGAAGGTGCAGCGTTATTAGCTATATATGCAATTTTATTGCTTATATCTATGTATGTTCCGATTTTGGGTACTGTTGTAACTTTTGCTTTGCCGTTACCATTTATACTATTAACGATAAGACATAAACTATCTAATGTGCTCATGATTTTTGTAGCATCACTTTTTGTTACTATTATTGTGAGTCAACCTATGAATTTAGTGAAGACAATTATGTTTGGATTGATAGGGATTGTTTTAGGATATATGTATAAAACAAGAAAAAAGTCAGTAGAAATCTTAATAGCGGGGACGCTTGCATACTTAATTGGTTTTGTACTTATTTATGTTGCGAGTATAAAGTTTTTCAACATAGATATAATGAAGCAAATGCAAAGTATGTTTAGTGAAAGTATGGTGCAAAGTGAAAAGATAGTAAGTGCTACAGGTATGCCGATTAGTAAGGAACAAAAAGAGTTACTTACACAAATGAATGATATATTACAATCGTTATTTCCAAGTATACTTGTTCTAGTTTCAGTATGTTTTTCTTGGATTACAGTGATAATATCAGGTAGTGTTTTGAAAAAGTTAAAACATGACATTATACCTTGGCCTAAATTTAAAGATATACAATTACCAAAGAGTATTGTTTGGTATTACGTTATATTTATTTTGTTAGCAACTTTTATAAAAGTAGAACCAACATCATATTTACATATGGTATTTTCTAACCTAAATGTCATATTTACACTATTGCTTGTACTGCAAGGTCTGACATTTATCGCCTTTTTAGCGTATAGAAAAGGTTTTACTAAAGGGATTCCTATTATTAGTTTTATTGCATGCATGTTTATTCCGATGCTGTTTCCTCTTGTGACAATCTTAGGTATAATTGACTTAGGGATTTCATTGCGTTCTAAAATAGGGGGATAAAACAATATTCCTTATACTATTTTAATCTGTTTAACTAACTGGAAGGTGAGTTAGTTTTACTTTATAGGAGTTGTATACATGCCTGAATTTGATAAGAAACAGTGGTTTTTATATCCTGTTTATGTATTGGCATTTTTTGTGTTTGTGCTCATTTCAATTCTCTGTTATTTTCATTTAATTATGGGAATAGCTGCTTTTGTCATTTTTTGTATCGTATTTTTTATCGTTATACGATTTGAACTTAATTTTCAAAGGAATTTCGAAAAGCATACGACAGATATGATTACAAGAGTAAAGAAAGTAAGTAATGAAGCATTTAACCAAATGCCGATTGGTATTTTGTTATACAATAAGGATTATGGGATTGATTGGGCAAATCCTTATTTATCTTCATGTCTGGGACAGCATGCATTAGCTGGATGGCACCTTTACGATGTATCAGAAACATTACTTCTTTTCATTAAAGGAGAAACTTCTGATGATATAGTCTCTTTAAATAATAGAAAGTTTCGCGTTTTTGTAAGGAAAGAAGAAAAGTTAATTTATTTCTTTGATGTAACGGAACAAACAGAAATCGAAAAGATGTATGAGGATCAACGTACTGTTTTAGCTGTAATTTATTTGGATAATTATGATGAAGTTACACAAGGATTAGATGATCAATTACGTACGAATATAACAAGTCTTGTAACATCGCGACTAAATGAATGGGCACTTAAGTATGGTGCGTATTTAAAACGTGCATCTTCAGAAAGATTCTTCGTTGTGCTAAATGAAAGTATTCTGACGCAAATGGAGAAAGGGAAATTTAGTATTTTAGATCAGGTGCGTGAAGAAACATCTAAAAGGAATATACCACTTACATTAAGTGTAGGTGTCGGATCAGGTGATTTACCTTTGTCAGAGCTTGGGGCAATGGCTCAATCTGGTTTAGACCTTGCGCTTGGACGCGGGGGAGATCAAGTAGCTATTAAACAAGCGACAGGTAAAGTTAAGTTCTATGGAGGCAAGACAAATCCGGTTGAAAAGCGTACCCGTGTACGTGCTAGGGTCATTTCGCATGCGTTAAAGGATTTAGTATTAGAAAGTAGTAATGTCATTATCATGGGGCATAGGGCTCCTGATATGGACGCAATTGGTGCTGCGATTGGTATTTTAAAAGTGGCTCAATTAAACGAGCGTAAAGGATATATTGTATTAGATGAAAATGATTCTGATAAGGGAATTAAACGCTTGATGGACAAAGTGAAACAAAATGAGGAATTATGGTCTCACTTTATTACTCCAGAGCAAGCGATGGAATTTGCGAATGATGAGTCATTACTTGTTGTTGTTGATACACATAAACCTTCTATGGTGATGGAACAAAAATTGTTACATAAAATTGAAAATGTAGTAGTTATCGATCATCATCGCCGTGGAGAAGATTTTATTGAAGATCCATTGCTAGTTTATATGGAACCATATGCTTCTTCAACGGCAGAACTGGTTACAGAATTGCTTGAGTATCAACCGAAAAATTTAAAGATGACAATGTTAGAAGCAACGGCATTGTTAGCGGGGATTATTGTCGACACGAAAAGTTTCACATTCCGGACGGGGGCTCGTACGTTTGATGCTGCTTCCTATTTACGCTCACATGGTGCAGATACTGTACTTGTACAAGAACTTTTAAAGGAAGATATGGATCAGTATTTACGGGTTGCAAAAGCTATAAAAAATGCGTACATTTATAAAAATGGAATTGCAATTGCTAAAGTTGATAGTGATGATTACTACGATCAAGTGCTTATTGCGCAATCAGCTGACACGTTATTAACAATGACAGGAATTATTGCATCATTTGTTGTTGCGAAACGTGGCGAGAATCTCATTGGAATTAGCAGCAGGTCTTTAGGTGAAGTGAATGTGCAGCTAATTATGGAAAACTTAGGTGGTGGCGGGCATTTGACGAATGCAGCCACACAAATGAAAAATGTTACAGTAGATGAAGCCGAGGAGAAGCTTCGATTTGTTATTGATGACTATTTACAGGGAGGCACACAATCATGAAAGTAATTTTTCTAAAAGACGTAAAAGGTAAAGGTAAAAAAGGAGAAGTAAAAAACGTACCAGATGGCTATGCAAATAACTTCTTACTAAAACAGGGATTGGCTGCTGAAGCAACAAATAGCAGTATGAAAACTTTAGAAGCTCAAAAGCGTAAAGAAGAAAAAGATGCAGCAGCAGAAGTTGAGAATGCAAAAGAGCTGAAAGAAACATTAGAGAAATTAACTGTAGAAGTAAAAGCGAAATCTGGAGAAGGTGGCCGTTTATTCGGTTCTATTACGAGCAAACAAATCGTAGATGCGATGCAAAAATCACATAAAATTAAACTTGATAAACGTAAATTTGAAATGGATGATGCAATCCGTGCATTAGGCTACACAAATGTAACAGTGAAATTGCATCCGCAAGTAACAGCGACAGTAAAAGTTCATGTTAGTGAACAATAAAAATAAATTAAGCAAGGAGGATTGCGTATGAGTGATGTACTTGCTGATCGTACCCCTCCGCATAATATAGAAGCCGAGCAGGCGGTTTTAGGGGCCATATTAATTGATCAAGATGCGTTAACATCAGCATCAGAGTTATTGGTACCTGACTCATTCTATCGAACGAAACATCAAAAGATTTTTGAGGTAATGCTTGGGTTATCTGACAAAGGAGAACCGATCGATTTAGTAATAATGACATCAGCGATGGCTGATCAAGGATTACTAGAAGAAGTTGGTGGAGTGTCTTATCTAGCAGAGTTAGCAGAAGTTGTTCCAACAGCTGCTAACGTTGAATATTATGCACGTATCATCGCTGAAAAGGCACTTTTACGTCGTTTAATTCGAACAGCGACTCATATTGTGTCGGATGGATACGAGAGAGAAGATGACGTAGACGGCCTTTTAAATGAGGCCGAGAAAAAAATATTAGAAGTATCCCATCAAACGAATGCAAAAGCATTTCAAAATATTAAAGATGTTCTTGTAGATGCTTATGATAAAATTGAACTTTTGCATAATCAAAAAGGTGAAGTTACTGGGATACCAACTGGATTTACTGAATTAGATAAGATGACGGCAGGTTTCCAGCGAAATGATTTAATCATCGTAGCAGCACGTCCGTCAGTAGGGAAAACTGCATTTTCATTAAATATCGCACAAAACGTAGCGACGAAAACGGATGAAAATGTAGCGATTTTTAGTTTGGAGATGGGCTCCGATCAGCTTGTTATGCGTATGCTTTGTGCAGAAGGAAATATCGATGCGCAAAGACTTCGTACCGGGTCATTAACTTCTGATGATTGGGCGAAATTAACAATGGCGATGGGTAGTCTTTCAAATGCCGGTATATATATTGATGATACACCAGGAATTAAGGTAAATGAGATTCGAGCGAAATGTCGTAGACTAAAGCAAGAACAAGGTCTTGGTATGGTTTTAATTGACTACTTACAGCTTATTCAAGGAAGTGGGAAATCAGGTGAGAACCGTCAGCAGGAGGTATCTGAGATTTCTCGTACTTTAAAAGGGATTGCGCGTGAATTGCAAGTGCCTGTTATTGCCTTATCACAGTTATCTCGTGGTGTAGAATCTCGTCAGGATAAACGCCCGATGATGTCTGATATTCGTGAATCTGGTAGTATTGAGCAGGATGCTGATATTGTAGCTTTCCTATATCGTGAAGATTACTATGACCGTGAAACGGAAAATAAAAATACGATTGAAATTATCATTGCAAAACAACGTAATGGTCCGGTAGGTTCAGTAGAGCTTGCGTTTGTTAAAGAATTTAATAAATTCGTTAATTTAGAACGACGCTTTGAGGATGGGGCATAAAGGCAGTATAAAAAAGAAACACATTTCTTATAATAAGATGTGTTTCTTTTTTTATGGGATAAAGATAAGGCTTTCATAAGGTGAAAATATAATTCTTACGAACGAAAATGATTTTTAATAAAAAAATGTTCGCTTTTTGGTTGACTTCTTTTTCGGTTTTGGTACAATTATATTGTTTGAATAGATCGTTTGAAAATTGCGGAGGTGCTTTAATAATGTCTTCAGTAGTAGTTGTAGGAACACAATGGGGCGACGAAGGAAAAGGTAAAATCACTGATTTTCTTTCTGAGCATGCGGAAGTAGTTGCAAGATATCAAGGTGGAAATAACGCGGGACATACAATTGTTTTCGGCGGAGTTAAATATAAGTTACACTTAATTCCATCTGGTATTTTCTATAAAGAGAAAATTTGTGTAATCGGAAATGGCTTAGTAGTAGATCCGAAAGCATTACTTGAAGAGTTAAAATACTTACACGACCGTGGTGTAAGTACTGATAATTTACGTGTAAGTAACCGTGCACACGTTATTTTACCTTATCACTTAAAACAAGATGAGTTAGAAGAGGCTAGTAAAGGTGATAACAAAATCGGTACAACGAAAAAAGGTATCGGTCCTGCATATATGGATAAAGCTGCTCGTATTGGTATCCGTATGGCTGATCTTTTAGACCGTGAAGCATTTAAAGAGAAGCTTGAGCGCAATTTAGTAGAGAAAAATCGTTTGTTTGAAAAAATGTACGATACAGAAGGTTTCAGCGTAGAGGAAATCTTTGAAGAGTACTTCGAATATGGACAACAAATCGCACAATATGTATGCGACACATCTGTTGTATTAAATGATGCACTAGATAACAATCACCGTGTATTATTTGAAGGTGCACAAGGTGTTATGCTTGATATTGACCACGGTACGTACCCGTTCGTTACATCTTCTAACCCGATTGCGGGTGGTGTAACAGTTGGAACTGGAGTTGGCCCTGCGAAAGTTACTCGCGTTGTAGGTGTATGTAAAGCATATACAAGCCGTGTTGGTGACGGTCCATTCCCTACTGAACTTAATGATGAAATTGGTCATCAAATTCGTGAAGTTGGTCGTGAGTACGGAACAACAACTGGTCGTCCGCGCCGCGTAGGTTGGTTCGATAGCGTTGTTGTAAGACATGCGCGTCGTGTTAGTGGTTTAACGGATCTATCATTAAATTCTATCGACGTTCTAACAGATATTCCAACTCTTAAAATTTGTGTTGCTTACAAATACAATGGCGAAGTTATCGATGAAGTTCCAGCAAACTTAAACATTTTAGCGAAATGTGAGCCTGTATATGAAGAGCTTCCAGGTTGGACAGAAGATATTACTGGTGTAAAATCATTAGACGAGCTTCCTGAAAATGCAAGAAAATACGTAGAACGTGTTTCTGAGTTAACAGGAATTCAATTATCTATGTTCTCAGTTGGACCAGATCGTAACCAAACGAATATTGTTCGTAATGTATACGAAGCTTAATTGATATTTTTAGAAAAAACTCATGTCCGCATGAGTTTTTTCTTATCTTTTATAAAAAAATGAAAAAAAGTATTGCGAAGAATACAGAATACATGTTATGATACATCTTGTCGTCACGAAAATATGACGTTGGTGAGTATGAGCCATTAGCTCAGTTGGTAGAGCATCTGACTTTTAATCAGAGGGTCGAAGGTTCGAATCCTTCATGGCTCACCATTTTATTTTTCGTGGCCCGTTGGTCAAGTGGTTAAGACACCGCCCTTTCACGGCGGTAACACGGGTTCGAATCCCGTACGGGTCATGTTTTTTTATGCTTATTTTTGGTCCCGTGGTGTAGTGGTTAACATGCCTGCCTGTCACGCAGGAGATCGCCGGTTCGACCCCGGTCGGGACCGCCACTTTTGTTTATACCACCATTAGTGGTTTTATATATAGTTTTGGCTCGGTAGCTCAGTCGGTAGAGCAGAGGACTGAAAATCCTCGTGTCGGCGGTTCGATTCCGTCCCGAGCCACTCTCAGGATATTAAGTGGGCCCACTTAATATCCTTTTTATTTATGTAATTTTACAAAACTGAGTAGTTATTTTAAAATAGAACGAGGAGCCTCTAGCAGTTGAAGCTAGAGGTTTTTCTATAGATCGTATAGGATGCCGTGTAAAAGTGGATCATACATGAGTCTATGAGAATAGAGGAGAAAATACTTAAACAAAGGATGCGGTCATATAGGACATACTATGTAAACATCGATATGTTTAGGGATTATTGACCATATTTTTATAAGGAGGAAATAGACGATGATGGGAAAGAAAATTTTAGTAGTTGATGATGAAAAGCCGATTGCAGATATTTTGAAGTTTAATCTAGAAAAAGAAGGTTTTGAAATAGTAATGGCGCATGATGGTGATGAAGCAATTGAAAAAGCTAATGAAGAACAACCAGATATGGTTTTATTAGATATTATGCTACCGGGTAAAGATGGATTAGAGGTTTGCCGTGAAATACGTAAAAGTTCAGAAATGCCGATTATTATGCTTACAGCAAAGGACTCTGAGATTGATAAAGTATTAGGGCTTGAGCTTGGGGCAGATGATTATGTAACGAAGCCATTTAGTACGAGGGAATTACTTGCTCGTGTGAAGGCGAATTTACGCCGTCATCAACAAGGTGGTTCTGCAGAAAAAGAAGAAAATACAGAAATGGTTATTGGACCAATTGTTATTAATCCAAATGCATATAGTGTAACGAAGCGCGAGGAAAATATCGAGCTTACACATCGTGAATTTGAGTTGCTACATTATTTAGCGAAACATTTAGGACAAGTTATGACACGCGAACATTTATTACAAACAGTTTGGGGTTATGACTATTTTGGAGATGTGCGCACAGTAGACGTAACAGTACGTCGTTTGCGTGAAAAAATTGAAGATAATCCAAGCCATCCTACTTTAATTGTAACTAGACGTGGAGTAGGGTATTACTTGCGTGACCCAGAGCAGGAATAGTATATGAAGAAAGTTGGTTTTTTTCAATCTATTCATTTAAAATTTGTGCTTATATATATGCTATTAATATTAATAGCGATGCAAGTTATTGGGGTTTATTTCGTAAGGGAATTAGAGAAGAGCCTAGTACAAGGTTTTAGGGATTCTTTAACGCAGCAAACAAACTTATTATCATATAACTTGAAACAAGAGTTTAAAAAAAGTTATACAAAAGCAGAAACAGAGTCAACAGATGAAACCATTAAAACTTCTATTCGAAAATTTGCCTCTGATCAAAAGAAAGTTATACAAGAGGTAAGTGTATTTGATTCGCATAGAAAGTTATTGGCTATTTCAGATGAATCAAAGCAGAATAAGGTGAATAGAACATCAACTGATATAGCTGTTCAGCGAGTGTTAGTACAAAAAAAGCCAGAAGTGAAAATTGAGAAGGATGGTAGTACAGGCCATCGTGTTCAAGTTATGCTTACTCCGATTCTAGATGATAATGGCAAGGATGCGCTTGGTGTTATATACATCGTTGCATCTATGGAAGATGTATATAAACAAATGAAGGATATAAATCAAATTTTTGCTACGGGAACAGTAATTGCCTTATTAGTAACGGCCGTACTTGGGATTTTATTGGCTCAAACAATTACAAGACCAATTTCAGATATGCGGAGACAAGCAATTGAAATGGCAAAAGGAAATTATTCGAGAAAAGTAAAAGTGCATAGCCATGATGAAATTGGACAACTGGCATTATCCTTCAATAATTTATCAAAAAAATTACAACAAGCTCGTTCTTCTACAGAAAGTGAAAGGCGTAAATTATCATCCGTTTTATCACATATGACAGATGGAGTAATTGCTACTGACCGAAAAGGGGATATTATTTTACTAAATGACCCTGCGGAAAAGATGTTAAATGTTTCTCGTGAAACAGCGCTCGATCAATCTGTTTTAGAGGTATTAGGGATACAGGAAGAATTTACGCTCGATCATTTATATGAAGAGCCAGATTCTGTGTTATTAGATTTTAGTACGAGAAACGAACCATATATTTTACGTGCTAGTTTCTCTGTTATTCAAAAAGAAACAGGGAAGGCCAATGGCTTAATTGCTGTACTATATGATGTAACAGAGCAGGAGCGTATAGAAGGGGAACGCCGTGAGTTTGTGGCGAATGTCTCTCATGAATTAAGGACGCCATTAACGACGATGCGCAGTTATTTAGAGGCACTTACAGATGGAGCGTGGCAGGATCCGAATATTGCACCACAATTTTTAACGGTTACACAAGAAGAAACAGAAAGAATGATTAGACTTGTAAATGCGTTGTTACAGCTATCTAAACTTGATAGTACAGAGCACCGTTTAATGAAAGAATGGGTCGACTTTACTGATTTCTTTAATAATGTTATTGATCGCTTTGAAATGTCTAAAGAGCAAAATGTAAGTTTCAAACGATCTTTCTCTAAAAAATCTAGGTTTATTGATATGGATACTGACAAAATTACTCAAGTGCTGTATAACATTATTTCTAACGCATTAAAGTATTCACCAGAAGGTGGAACAGTAACATATCGCTTACGTGATCGCGGTGATTTATTAGAAATTAGCGTAAGTGACCAAGGAATGGGTATTCCAAAAGAAAACGTTGATAAAATCTTTGAACGTTTTTATCGCGTAGATAAAGCTCGTTCAAGACAAATGGGTGGTACGGGACTTGGATTAGCAATTGCAAAAGAAATGATTGAGGCACATGGTGGCTCTATTTGGGCGAAGAGTGAAGAAGGAAAAGGGACAACTATTTATTTCACGTTACCAATGGCAGCAGATGAAGAGGACGATTGGGAATGAGTATGGAAAACTTTAAAACAATAGTTTTAATTAACCTAGTCGTAATTAGCCTATTTCTTACTTTTAACCTATGGACGTATGTGCCAGATTCTACATCCATGCAAAACGCGAAATTTGTACAGGGCAATGAAGGAACGAATCAAACTAAAATTGCCGATGTTGTCCGTCCTACTTCTATCATCGTGCATAAAGATAAAAATCATTATGGGAGCAGAAGAGAGGCAGATATAGAATCAATCTATAAGCCTCTGGAAGTAGGGGAACTACATGAGTTTAGAGAGATATCAATCACTAAGGGTGATTTCCTGTCCTATGTGCATGGTGAAGGGAAAATTGAACTTGTTTTCCCTACCGATATCCCATTTGATGCAGTTAAATCCATGTTTAACATGAAAGAGAAAGGTACAGATAAGCCTAAACATTTTAATCGTATTCTTCTTGATCCTTCTAGAAGTAAGGATCAAGAAATTAAAATTAACTTTGTTTCTGATGGTGATAACTTTAAAATATATGAGGCAAAATTAAGTGGCGTGTATTTAAAAGATATTGTAAATGCCCAAAATCAATTTATAGTATCAGCAAAGCCTTATTTTGATTATCAAATCAATGATATGAAAAAGTTATTTTTACCAGATGGAACGACAGAGTTAAACAATATAACATATATCTCATCTAATTTAGCAGTGGATACGTTTAAGAATGCTCTGTTTAGTGATCCTCGTTATTTAAGTCCAATTACTGAGATATCGAAAGAAACATTTACAGATGGTATTAGATCTATGGAAATTGAAGACGATCGTCACATGCTAAAGTATAAAAACTCTTCTGTCTTAACTGAGAAAGCGATAGATAATTTAATGCTGTTACAAAAAAGCTTTGAATTCGTAAGTGGTCACAGTGGAAGTTTGGATTCATATCGTTTGGACTATATGAATAAAGGAGAGACAGTGTTTCGCTTACATGAAGATGGATATTCCGTATTCAATACAGATGGATTAGCTGAATTGAGACAAAAATGGGGATCAGAAGAAGTAATGGAATATGAAAGACCGTTGCTGTCTTTAAATACTAAAGGCATAGAACAGAAGGTTACTCTTCCGTCAGGGCATGTTGTAATAGCATCTCTAGAAAATAATCCAGAGATAAAGAAACAAGTAATTAAGGATATTGGTATTGGATACAAGTTATCACTAGATGGACAAGTAGTTCGACTACAACCAATTTGGTATGTAAAGCTTGTTGAAGGTGAAACAGGTAAACAGAAAATCTATGAGTGGAGTGAGGGAGGACTAAATGGATTGGGATCGGATTAAAACCATATTTATTGTGACCTTTTTTGTTTTGGACCTCTTTCTCATTTTTCAATTCATTCAAAAGCAAGATAGTAATCAATTGGAGCTTATTGCAGAAACAAAGATAGATCAAGAATTAAAGGCAAACAAAATTACTATAGGGAATATCCCTAAGGAACCGAAAAAAGAGTCGTTTATTAGAGCGGAAAATAAAGCCTTTAAAGAAGATGATATACAGTCTTTGAAAAATCAAACGGCGCATATACAAAATATGTACAAGATAGAAAGTAAGCTAAAAGAGCCTTTTTTAAATACGAAATCATTATCAAAAGATAAGTATAATGAATTTTTGAAGAACTATGTATTGGATGGACAAAAGTATGAATTTGGAGCGGTGAAAGACTCTAAAATTTATTTCTTCCAAAAATATAAAGATAAGCCTATTTTCTATAATAATCAGGCGATGATTGTTGTGGAATTAAATGAAAAAAATGAACTTGTTTCATATACGCAGACAATGCTAACTGATTTAAAAGAAATGGGCGAAGGTGAAAAAACGAAAGAGCAAGAAATTATTACGGCTCAAACAGCTTTAGAAAATTTGTATTTAAAAAATAAAATTCATGGAAATACGCATGTTAAAGAAGCACAAATTGGCTATGCCACTCTTACCGCATCTACTTCTAATAACCAAGTACTTGCTCCAACGTGGAATTTAAAAACGGAGCAGAAACAGGACTTCTTTGTGAATGCAATTGAAGGACAAGTTATGGAATTAGGGGAAAAGGAAAATCAAGTGGTTGATGAACATACTGGAGTGAGAAAGAATGGGGTTGCATTTTAGCGTACTTGCAAGTGGAAGTACAGGAAATATGCTATACGTAGGAACCGATGAAAAAAAATTACTAGTCGATGCAGGTTTAAGTGGTAAAGCGACAGAGGCTTTATTTAAACAAGCAGAACTGAATATAAATGATGTATCAGGTATTCTTGTAACACATGAGCATAGTGATCATATTAAAGGGTTAGGTGTATTGGCGCGTAAATATGATTTACCCGTTTATGCGAATGAGAAAACATGGAATGCAATGGAACATTTAATAGGAAATATCCCAACTGAGCAAAAATTCATTTTCTCAGTTGGGGATGTGAAAACATTTGGTGATATTGAAGTCGAATCATTTGGAGTTTCTCATGATGCGGCAGAACCGATGTTTTATGCTTTCCATAACAATAATAGGAAATTAGCACTTATTACAGATACGGGATACGTAAGCGACCGTATGAAGGGCGTTATTAAGGGAGCTAATGCTTTCGTATTTGAAAGTAATCATGATGTGGAAATGCTTCGTATGGGACGTTACCCATGGAGCATTAAACGACGTATTTTAAGCGACGTTGGGCATGTTTGTAATGAAGATGCTGCATTAGCAATGGCAGATGTAATTACAGATGAGACAAAGCATATTTATTTAGCCCATTTAAGCTTAGATAATAACATGAAAGAACTAGCTCGTATGTCAGTATCACAAGTACTAGAGGAAAAAGGATTTGGAGTGGGTGAATCCTTTGAAATTCACGATACAGATCCAAAAATGCCTACAAAAATTCAATACGTATAATTCTTCATTTTAGTAAACAATAAAGGTGAATATAGTTGTTTTCAGGAAGATGGGTGAACAAATATGTCCTTTATTGATGAAGAAAATTATCGTATGAAACGTGCAGGGAAAAAGAAGCATAAAGGTATAGTTCTTTCTAGTATAGCGGGAACAATTGTAGGAGCTTCTTTATTTGCGTTTGGAGCTCCTTTATTTTCAAATTCTGCTGATACGCTTCCGCAAGCTGAAGCAAGCGGAAGTAATATGGCCGAAGCTCAAGGAATTAAACAGATTAGCTTTGTAGATGCTGTTGACCGTGCATCTGAAGCTGTTGTGGGCGTTATTAACATTCAACGAGATAACTTTTCAGAGGCAGATTCAGAGGCTGGTACAGGATCAGGAGTAATTTATAAAAAGACAAATGGTCAAGCTTATATTGTAACGAATAATCATGTTGTAGCTGGAGCGAATCGTATTGAAGTAAGTTTAAGTGACGGTAAGAAGGTTCCTGGAAAAGTATTAGGAACCGATGTAGTCACAGATTTAGCTGTATTAGAAATAGATGCAAAGCATGTGAAAAAAATAATTGAAATCGGCGATTCTAATACTGTTCGCAGAGGAGAGCCAGTCATTGCGATTGGAAATCCACTCGGACTGCAATTCTCTGGAACTGTTACACAAGGTATTATTTCAGCTAATGAACGTATTGTCCCTGTAGATTTAGATCAAGATGGACACTATGATTGGCAAGTAGAAGTGTTACAAACGGATGCGGCGATTAATCCGGGGAATAGTGGCGGTGCGCTTGTAAATGCAGCAGGACAATTAATTGGTATTAATTCAATGAAAATTGCTGCAAAAGAAGTAGAAGGAATCGGACTTGCTATTCCGGTGACTAGGGCTGTTCCGATTATGAATGAACTTGAGAAGTATGGAAAAGTAAGAAGGCCGTATGTTGGGATTGAACTTAGGTCATTAAATGAAATTCCAAACTATTATTGGTCAAAAACATTACATTTACCAGATACTGTAACAGAAGGAGTTTGTATTTTGGATGTGAAAAGTCCTTCGCCAGGCGCAGATGCTGGTTTAAGAGAACATGATGTTATTGTGGCAGTAGATGGAAAACCGATTCGCGATATTATTGGATTCCGCACGGCCTTATATGATAAGGAAATTAATGATAAAATGACTCTTACGTTTTATCGTGGTACAAAAAGAGTAACAACAACAGTGAAATTAGGCATTCAAAAGTATTAAAAACAGGAGGGCCTACCTCCTGTTTTCTATTGTAGAAAAGTGAGGTGAAGAAAATGAATTTACCTTGTTGTTTAGAACATGTTGAATTAGCGTTAGATATTATTGTGGATGAGTGTGAAGTTGCGCCGGTTATCAACAATGTGGATAACTCAGAAAAAGAGAAAAAAACATGTGAATTTTGTCAAAATGAGGCGACATATGTTGTATCGAACACAGATTCTCACACAATATGTGGGTAGTGTTTGTGGATATGTGGATAAGTTTTGTGGATAACATGTTTGTAAGGTGGATGATACGTGTGAATATCTCGATTATTTCAATTGGGAAATTAAAAGAAAAATATTTGAAACAAGGTATAGCAGAATACTTAAAACGATTATCAGCATACGCAAAAGTAGAAGTAATTGAATTGCCCGATGAAAAGGCGCCAGAAAATTTAAGTGAAGCAGAAATGTTAATTGTAAAGGAAAAAGAAGGTATACGTATACTGGATAAAATTTCTGATGACACGCATGTGATTGCATTAGCTATAGAAGGAAAGCAAAAGTCATCAGAAGAATTTGCGGTAAGTCTAGATCGCCTTGCTACATACGGAAAGAGTAAAGTCGCATTTGTAATTGGTGGATCACTCGGACTAAGTTCAGAAGTGATGAAGCGTTCAAACGAATCACTTTCTTTTTCAAAGATGACATTACCACACCAATTAATGCGATTAGTATTGCTTGAACAAGTGTATAGAGCGTTTCGGATTAATCGTGGGGAACCGTATCATAAGTAAGATATTCTATGTAAAATAAAGGTAAGACACTGATATTATCATATTTATTTTATTATGCCTATAACTGGAGGCTATGTGAATGGTAAGTGATCAGACGAGATATTCTAGGCTCGCGAATATAACAAAAATAATAAATACGAAATTAGAACTACGTGAAGTATTGCAGCGTGTGACAATGGCGATATCAGAGGAGATTGTTAGGTGCGATGCTGTTGGAATTTATTTACCACAGGAAGATGGAACATTTAGAGGGTTTGCAGGAAAACCAGAGACCATAAATGGCGTAACGCTCGATACTCAGGTAATTGATCCTGAAATAGACTTACTGGCAAAAGAAGTTATTGAAACGAAAAAAACCATCTATATTCCTGATACCTCAAAGGATCATCGACCAGATCCGAGACCAGTTGATGCGTTTAAAATTAAGTCCTTATTAGCTCTGCCTATCTCATTTAGGCAAGAGTTATTTGGTCTGGTTTTTTTATTTGATTATGGGATTCCGATGAACTTAACAGATTCAGAAATTCAAAGTGTTGAAGCTTATGTAAATATGGCCGCGGTCGCAATTCAAAACGCAAATAATTTAACACAAAAGGAAAACCTTATTGCTGAGAAGCAGCTGTTACTAAATGTTACCCGTGATTTATCAATGTGTTCTTCGATACAGGAGAGTTTTGATAAATGCTTTTTTTACTTAGAACAGATTTTAGAGAGTAAAAATATGACTGCCCATCTTCTAGATCCGCTAGATAAAACAACGATTAAAACAATGAAATTAAGTAAGGGCTGTGATTGGACAGAAGCGGATCGGACAGAGAAAAGCTATGAAGCCAAGATCCAAGAGGTTATTCAAACAAAAAATATAGATAGTAAGGATCTATTGATGATTCCATTGGTTTCAGTGGGAGAAGTATTAGGGGTAATCGTCGTTGGCAAAGAAGGAAAAGCTCACAATTACGATAATTCTCAAATTCAACTAGCAAAATCTATCGTTGATGCCACAGCCCCTACGTTTTCAAATTTGTTATATATGGATCAACTAGAAAGCATAGTGAAAGAGCGAACGGGAGAGCTAGCTGCTGCTAATGAAAAAGTTACAAGTGTGATTGAATGTATTACGGATGGATTCTTTACTTTAAATAATAAATGGGAATTTACGTACGTAAATAAGCACCAATATTTTCCACAAAGAAAAACAGCAAAAGATGTATTAGGAAAGAATATATGGGATGTTTTCCCGAGTGACATCGACACAGTTATGTATAAGGAATTTCATCGTGCGATGTCAGAGCGAACTACAGTTCATTTCGAATTTCTTTCTACTGCAGATGAATATTGGCACGAAGTTATTGCATACCCGTATGATGATGGTATTTGCTGTATTTTTAAAAACATAACGGAAAAAAAGAAATATGAACAGGAATTGAAAAGATTATCTAACATTGATTTAATAGGGCAAATGGCAGCAGGTATCAGCCATGAAATTAGAAATCCAATGACAACGGTACTAGGATTTTTGCAGTTATTAAAAGAAGAGAATACCTATGAGAAACATAATAAGTACTTTCATTTAATGATTGAAGAACTTAACCGTGCCAATTCTATTATTACTGAATTTCTCTCAATGGGTAATACAAGGAAATTAGATTTGCAGATGTTAGATTTAAATTCAATTATCCGCGATATTATCCCTTTAATAAAGATTGATACGTATAATCAAAATAAATATATTCAAGTCGATACAAATGACATTCCGGAATTACTTTTAAATCGTAATGAGATACGGCAATTATTAATGAATCTATATCGTAATGGCTTAGAAGCGATGAATACAGGGAAAGTTCTAACCATTAGCACCTACAAGGAAGGTCAAAATTGTGTGGTGCTTGCAGTGCACGATCAAGGAAAAGGTATCAGGCCTGAAGTCTTAGAGAAACTGGGTACGCCATTTTACACGACCAAAGATAACGGAACTGGATTGGGGTTAGGTGTATGTTATGCCATTGCTGCCCGCCATAATGCAAAAATAGAAATTCAAACAGGATCGGAAGGCACTACCTTTTTTGTTAAATTCAATTATAAAGATAATAAAAAGTAAACTTATTTAGATTAGTTACGGTGAACTGTATCATAAATATTGATCCGAAATTAATCATGCCTTGTGTACCAACATGAAGTATTATTGGCTGTATATTGAATAAAAAATATAATCAAGAAAAAAGCACTTATCTTTACAAGATAGAGTGCTTTTTTATACGCATTTTATTATTTTAGATTTAACCGATATGTAATGAAGATGTACAGTAAATATGGGGGTATGCAAGTGCCTGGTGAAATCAAGTATACTCAATATAGGAAAAAAGAAGTATTAGATGTACTTAGGGGGGATTAACATATTTAAGGAAGATATGAAAAAAATATTGGCATCATTACTAAAAAATCCATTAGTAATAATCGTATACTGGATTTTTTGTTATGAGTTAGCTTTATTATGTATGTATGGGAGAATGAATAATAATATTTATATTTGGTTATTATCTATAGCATTTCTAATACTTATCATTATATTTACTACAATTAAAATTGTGAAAAATAGGGAACGCGAATCATCCAAATTATTAAATGTAAAGGGATGGAAATACATTTCTGTTCTAATACTTATCCTTATAACGTCTTTTTATGGGATAAAAATTTATAAAAGTGCAACGAATTATGGCGGTAAACTAGCATGGTTTATAGAAAGCGTAAAAAACGAAAGATCAGTTAAACTTGAGCGTGATAATATATATAAGTATGGTGTAGAGGGCATTTTTGAAGATATAAATAAGAAATATACTTTGCCAAAGAAGTTATATATGTCGGATGATTTTACTTTGGAATTTAAATCAGATGGAACAATTACATCATTTGATACTTTTCTTTATGGGAAAAATGCTGCTGGAAAAGAGGAAAGCTACTTAATATCTTATAATAAAAATAAATCAAAAGATATTTTTGTAGGATTAAATGGGTATGTTAACGCTGATTATAATGAAGATAAATTAGTAAAACCTTTAATTAAAACAGTTCAAGCCATTCCAGTTAAACAAACTGTAAGTAAGTGGAATGAAGATAAGTATGGGCTGGTCTATTATGGGAAAAGGAACTGGGGTTACAACAGAGAAGGAATTATTAATATTAATAAAGATGGGAAATTAGAGAAGCTTGAAGAAGCAAAGTCCGAAATAATTGGATATACGGTATCTATATTTATCCCTGGAAAAGAGAAAGAGGTAGTACCTGCTAGATATAATTTACTAGGTGACCCAAATTGGAGTAAGGAAAGTAGTTCTAAAAAGAAAAAGAAGAATTTAACTAATAATAATGAGCAATTTTACTTTTCAAAAGAAGTTGGTTATAAACTAGATGTCACAGATAAAGCATTAGGGAGCACCTTTTATTCACTAAGCAAGACAATTGATGGAGGGGAAACATGGGGAGTTATAAATGAAGACCCGTTCAATGAAGCGGTAGGTAGTGCATCAGGAATCATCTTTTTTAATGAAAAGCTCGGATTTTTAAGGGCAGCCAGACCCTCTGGAAATGAAGGGAGGTTATACCGTACAGATGATGGGGGTATAACTTTTAAAAAGTTGAGCTATACAAATTATGAAGTGAAACTAGAAAGTGGACAGGCAATAAATCCGTTTGATTTTCCTAATATGCCTTATGAGAAGGATGGAGTTTTTAACATGCTAGTAGGGCAAGGAGCAGATGGAGACTACAATGGTAATAGTAGTATACTTTATCAATCAAAAGATCAAGGTGAAACATGGGAGTATGTAAAAGAGGTTAAAGATAATTAATAGTGGGAAAGACCATTGGACAAAAATTACCGATGGTCTTTTAAACATTATTAGATGGTATGTACATTTCCTAAAATAAGTATGTTTCTATTTCTATAAAAATATGCTGTAATATGAAGAGGAAAAAGTATAAGTAGTTAGAGAAGTGAGGAATTAAAGGTGAAGAAGTTTAAGAAGTTTTACTTGGAGATTACGAGTGTGTGTAATCTTGCGTGTAGCTTTTGTCCGCCGACGGAAAGGCAGAAGCAATTCATTTCTGTAGAGGATTTTGCTAAAAGATTAGACCAAATTAAACCTCACACAGACTACATTTATTTGCACGTGAAGGGTGAGCCGTTGCTCCATCCGAAAATAGATCAGCTATTAGACTTAAGTCATGAAAAAGGGTTTAAAGTTAATATTACAACGAACGGAACGTTAATTAATAAGAGAAGGCATAGGCTGTTAAATAAGCCCGCGTTAAGACAAATGAATTTTTCACTGCATAGTTTTGATGGACACCCAGGTTCGCAAGATAAAGAGGGCTATGTAAGGAGTATACTTTCCTTCATTAGGGAAGCGACAAGTCAATCAGATTTAATTGTATCGTTAAGGTTATGGAATTTAACTCAGGATAATAAAACAAATGCTGAAATCCAGAAAAATAGAGAGTTATTATCCATAATTGAAAATGAATTTGATCTATCTTATCAGATTGAAGAGAAGCTTACACCAGGAAAAGGTATAAAAATTGCAGAACGTGTCTTTATTAATCAAGACTATGAATTCCAGTGGCCAGCATTACATGAAGAAGAGGATGATGGGAAAGGATTCTGTCATGGACTTCGTAATCAGGCAGGGATTTTAGCGAATGGGACGGTTATTCCTTGTTGTTTAGATGGTGAAGGGATTATTAACCTTGGAAATATTAATAATGATTCATTTTCTAACATTATAGAAGGTGAAAGAGCAACAAACATTGTCGATGGATTTTCAAAAAGAGTTGCGGTTGAAGAGCTTTGTAGGAAATGTGGATATCGTAAAAGGTTTGGGAAGTAAATATGAAATAAGCCCTCATAAAGCGAGGGCTTATTTTTTATTCTTGATAAGAATGCTCTAATTCATCAATTAATGAACCAACGTAAGAAACAGCTTTACGGATTGCATCTGATTTTGACATATCTACTCCGGCATGTTTCATTAGTTCAAGTGGTTTCATTGTACCACCAGCGCGAAGCACATCTAACCAGCGATCAATAGCAGGTTGTCCTTCCTCTTTAATCATTTGAGCTATTGCAGTAGCTGTAGTGAGGCCTGCGGAATATGTGTAAGAATATAGACCCATATAATAATGAGGCTGACGCATCCAAGTTAAGCCCGCACCTTCATCGATTTCTACAGAATCTCCCCAGAATGTCGAAAGGACATTTGTTTTAATTTCAGTTAAAGTTGTAGCTGTAAGGGCCTGTCCTTCTTCTGCTAGAGCATATACCCTACGTTGATATTCACCCTCAAGTAAATGAGTAACAAAGTTGTGATAATATGTGCCGAGTAGTTGTAGAATGACCCATCTGCGCATTCTCTTATCGTCAGTAGTCGCTAGTAAATGCTGAGCTAATAGTAATTCATTCATAGTTGATGGTGCTTCAACAAAGTACATAGATGGGCGTACGTTCATGATACGTTGGTTTTTATTTGCTAAATAGAAATGACCAGCATGTCCAAATTCATGTGCTAATGTGAAGCATCCACGCATCGTATTTTGCCATGTAATTAAAATATAGGGATGAGAGCCGTATGGACTTGAGCAAAATGCCCCGGTTGATTTGCCTACGTTATCTGCAAGATCTACCCATCTTTCTTTGAATCCTTTTTGGATTATTGAACTATATTCATCGCCTAATACTTTTAAAGAATCTTGAATAAGCGTGCCTGCTTCTTCATAAGTAATAGCTGGATTAAATTCGGGATCTAAAGGTGCATGTAAGTCGCAGAAAAGCATTTGATCGAGTCCTAATACTTTCTTTTTTAAATCTGCAAAACGGCGCATATGAGGTGCTAATTCTTTATAAATAATATCAAGTTGGTTGTTATACATTTCAAGTGGAACTCTTTGTGGTTCTAATAGCATATGGGTAACGGATTCATATTTACGTAAACGAGAAAGTGTTACTTGTTTTTTAACTTCAGTAGCATATGTTGTGGCAATTGTATTTTTATATTGTTTTAGTGTGGAAACAAATGATGAATATGCTTTTCGACGTATATATGTGCTTGGAGAAAATTCATATTTGCTTTCAAATAATGAGAATGAAACAGGGAGTTCGTTTCCTTGTTCGTCTTGTATAGAAGTGAAATCCATATCGGCCAATTTAGTCATGCCGTAAATTTTGTATGGAGAACTATGAACTTCGCCAAGTGCAGCAAGTGCTTCTTCTGTTTCAGGAGAGAGAGTGTGCTGCCTTTTTTTGAGTATCTCTAGTAACGACTTACGGAAAGGTTCAAGTTTTGTTTCGTCAGTTAAATATTTTTCAATTGTTCCTTCTTCAAGTGAGAGAATTTCATTATGGATAAAGGATAGTGCAGTATGTACTTTCGTCCATAAAGCAGAAATTTTGGAAGAGTTCGCTTGAATAACTGGATTTGTACGATCAGTAGATTCTTTTAAATTTGCATATGAATACAGTTTTGTTAACTTCATTAAAAGCTCTTCTTCTAAAAGTAGGCAATTTAATAAAGTTGTGGAGTTGGTATGTAAACGTCCTTTAAATGTATCAAGTTTCTGTATATCATTTTCTAATACGTTTAATGCGGTATGCCATTCGGCATCAGAATTATACAAATCGGATAAATCCCATGTTAGTTCAGCAGGCACCTCTGCGCGATTAAGGCGATTTTCCATTACATTTTTCAAGTCTATCTCCTCCTCATTAAGACTATTTAAAAACATGATACTAGAAAATTCAGTAAAATAAAAATATTTTATGTTTTTATATATTAAAAAGAAGGACAAGCACTTTTATGCTTGTCCTTCTTTTTAAATTTAAGAATTAATATACTTTATCGCCGTTGAAAATCGAGTTTTTCACGACAACATAATCTACAGTACGAATAGCATCTAATTTTGTTCCGCCAGCGTAAGAGATAGAAGATTGAAGATCTTGTTCCATTTCGATTAACGTATCTTCTAAAGAACCTTTATGCTCAACGAACATTTTCTTACCTTCAACGTTTTTCTTCTCACCCTTTTGGAATTCAGAAGCAGAACCGAAGTATTCTTTATAAAGTTTGCCATCTCTTTCGATTGTTTCCCCTGGAGACTCTTCGTGACCAGCGAATAGAGAACCGATCATGACCATAGTTGCCCCAAATCGAATAGATTTAGCTACGTCGCCGTGTGTACGAATACCACCATCAGCGATAATTGGCTTACTTGCAGCTTTTGCACACCAGCGAAGTGCAGCTAGCTGCCAACCACCAGTTCCGAAGCCTGTTTTAATTTTAGTAATACAAACTTTACCAGGTCCAATACCAACTTTTGTTGCATCAGCACCAGCATTTTCTAATTCTCTTACCGCTTCTGGAGTTCCAACGTTTCCAGCGATAACGAAGCTCTCTGGTAAATGCTTTTTTATATGTTGAATCATGTTGATCACAGCATTAGAATGACCGTGTGCGATATCAATCGTGATATATTCAGGTGTAATTTGCTCAGCAGCTAATTGTTGTACGAATTCATATTCGTCCTCTTTTACACCAACGCTGATAGAAGCGATTAATCCACGTGATTGCATATCTCTAATGAATGAGATTCGTTTCTCTGGTTGGAAACGATGCATGATATAGAAGTAATGGTTTTCAGCTAAATAAGTTGCGATTCTTTCATCAATAATCGTTTGCATATTTGCAGGCACGACAGGTAATTTAAATTTATGTTTTCCTAAAGTGACAGTTGTATCACATTCAGAGCGGCTATTTACAATACATTTTGCAGGAATTAATTGAATATCTTCATAGTCGAATACGTTTTCCATCATTTACACCCCTAAAATACGAATATTTTATTTTTATTAATCAAAAATGTTCGTCCATAGGATAATTTACATTATTTTTATTAAGAAGTCAAAGGATTTCTTAACATTTTTTGAAAAACTAGATGTTACATCTGAAAAATAACGTTAAAAACGAATTTAAAATGTATTTTTATTTATATTGTTCGTTTATGGTAAAGATTGAAAAATTGAGATAATTATATAAGGTTGTATGTATTCTTTTTATTTTTTTGGAGTGGGATGGAGGGTACCATGAAAGAGTCAATGCTAACAATACGAGAAAAAGATGTTATCAATTAGTTGAACAATATATGAAATGATAAGGTTTATTTCTATATAAAAAGAGGAATCTGGTATGAACCACCTTTTTATGTAAGGTTTCAAGTATAATAAGTAGGGTAATAGTAACGTATACAAAAGATAAAAAAGAAAATAATACATAATAAAATGAGGTTAATATATGAGTAAAAAAAGTTTTTCTGATTATAAATTAAGTAAGGAAATTGTAAGGGCACTTACTGGGTTAGGATATGATCATCCAACAGAAGTACAAGGTGAGGTTATTCCAGTCGCATTACAAAAGAAGGATCTTGTTGTGAAGTCTCAGACTGGAAGTGGAAAAACAGCTTCATTTGGTATTCCACTTTGTGAAATGGTGGAGTGGGAAGAGAATAAACCACAAGCATTAGTTTTAACACCAACGAGAGAGCTTGCGGTGCAGGTAAAAGAAGATATTACAAATATAGGTCGATTCAAAAGGATTAAGGCTGCGGCAGTTTATGGGAAATCTCCATTTGCACGTCAAAAATTAGAATTAAAGCAAAAGACACACATTGTAGTTGGGACTCCTGGTCGTGTATTGGATCATATTGAGAAGGGTACCCTTTCTTTAGAGTGTTTGAAGTATTTAGTTATTGATGAAGCAGATGAGATGCTAAATATGGGCTTTATCGATCAAGTAGAGGCAATTATTGATGAATTACCTACAAAAAGAATGACAATGTTATTTTCAGCAACACTTCCAGAAGATGTTGAAAAATTGTCTCGTACATATATGAATTCACCAACTCATATTGAAATTAAAGCAGCTGGGATTACAACGGATAAAATTGAACATACTCTTTTTGAGGCGATAGAAGACGAGAAGTTTTCACTACTTAAAGATGTAACAATGATTGAGAATCCTGATAGTTGTATTATTTTCTGCCGTACACAAGAAAATGTAGATCATGTATATAGACAGCTAAAACGAGCTAATTATCCTTGTGACAAAATACATGGTGGTATGGTACAAGAAGATCGTTTTGAAGTCATGGATGACTTTAGAAAAGGAAAATTCCGTTATTTAGTAGCAACAGACGTAGCTGCGAGAGGAATTGATATTGATAATATTACACATGTTATTAATTATGATATTCCACTTGAAAAAGAAAGCTATGTACATCGTACTGGAAGAACGGGACGAGCTGGAAATAGTGGAAAAGCTATTACATTTATAACACCATATGAAAATAGATTTTTAGAAGAGATTGAGGATTATATTGGTTTTGAAATTCCAAAGGCAATTGGACCTTCAAAAGAAGAAGTTATGAAAGAGAAAGCTGCATTTGAAGAAAAGATACATGCTAAACCAATTATTAAGAAAGATAAAAATGCGGACATAAACAAAGGCATTATGAAGCTGTACTTTAATGGCGGGAAGAAAAAGAAAATTAGAGCGGTAGATTTCGTCGGTACAATTGCTAAAATTAAAGGTGTTACAGCAGAAGATATAGGCATTATTACGATACAAGATAACGTTTCTTACGTTGAAATATTAAATGGAAAAGGACCACTTGTCTTGAAAGTCATGAAGACTACAACGATTAAAGGGAAACAATTAAAAGTTCATGAGGCAATTAAGTAAATAAAAAACTATCCACTTTAATAGGTGGATAGTTTTTTATTTATGATTTTTTCAAATCATCAACTAGTTGCTCTGCTAAACGTCTATACATATTACTCATAGTCACGAAGGATGTTAATAGTAGAAATTTTTCTAGCTTTGTACCTTCTAAGGAAGAAATCTTATTTACTTCTGTAACACGTTTATTTACGTCTTGTTTAAAGTTTTCGACATTGCTTGCAGTAAGAGCAAGATAATTTTTATATAACGCATTTAATTCAAATGAATCATCGTTTAATAAGGAGTCATTTATATTTTCTAATGAACTTTTTATGTCGTTAATGGAGAGAGCTCCCTTTAATTGGTAAATCAGGCTAATTAAAATCATATGCTCTTTTGAATACTTTTTATTTTTGATAGGGATGAATAGTTTCCCTTTTGCGTAATTATTAATCATCGTTTTTGTTAATACTTTTTCATCATCAGTTCTCGTTGTATCTGCATAAGTATTCTCAAATAGTTGGACAACTTGGTCTACATATAAGTCAACATTTGGAATATCCTCAAGTTTAATATTTTTTTCTAAATGTAATGTCTCAAGTAATTCATTTATATTTTCCACGTAGAATCCCTCACTTTTATAACTTAGTGGAACTTAATGTTTAATATATCTTTAAATATGGTATTACGAAACAAATGAATTGTAAATGTTGACCTTAAAAAGAAATGTGTATATAATTACATGTAGTTATCAAAACTACATGTAATTATATGAGGGGTGTTATTATGAATACTTATGTAAGGGAACCAGTTAACGCATTTACTCACTTAGGTGGAGCGATCTTATCATTTATTGCCTTAGTAGCTATGCTTGTGAAAGTTTCTATTAAGATGCCATCATTTGCTGCAATTACAGCTGTTATTTTGTTTGGTATTGGAATGATGGTCCTTTATGCGGCGTCAGCTGTGTATCATAGTGTTGTGGCCAATGAACGTGTTATTTACTTCTTTAGGAAGCTAGATCATTCTATGATTTTTATATTAATTGCAGGTACATATGCACCCTTTTGCTTAATTACATTAAATTCAGCAAGTGGTTTGCTATTATTTTGTTTAGTCTATGCAACTGCGATTTGTGGTATTGTGTTTAAAATGTTTTGGTTTAATTGTCCAAGATGGTTATCGACAGCAATTTATATTACGATGGGTTGGTTAATTGTTTTGTTCTTTGCACCGTTAGCTGAGAATTTAAGTACAGGAGGTATTGTTTTCTTAGTACTTGGGGGCATTTTTTATACAATTGGTGGATTTATTTATGGCACAAAGCCAAAATGGCTAGAGTTTAAATATATGGGACATCATGAAATTTTTCATGTTTTTGTATTATTAGGTAGTCTTGCGCATTTTCTAAGTGTATATTGTTACGTAATTTAATAAAAAAACGCCACATANNTATGTGGCGTTTTTTTATTACCTGATTAGAATCGTATATGTTATAAAATTATTATGGGATAAAATGTAAGTTTCTGTGTTCGCATGTTAAACATAGGATAAGAAATATGTGATATACTTTGAGAAGTTTATAATGAATGAAATATGGAGGACTATAATTATGGCAATACTTGTAACAGGTGGAGCAGGATATATTGGTAGTCATACATGTGTAGAATTACTAAATAGCGGTTACGAAGTTATAGTAGTGGATAATCTTTCGAATAGCTCGGTAGAATCCATAAATCGAGTGAAAGAAATAACAGGAAAACAATTTAAGTTTTATAAAGAAGATGTTTTAAATCGCGAAGCGCTTGACGCAATTTTTGAAGAAAATGTAATTGAAGCAGTTATTCACTTTGCAGGATTTAAAGCTGTAGGGGAGTCAGTAGCGATTCCATTAACATATTATCATAACAACATTACAAGCACGTTAGTGCTATGTGAAGTAATGCAGAAACATAATGTAAAGAAGATGATCTTTAGTTCATCTGCAACTGTATATGGTATCCCGGAAACGTCACCGATTACGGAGGAGTTTCCATTAAGTGCAACAAATCCATATGGTCAAACGAAATTAATGATTGAGCAAATTATGCGTGATGTAGCATTTGCAGATGCAGAATGGGGTATCGCATTACTTCGCTATTTCAATCCATTTGGTGCACACGAAAGTGGGCGTATCGGAGAAGATCCAAATGGAATCCCAAATAACTTAATGCCATATGTAACGCAAGTAGCAGTAGGTAAGTTAAAAGAATTAAGTGTATTCGGAAATGACTATCCAACGAAAGATGGAACAGGAGTCCGTGATTACATCCATGTTGTGGACTTAGCAAATGGTCACGTAAAGGCGCTTGAGAAAGTAATGAGTACAACAGGAGTAGATGCTTATAACCTGGGCACAGGCATGGGCTATAGTGTACTAGAGATGGTTGAAGCATTTGAAAAAGTTTCGGGCAAGAAAGTTCCTTATAAAATCACAGAGCGTCGCCCAGGTGATGTGGCAGTATGTTTTGCTGATGCATCGAAAGCAAAGCGTGAATTAGGCTGGGAGGCAACACGCGGATTAGAAGAGATGTGTGCAGATTCTTGGAAATGGCAATCAAATAATAAAAATGGCTATTTAGAAGTTTAATGATGAATAAAAAAATGACCTTTGCTTAAAAGCAAGAGGTCATTTTTTATATTCATTTTTTATTAAGTTTATTACCTAACCTAGAAAAGAACGTTCCCTGTTTTATAGGAATATTTGACTGGCAACACGTGTAGGAATCGATACTTTCAATATTAGTAAAGGTATTGATTATTAAGTATGCGCTCTATTTCTCGTCTTAGAACGAAAGTGTATTTAATATAGCCTAGTGGTAAGTGAATAAAGATTGAAAAGTGCTACAAAGGTATTGTTATAAATAAGGAAAATTATCGGAAAGGATATAGATGAGGGATCAACTGCCTGTAAAACCCCAACTGATTAAAGTTTTATTTTATGATCAGCCAGCAACACAAGAGCAATTTCAGCGAGCATATGTAAATTTATTAAAAGAAATTAAAGGTTTTGATTCAAGCCTATTCCTTATACAAAATTGAGGATTTGAAACAATCAAAAACTGTTAAGGGTTACTATCGCGTTTTAGGTCCGTAATACAATTTTCTCATAAGAAAGAATGTATTACGGACCACCACCTATTACATAATAGGAGGAATTAATGAATTCGAACAAGTTGTTTGTGATATACTGTGTTTCCCTCTTGACTTGTATATGGTGGGAGACTTCGTCCGAAACAATTTGCAATAATATTGGAGTGAGCGGGATAAGAAATACGTATTTCATACAAATCAATAGTTTCATCTAAATTAGCATAAAAGACTGCGAGATGATTGCCTTGTAAAACATATGGGAATTCTACTTCTGCATTTTCACCAATTAATACAGGTAACTTTACAGGATTAGAATAATTAGACCAATCCCACACTTCTATATTTACATAGTGAGCGTAATATGCATCTAAATTTACAATGTTTATGACCGCTGAAATAGTTGCAGGTTCTCTTGTTAATACACCTGTAGAGTGAAAAACAGAATGATTTGGATAATGAAGAGGCATAAATATCAAACCTTTCTTAAAATGATAGGATTTTACAATATCTTATGCTAGAAGGTAGTAGAATGAGATAGAGGAATGTATTATTTTATTCATTTTTTATGGAAATTGAAAGCGTATTATTGAAATGTATTCCAACACTTGTATCATCGCTAGAGTCCGTTTATAATCAAGGAATCCTAGTTCATGTTTTGATAGGATTATTTATTATTGAAAGCGTTTTAAGTTCGCTCCTTTTTAAGGTAGGAGGTCTGACTTATACAGATGAAAAATTATGTATGTAGTTTTAAATGGGAAGAAAAATAATATAAGTATCACTTTATAGTGTGGGGAGGTTAAAAGTGTGAAAGGTAAAGATTTTCACACGAGTATATATGGGTTATGTAGGATTATTACTTTCAGGGGCAGCTTTATTTTTAAATAGTCTTGTTATATTAGGGAAAGCAGAGATGAAAAGTGCGGGTGTTTTTAATTTATTTGTGGGTGCACTACAAATTATTATTCCGTTTTATTTGATCATGATTTCTGACCAAAGCAATTGGACAGTGTATTCATATGCGGCTACTTTCTTATTTGGATTAACCTATTTATATGTAGGTGTTACTTTTATAAAGGGAATGGATAGTAGTGGTCTAGGATGGTTTTGTATTTGGGTAGCAATTATAGCCTTATTCTATATGGTTGTTTCATTTGTTCAATTTCATGATGTTGTTAATGCGTTAACATGGTTTATGTGGGCATTACTTTGGTACTTATTCTTTGTGCTAAATACACAAAAAAAGAATATTAATCAATATCTCGGACGAATCGCCTTCGTACAATCATGGGTAACATTGACTTTACCTTCACTATTTTATTTTATGGGAGTGTGGGGAGAGGGATTTGTATATGAACTATGGGTTTATGTATCAGTAATTTCTATTTTGTACTTTTGTTATTGTATTTTTAAATATAGAGTCCGTTAATATATTATCTGCATAAAAGCATGGAATCGTTAAACTGATTTCATGCTTTTTTTATAGTAGCCTTTTATAATAAAAGAAGTAGTATTTTATAAATTGCAAAAATGGGGATGATGAAATTGAAGAAAGTGTTGGTGCTAGGAGGAACAAGATTTTTTGGTAAACATTTAGTAGAGTACCTTTTGCAAGCTGGACACGATGTAACAATTGCCACGAGGGGAGTTACTGAAGATTCTTTTGGTAACGCAGTAAAAAGAATAATTGTCGATAGAGAAGATGGAAAACTACTAGAAGAGCGTCTAGAAGGAAAAAGTTATGATATTGTATACGATAATTTATGCTATAGTTCAAATGCAGCGAAAATGGTATGTGAAGTTTTGAAAGGAAAAACGAAGAAGTATATTATGACATCTTCAATGGCTGTCTATGAACCTGCATTAAGCTTGTTAGAAGAGGACTTTAATCCATACGAATATGCAATTACATATGGAGATAGGAATGATTTTAATTATAGTGAAGGAAAGCGATTAGCCGAAGCGGTTTTATTTCAATATGCAACATTCCCAGTCGTTGCAGTGCGTTTTCCAGTTGTTATTGGAGAAAATGATTATACGAAAAGGTTACAATTTTACGTTGAATGTGTTGTGAACCAAAACCCTATCGTTGTGGATCATGTAGATGGAAATTTGTCATTTATACATGAAAAAGAGGCAGGAGAGTTTCTAGCTTGGTGCGGAATGGAAAATGTGAAAGGACCAATTAACGCCTGTAGTAACGGGGTAGTTTCTACGGAAGAAATTATTCATTTCATAGAAGAGAAGACGGGAATAAAAGCACTTATCCAGGAAGCTGGGGAAAATATAGCTCCTTATAATGAGGTAACTAACTGTACGTTACATAATGGAAAGGCTCGTGAATTTGGATTTTTGTTCCGAGAGCTGAAAATAGAAATAAAAAATGTTTTAAAACATTATATAAATACAATGAAGTAATCATAAATCCCCCGGTGGCAATCCGGGGGATTCTGGAGGATTTCGACAATACTGATTTTACATTACCAAATTTACCTTATACGTACGACTAATGTTTTTGCGATTGAATTGCTTGTAAATACTTCTCGTTTACTTGGTCCCAGTTTACTGTATGCCACCAGTTGGTAACAAACTCGGGGCGCCGATTTTGATACTTTAAATAATAAGCATGTTCCCATACATCAATTACGAGTAAGGGGATTTTTCCTTCTTGCAAAGGCGTATCTTGATTTGGTGTACTCATAACAGAGAGTTCCTCACCGTCAAGAACAAGCCATCCATAGCCACTTCCAAAACGACTAATAGCTGCTTTGGAAAGTTGATCTTTTAAGTTGTCAAAGGTATTGAAATAATAATCAATTACTTTTGCAACGTCTCCATTAGGCTCACCGCCACCTCGTGGGCTCATCACTTCCCAAAAAAGACTATGACAATAGTGACCACCACCGTTATTTCGTACAGCTGTAACAATTTCCTTCGGTAAAGCATCTAAATTACATAGCAATTCTTCTAAAGATTTATTATGTAATTCAGTATAATTTTCTAAAGTAGCATTTAAATTGTTTACGTATGTCGCATGGTGCTTTCCATGATGAATGGAAAGTGTATTGCTATCGATATGTGGCTCTAGTTCATCATAGTCATATGAAAGCTTTGGCAATTGAAATGAAGACATAACATTCCCTCCTTTCTATTCAAAAGTTGGTCTAGGTAAAAATACTTTACCTGAGTCAAAAATACACTCATTTTCTATGGAAGTCAATAGTAAGTTTGTTAATTTTCTGAAAAATATTACAATAAAAGTAACACTCTCGCTTTCATTTGTGACTCCTATCCTTTTTGCTTATACTGTAAAGTATCAGGGTTTTGTTGAAATAGAAGGAGATTGTTTATGAGTGAAACGAAACAATTAATAGAGGAAGCAAGTAATTTTATTACGATTTGTTATAAAGAGCTTCATAAAGAACAATTGATAGAAGAACGTATAAAAGAAATTCAAATTGAGGTAGAGAAGACAGGGACATATGAGCATACATTTGAAGAACTTGTTCATGGTTCACGAATGGCATGGCGTAACAGTAATAGATGTATTGGAAGACTATTTTGGAGTAAGATGCACATATTAGATGCGCGCGAAGTAAATGATGAAGAGGGTGTATATAATGCATTAATTCATCATATTAAATATGCAACGAACGACGGGAAAGTTAAACCAACCATTACGATTTTTAAGCAATATCAAGGTGAGGAAAATAATATACGAATTTATAATCACCAATTGATTCGATATGCAGGATATAAAACAGAAATGGGAGTGATCGGTGACTCTCATTCCGCTACATTTACGGACTTTTGTCAGGAGCTTGGCTGGCAAGGAGAAGGTACGAATTTCGATGTATTGCCACTTGTGTTTTCTATAAACGGGAAGGCGCCTACATATAAAGAAATTCCGAGGAAAGAAGTAAAAGAAGTGCCAATTGAACACCCAGAATACCCTATTTCATCACTTGGAGCAAAATGGTATGGGGTTCCAATGATCTCGGATATGTGCTTAGAAATTGGCGGTATTTCTTATACAGCTGCTCCGTTCAATGGATGGTATATGGGAACAGAAATTGGGGCGCGCAACTTAGCGGATCATGATCGTTATAATTTACTTCCGGCTGTTGCGGAGATGATGGATTTAGATACATCGAGAAACGGTACGTTATGGAAGGATAAGGCGCTAATTGAGTTGAATATTGCCGTACTACACTCTTTTAAAAAACAAGGAGTTAGTATTGTTGATCATCATACTGCTGCACAACAATTTCAGCAATTTGAGAAGCAAGAAGCTGCTTGTGGTCGTGTTGTAACAGGTAATTGGGTGTGGCTTATTCCACCATTATCTCCAGCTACCACTCATATTTATCACAAACCGTATCCGAATGAAATTTTGAAGCCAAATTTCTTTCATAAATAATATTTAGTGCAGTTTTTTTCTGCAAAATATAATTTTTTTAATTACTGTTATGTAGCAAATGGAAGCCTTTACTCTCGGTTATTTTTGGAAGAGGATTTTTGAACCAAGGAGTTCCTTATGTTATAATCAAATTTCTGTTTCGAAGACCTTATAGAAATATAAGGTCTTTTGTTTTGCTTTTTTATGTAAGAGAAAGAGATTTTTTCTTTTTAATAAGGGATTTGGCATATTTTTAGGGACAACATAAGTATGTGGGAAGTCGATAAAATGTTATGCATATATAATTATTTTGTTTTGGGTTTAAACAATAAAACATAATAAAGTTGTTTTTTTAGATTGCTGAGGAAGGAGGAAGTGTAAATGAGGATGAAGAGTCGAAAAACTGATTGGCCTGTATTTATTATTAGCGGTGGTTCACTTTTATTATTTGTAATTGCAGTTTTTTTGAACAAGGATTATGTAGAGAGTGCGATTAATAACAGTTTCGCTTTTTCAATTAAATATTTTGGTGCCTTCTGGCAAGTTTTATTATTAGGTACATTTATTGTTGCGATGTGTATGGCGTTCTCCAAATATGGGAGAGTTAAACTTGGGGGATTAGAAAAACCTGAGATTAGTACGGCAAAATGGCTTGCTATTATTATGTCTACATTACTTGCCGGAGGTGGCGTTTTTTGGGCAGCAGCAGAGCCAATGTACCATTTGATGACGGTGCCACCAATACATGATGGTATATCTGCTGGAACGAAAGAAGCAGTCATGCCTGCTTTAGCACAAAGTTATATGCATTGGGGATTTTTAGCATGGACGATTTTAGGTACAATTAGTGCGGTAGTTATGATGTATGGACATTATCATAAAGGTATGCCGCTAAAACCTCGAACGCTTTTATATCCTATTTTTGGGGAAAAATTAAGAAAGAGCCTGCTTGGAACGATAATTGATGCAGCTGCAATTATTGCAGTAGCTGCAGGTACAATTGGCCCCATTGGATTTTTAGGTTTACAAGCAAGTTATGGGTTACAAGAATTATTTGGAATTTCTGATGTGTTTACTAGTCAATTGGCAATTATTGTTTGTGTAGTGGCCGTGTCTACCATATCGGCAGTAACAGGTATTGATAAAGGGATTCAAATTATAAGTAATTTAAATGTTAGATTAGCAATTTTGTTAATGGCATTCATATTACTATTTGGGCCAGGTGGATTTATTATTGATTCGTTTGTTTCTTCGTTTGGATTTTATGTAAGTGAGTTTATACCGATGAGCACATACCGTGGTGATACAAGTTGGTTAGGATCTTGGACAATCTTTTTCTGGGGATGGTTTATTGGATACGGACCAATGATGGCAATTTTAGTGAGTCGAATTTCAAGAGGGAGAACGATTCGAGAAATCATCGTTGCAATTGGAATTATCGCACCTATTATTACAACGTTTTGGTTTACTATATTAGGTGGATCAGGTGTGTTTTATGAGTTAATGAATCCTGGTTCTATCTCGGACGCATTAAGTGAATCTGGTATGCCGGCAGCTATGATTGCAATTACAGGGCAATTGCCACTTTCTAATATTATTGGACCAGCATTTCTTTTATTAACAATTTTATTTGTAGTGACAACAGGAGATTCAATGGCGTATTCCATTTCAATGGCAGTGACTGGAGACGGAGATCCTAGAATTAGTTTGCGAATTTTTTGGTCGCTTATTATGGGAGCAGTTGCAGCAATTCTTTTATATATGGGTGAAGGAAGTATTAATGCGCTACAATCGTTTATCGTAGTGACGGCAGTTCCGGTATCAATTTTATTATTCCCAATGCTATGGTTAGCGCCTAAAGTTGCGGGAGAATTAGCATTAAAACAAGGTATTGTAAAAGAAGAAGATAAAACTGCATTCTTATTTCAGAAGGCTAGTAAATCAAAATAAATAAAAACGTAAAAGAGGAAGCATNNATGCTTCCTCTTTTACGTTTAATCTAATACTTTTCCCTTTGTTTCTGGTACACATATTAGCATTGTAATTAACCCGATTGGGTAGATGATAAAAATCAAGGACAATGCTCCAAGCAGGTTGCCGCCTGTAGCGAGTAAGCCGATAATAACAGGCCCAAATCCAGCTAACCCACGTCCTGTACCGAAAATAAAGTTTTCTGCGGTAGAGCGAGCTTCAGCAGGGTAGTTTTCAGCTAAAATTGCCCCAAACCCTCCCATCATTCCATTTGCAAAGAATCCAAGCAATGCACTTCCCCATAATAATAATGTTGAATCTGTGAATAAGAAGAAGTAAATGAGACAGTATACTGTACCACCAATATAATAAATTGCAAAAGTTTTACGACGACCAATTTTATCAGCCAGAATACCAAAGATTGCAATTCCAATTAGCATACCGATGGTAGAAATGAACATCCAGCCACTCGCTTTTGCTAATGTATAGTTATATTTATTTGCTAAAATAGTTGGCATCCATGTGAAGATGCCGTAATATCCGAAGTTCTGGATAAACGACATAATAATAAGACCGATTGTTGTGATTGTTACTTTTTTATTGGCAAATAATTTTCGAAGTGGGAATTTTTTTATATGTTTTAGTTGTTCTGCTTCAGTAGTTGTTAATTTACCTGTAGCTTCTTTTTGCAATAGTTCCTTTTTGTAGCGTTGTTTTTGCTCCCATATTTTCGGTTCACTTAAACTTTTACGGACATAGACAGCTAGTAAAGCTGGAATTAATCCAAATAAGAAAACGGCTCTCCATCCAAAGTGTGGGACAATAAATGCTGGAAGGAGTGAAGCAATCAGTACACCAAATTGCCATCCAAGTGCAACAACAGATGTCGCTTTAGCGCGCATTTCTTTAGACCATGTTTCTGTTACAATGGCCATTCCGATTCCGAATTCACCACCAACTCCCATTCCAACTAAAAAGCGAAGAATTAATAATTGCCAGTAGTCTGTTGCGAAATAAATGAGTGCGGTTGCTAGTGAAAACAGTAAGATTGTGAAGGCCATTGTACGAATACGGCCAAATAAATCAGCAATAAATCCAAATAAATAAGAACCAATTAACATCCCTATTGTGGTAGCTAATGTTAAGTTTCCACCTTCAACAGGACTTAAGTGAAACTCTTTTAAAATATAGACAAGTACGAAAGATAATAGCAACATATCTAAACCTTCTGCTGCATATCCTAGCGCAGAACCAAATAATGTTTTATACCTTTTCGCTTTCGTCTCCTCTGTTGTTTGTTGTACATCAGTAGTGACGTTCATTATTACTCCTCCTTATTTTCTACAGTCGCTATGGAAGAATAACAAAAGGCCTTCTCACCTGATATGATGAGAAGGCCAAAAAAGCATACGTATCCCCAAAAAAGAACATACGTATATTGTATTCCGGCTTCCTTCTCAACCTCACAGGGTTGGGTTAAAGGACTGTATTATATTACTTTATTTTTAGCACTCTTCTATTGGATTGTCAAATAAAGAGGAAGTTATTATGTGTGAAATATTTCAAAAAACATTTCGTTCTTCTTGACGTCGGCTTCATTATTTTCCCATAATAAAACTAACTAAATAAAAAGGAATGAATCAAAGATGCTAAATTTAGTACTCATGATGATTGAACGAGTCGGACTTATAGTTATTTTAGGATTTTTACTCTCTCATATCAAAACTTTCAGGCGCCTCCTTCATAAACAGGATGGTTATGTAGATAAGCTTAAGCTTATTTGTATTTTTTCAGTATTTACAATTGTAAGCAATTACACTGGGATTGAAATAGCAGGAAATACGATTATGAATGAAAATTGGTTACAAGGTGTTTCTTCGTCAAGTACAATTGCGAATACGCGTATTATGGGTGTTGGTATTAGTGGCTTACTTGGTGGCCCTATCGTAGGGGTTGGAGTAGGGTTTATTGCTGGTATTCATCGTTATATGCTTGGTGGTACGACAGCGCTAAGCTGCGCAATCTCTTCTATTTTAGCGGGGATTATAACTGGTTATATCGGATATATTTTCAAAAAATATAATCGTACAATTACTCCTAAGTTTTCAGCAGTTTTAAGTGTTTTTATCGTATCTTTAGAAATGCTTATGATTTTATTAATTATAGAGGATGGAATTAGCGTTGTGAAAACAATAGCGATACCGATGATTCTTGTAAATAGTTTTGGAAGTTTTATTTTACTTTCTATGATACAAGCTATTTTGCGTCAGGAGGAGAATGCAAAAGCACTTCAGACTCATAAAGTATTGCGTATTGCTGATAAAACGTTACCGTATTTTCGTCAAGGCTTAACAGAAGAATCGTGTAAGCATGTGGCACAAATTATTCACCGCTTTACAGGAACAGATGCGGTATCTTTAACAGATACAGAGAAAATATTAGCGCACGTTGGATTAGCATCAGATCACCATATTCCTTCACATAGTTTAATAACTGGTTTATCAAAAGAAGTTTTACATACAGGGCAAATAATGAAGGCGAAATCACGTGAGGTTATTAATTGCCAACATGAAGGCTGTCCCTTACAAGCCGCTATTGTTATTCCACTAACTTCACATGGAAATACGATAGGGACATTAAAACTGTATTTCAAAAATTCTAACCAGTTAAGTCGCGTTGAAGAAGAATTAGCAGAAGGGTTAGCAAAAATATTCTCCACGCAGTTAGAGTTAGGAGAAGCTGAGTTGCAAAGTAAATTACTTCAAGATGCGGAGATAAAAGCATTACAAGCGCAAATTAACCCGCACTTTTTATTTAATGCGATTAATACAGTATCAGCTTTATGCCGAACAGATGTAGAAAAAGCAAGGAAGTTATTATTACAGCTTAGCGTGTATTTCCGTTGTAATTTGCAAGGAGCACGTCAGTTATTGATTCCACTGGAACAAGAATTAAACCATGTACAGGCATACTTATCACTAGAACAAGCAAGGTTCCCAAATAAGTATGAGGTAAAGATGTATATTGAGGATGAGCTAAAGACAACTTTAGTACCACCATTTGTTCTTCAACTATTGGTTGAAAATGCATTGCGACATGCTTTTCCGAAGAAGCAACCAGTGTGTGAAGTGGAAGTGCATGTTTTTGAAAAAGAGGGTATGGTTCACTTTGAAGTAAAAGATAATGGACAGGGAATTGAGGAAGAACGTTTAGAACAATTAGGAAAGATGGTAGTTTCGTCAAAGAAAGGGACTGGAACAGCTTTATATAATATTAATGAACGTCTTATTGGGTTATTTGGGAAAGAAACGATGCTTCATATCGAAAGTGAATTAAATAAAGGGACGGAGATTACCTTTATTATTCCAAAAAAAGTAGGGGAGGAAGAGCCAGGTGTTAAAAGTATTAGTAGTTGACGATGAAATGTTAGCACGTGATGAACTAAAGTATTTATTAGAGAGAACGAAAGAAGTTGAGATAGTTGGTGAGGCTGATTGTGTGGAAGACGCATTAGAAGAACTAATGCAATGTAGACCAGATATTGTATTTTTAGATATTCAATTATCTGATGATAACGGATTTGAAATCGCGAATATATTAAAGAAGATGAAAAATCCACCTGCAATTGTATTTGCTACTGCCTATGATCAATATGCGTTGCAAGCATTTGAAGTAGATGCGTTAGACTACATTTTAAAACCATTTGATGAAGAGCGTATTGTGCAAACATTAAAGAAGTATAAAAAACAAAAACAAGCGCAAATAGAAACGAAGCACGAAATAAAGGGGACAGATGTAACAGCAGAGATGCATAAATTAGCATTACCAATTGAAGAATCAATCGTACTTGTGAATATTGAAGATATTATATATGTAGGGCTTGTAGATGGGAAAGTAACAGTAAAAACAATGAGGGAAACATATGTAACACATGATACACTTGTAATTTTAGAGAAGAAGTTACCACAAGCAAACTTCATGCGCGTCCATCGTAGCTTTATTGCAAATATTAATCATATTACTGAAATTCAGCCATGGTTCAATTCTACTTATAATTTAATCATGAAAGAAGGATCGAAAGTACCTGTTAGCCGTACATATGCCAAAGAACTCAAGAAGCTGCTTCGTATTTAAGAAGCAGCTTTTGTATTTCATCCTTTTATATTTGTAACTGATTCTGTATATTTGACGTTCTGTTATGTAAACGCTTACCTCGTTACTTACATCTTATACAATAAAGGTACCAAATCGAAAGAGGTGGCCAAAATGAGCACGAAAAAAGTATACAGTTTCTTATCACAAGCATTCATATTCTCAGCTATTATGTTAATTTCTAATATTATTGCAACACATTTACCAATTCCGATGCCTTCATCGGTAATCGGGTTAGTTATTTTATTTAGTCTATTATGTTTAAAAGTTATTAAATTGGAGCAAGTTGAATCACTTGGAACAGCTTTAACAGGTATTATCGGATTCCTTTTCGTCCCATCAGGTATTTCAGTTATTAATTCTCTTGGTGTAATGGGACAATATTTTGTACAAATTTTAACTGTAATTGTTGTAGCAACAGTTATTTTACTAGCTGTAACAGGATTATTTGCACAATTTATTTTAGGAAAAGATGAAAAAGAAACAGAAGATACAAAAGAATTGAAAGTAGTAAATAAAGGACGCAAGCACGGAAAGGTTGCGTAACCATTGCATTTATATATTGTTAGGAGGTAATGAATATGGCAAGCACAATGACTCCATATTTCGGAATCGTCGTTTCATTAATCGCATACGGGATCGGAACGTTATTATTCAAGCATTCAAAAGGATTCTTCTTATTTACACCATTATTTGTAGCGATGGTATTAGGGATTGTCTTTCTAAAGGTAGGTAACTTTACTTTTGAAGAATATAATACTGGCGGAAAAATGATTAGTTTCTTCTTAGAACCAGCAACAATTGCATTCGCTATCCCACTATACAAGCAAGTGGATAAGTTGAAAAAATATTGGTGGCAAATTTTATCGGCTATCGTGGTGGGATCTATTTGCTCAGTAATTGTCGTGTTCATTGTTGCAAAAGCAATCGGTTTAGATACAGCAGTAATGAATTCAATGCTACCACAAGCAGCAACAACAGCAATTGCGTTACCAATCTCAGAAAGTATTGGTGGTATTCCAGCAATTACATCGTTTGCAGTTATTTTCAACGCAGTTATCGTATACGCATTAGGGGCATTATTCTTAAAAACATTTAGAGTTAAGCATCCGATTGCAAAAGGTTTAGCACTTGGAACAGCGGGCCATGCATTAGGAGTTGCAGTAGGAATTGAAATGGGTGAGGTAGAGGCAGCGATGGCAAGTATTGCTGTAACGGTAGTTGGGGTTGTAACAGTAGTTGTCATCCCAATGTTTATGCCATTCATTGGATAGTAAAACTTACTTAAAAAATAAGAAAAGCAAGCTATTTGTAGGACAGATTTCTACTGATAGCTTGCTTTTTATGTTACAGTAGTGGTAAGACCTATTTAAAAAAATGTAAGTTTCCTTAAATCTTCATTAATACTATGTAGAATACGTTTTGAATTAGGTCATTGTATTGTAAAATAAGAAGTAATCTACTATATACCTGTTAAGATAGGCATATAATGAGTTTATAAAAATCTTAATATGAATGAATAATTTAAAAGTAGAAAAGAGAGAAATCTACTTATTAACGTTTTAGTTTATAGGACAGGAGAGAGTATTCGTCGATTATGCAAATAAAAAACCTGTTTCAAAGCAAAGGATTTCAGAGGTTACTCGTATTAGTAATACTTGCTCTCGTGTTATACGGGCTGCAAAGTATGTTGAATTTAATATTAATTACGTTTATTCTCACGTATTTAATGGATCGATTCCAAAAGTTTATTTCCCGCAAATTAGATCATTTCATGCCTATTAATCGAAAAATTATTATAGCATTTCTATATGTAATGTTAATTGGTGGAATTGCTATTACGCTATTTAAATATTTACCAGTATTAACGATACAAATTTCACAATTGATTTACCAATTCAATGTATTTTTAAGAAACCCACCAGATAGTGAACTAATTAAGTATGCAGTTAATGCTGTCAATCATATGGAGCTTTCTAAATATGTAGGACAAGGCGTAGACATTTTGTATAAATCGATTACGAATGTTGGTAAATTTGGCCTTCAAGTTTTACTTTCTTTAATTTTGAGTTTGTTTTTCTTACTAGAAAAATCTCGTATTGTTGGTTTTACTGTAAAGTTTAAAGAAAGCAGGCTTGCAATTTTCTATACTGAAATTGAGTACTTCGGAAAGAAATTTGCACGTTCATTTGGAAAGGTAATCGAAGCGCAATTTTTAATTGCTGTTGTTAACTGTGTTCTTTCAGTTATCGCATTATGGATATTAGGATTCCCACAATTATTAGGTTTAGCGTTAATGATTTTCTTGCTTGGCTTAATTCCAGTAGCGGGGGTTATCATTTCGTTATTCCCACTTTGTATGATTGCTTACAATATTGGCGGTATTATGTACGTTGTTTATATTTTAGTTATCGTAACAGTTATTCATGCGCTTGAAAGTTACGTATTAAATCCGAAGTTTATGTCGCAAAAAACAAATTTACCGATTTTCTATACTTTTATGGTATTAATTTTCTCAGAGCACTTCTTAGGTGTATGGGGACTGATTATCGGTATTCCAATTTTCATTTTCTTATTAGATGTCTTAGATGTGACAAGTGATGAAATGGAGAAGGATGTTGGAACAAAATAAAGTGAAGTAGAGAAAAAGCATCGATGTTCGATGCTTTTTCTTTTATAACATTATGTTTCTTATGCCATACTGTAAGGAGAATATAGAATAGGGGTGAAGTAATGGCTGTAAATGAAAAGGTAGAATTGGCTACATTTGCTGGAGGGTGTTTTTGGTGTATGGTTTCTCCATTTGAAGAGATGGAGGGAATTATACAGGTTATTTCAGGTTATACAGGCGGTCATAAAGAGGACCCAACGTATAAAGAAGTGTGCTCGGAAACAACAGGACATTATGAAGCGGTACAAATTACATTTGATGCAAATAAAATGACGTATGAGGAATTGTTAAATATATATTGGAGACAAATTGATCCGACCGATATTGGGGGACAATTCCATGACCGCGGACAGTCTTATGAAACGGTGATTTTTTATCATAATGAAGAACAACATAAAAAAGCAGAAGCTTCAAAAGAAGAGCTTGAGCAGAGTGGGCGCTTTTCGAAACCAATTGCGACAAAAATACTACCAGCAGCTACATTTTATCCAGCTGAAGAATATCACCAAGGATATCATAAGAAAAACACATTCCGCTATGAGTTATATCGTAAAGGCTCAGGACGAGATGCTTTTATTAAGGAACATTGGCCAAAGGATAATGCTCATTTAAAAGAAAAACTCAATGAGATGCAGTTTTATGTAACACAGGAAAATGGTACAGAACCACCATTTCGAAATGAGTATTGGAACCATAAAGAGGAAGGTCTTTATGTAGATATCGTTTCAGGTGAGCCGTTGTTTACTTCTCTAGATAAATTTGATAGTGGATGTGGATGGCCTAGTTTTACAAAACCAGTTATGTCAGCAAGTGTGAAAGAAAAGATGGATGTGAGTCATAATATGACACGTACAGAAGTGAGAAGTAAAGAGGGAGATTCGCATCTTGGGCATGTATTTCCAGACGGTCCAGGACCGAATGGGCTTCGTTACTGCATTAATTCCGCAGCTCTTAGATTTATTCCAAAAGAGGAATTAGAGAAAGAAGGTTATGGCGATTTCTTAATCTTGTTTGGAAATAAAAAATAACCTCGCAGTTAGCGAGGTTATTTTTTTGCTATTTTGTTTTTTTCTTTTTAAATTTGCTTAATACTTCATAAACAATTGGAACAATAAGAAGTGTTAATAACGTTGAACTTGTTAATCCACCAATTACTGTTACACCAAGTCCTTTAGAAATTAAGCCGCTACCTTCAAATCCTAATGCAAGCGGGATAAGAGCTCCGATTGTTGCAATTGCAGTCATTAAAATTGGACGCAAGCGTGTTGCACCAGCTTCTAATAAAGCTTCACGTGTTGATAAACCTTCATTTTCTTTATGAATAACGCGGTCGATAAGCACGATTGCGTTTGTTACAACGATACCGATTAACATAAGCGCCCCAATCATTGCAGATACACTTAATGTTTCACCAGAGATTAATAAGGCAACAAGGGCCCCAATAATTGTGAATGGTAGCGAGAATAAAATTGCGAATGGTGCAAGGGCACCGCCAAATGTAACGACAAGAACGAAGTATACAATGGCAATCGCAGCTAACATCGCTAGGCCAAGTTGCTTGAATGATTCTTGAATATCTTTAGTAACACCGCCCATAGAAACATCTACACCAGAAGGAAGATCCATTTTATCTACTTCTTTTTGGACTGCAGCAGATGCTTTTGAAACGTCATCAGATGTTAATTTTGCACTAACCTCTGCATAAACACGGCCATCTCGGTGTGTTACTGTATTCGATGTTTCACCTTCTTTTACAGTCATAACATCTTTTACAGCTACTTCATTACCAAGTGGTGTTGTAATTTTGCGATTTGTTAAGTCATCGATTGTTTCATAATTTTGTTTTTCAGCTTCTACATATACATTGATATCTTTACCGTCTTTTTTAATTGTTGTCAGAACAGGGCGATCATGTTGATTAGAAAGTCCCATTCCAATTTGAGCAGCCGTTAAGCCCATTTTACTCAGCTTTTCTTGATCTGCGACTAAAGTGTACTCTGCATATGTTTTTGCAATACTAGAATCTATATCTTTTAAGTCTTTATTTTTCTTCATGATATTTTGAATATCTTTTACGACAGGCTTAATGTCTTCTGAGCTATCTCCGTAAACGTATAGTTTAATTTCGTTACTACCGCCACTTGCTCCGAAGTCTTGGTTTTTCCATTCACCTTTTCCAGACATTTTTTGTAAATCTTTCACGACTTGTTCTTTTTCTTTTTCGAAGTTTTTCGTGTCGTTATCATATTGAACGAAGAACATAGCTTGATTTGTTTGACCAGGGCTCATTGGATTCTCTCCACCTAATGAGAACTGAATTGTTTTCACGTCTTTATTATCTTGGAAGTGCTTTTCAGCTTTCGTTGCAATTTTTTCAACGTCTTCCAATGTTTGACCTGGTTCAGGTTTGTATGTTGCGATAATCATTTTTTCTTCTTCAGAAGGTAAGAAACTTACACCGATAACTGGCACAAGTGCGAGACTACCAACTAATAGAAGGACAGCGATACTTGATGTAATAATTTTGTGATTTAAAGCCCATGCAAGTATGCGTTTATACCCATTTGCTAATTTACTTGGTTTTTCTTCATGATGTACCTCTTTTTCCCTCGTGCTTTCTTTCTTAAATAAGGAATGGGCAAGCATTGGTACGATTGTAACAGCCACTAGTAACGATGCTAATAAAGCGAAGACAATAGTTAAGGCGAATGGTAAGAACATTTCACCAATCATACCTTTTACAAGTCCTAGCGGTAAGAATACAGCGATTGTCACAATGGTAGAAGACATAATCGGAATAAACATTTCTTTCGTAGCTTCACGAATTAAATCTCTTCCGCGCAATTTCTCTTCTGATAACGACATACGTCGGTAAATATTTTCAATAACAACAATTGAGTCATCAACAACACGGCCTATAGCAACTGTCATTGCTCCAAGCGTCATAATGTTAAGCGTAATATCCATTTGCTTTATGACTAAAACAGCAATTAATAACGAAAGTGGTATTGAAACGACAGAGATTAACGTTGTTCGAATATTTCGTAGGAACAGCATAATAATAACAATCGCAAAGATAGCACCGAAAATTGCTTTGCTTAGCATTGTTTCAACTGACTTTTCAATAGGTGCACCTTGGTCGAATGTTGAAATGATCTCTAAATCTTTATATTTTTTCTCAAGATCTTTTACTTTATCTTTTACTGCATTTACAACATCAACTGTATTTGCATCAGAGGCCTTCACAATTTGAATTCCAATTGCTTCTTTTCCATTTGTTCGAGAAATGGATTCTGCTTTCCCAACTTCTTTAATTTCAGCAATTTCGTCTAATGTAACTGTTGGAATTCCGTTCATAGCAGCTGGATTCATTTGCGGCGTTTGTGCACCAGCGCCAGCATTTTGACTACCTTGACCGTTAGGTGATGAAGGTATAGCTGGGATTTTGAGTTCTTTTAATGCTTTAATCGTTGTAATATTGCCATCTACAACAACTGATTTTTCCGTGTCTTTAAACGTGTATAGGCCAAGTGGTAAAGATACATCCGATCCTTTAATTACATTTTTTACAGTATCTTCACTTAGTCCTAGTTCTTTCATTTTATCTTTCTTGAAGACGAGCTGTACTTCATCTACTTGTTGACCTGCAATTTGAACAGATGCAACACCATCAAGTCCTTTTAAGCCCGGTACAATATTTTTCTCTACATTTTCAGTTAAGGTAGCTAAAGATTCATTCTTGCTTGCTACGCTTAACGAAATAACAGGAAAAGCATTGAAGTTTACTCGTGAAACCTTAGGGTCTTTAACACCGTCAGGGAGCTTTACATTTGTGAGAGCTTCTTTAATTTCTGTTTCTGCTTTTTCCATATTTTTATCAAAATCGTATTCTACTTGAATAGAAGATGCGTTTTGAAAAGATGATGAGCTAACAACGTTAACACCACTTAAATTTTGTAGTTGTTCTTCCATCGGCTTTGAAACTTTATCGGCTACTTCTTCTGGTGTAGCACCAGGATAGACCGTAGTTACTGTCACAATCGGTGTTGTAATATCAGGAATTGTTTCCAGCTTCATATTGAGGCCAGAGTAAATTCCCGCAATAGTAACAATAATGGTTAGTAGCCAAACTGCGAACTTATTTTTTAACGAGAAATTGATGATTTTGTTCATGTTTGCGCTCCCTTTGTATTATATTGACCAACTGGTCAGTCTAATACATAATATAACTGACCAGTTGGTCAATCGTCAATAAAAAGAGATGGTATAATAAATCCATAATAAGATGCGAGATTAAATTTAGGAGAGAAGATATGAAAGAAAAAGAGCGTTTAATTATAGAATCGGCTATGAAGTTATTTGCTACTAAGGGTGTAAATGCGACATCAGTGCAGGAAATCGTGACAGCTAGTGGTATATCTAAGGGAGCTTTTTACTTATATTTTAAATCAAAAGATGAGCTTTTATTAGCGACACTTCGATATTATTATGACAAAATTCAAAAGAAAATGCTGGATATTGAGCAAGAGTCTTTGTTACCACATGAAAAATTTGCAAAACAATTACATTGTCAGTTTAATGATATACAAAAGCATAAAGAGTTTATTATTATGCATGCGAGAGAAAATGCGATTCCGTTTAATAAAGAAGTGGAAGAATTTATGATGCGGATGAAGTTAGAGTCTCATGCATTTTATCGAAATAGTTTATTGTCCATTTATGGTGAAAAGATTATGCCATATTTATTGGATTTAGTAATTATGGTGGAAGGCATATGCCGTGGGTATTTAGAATTAATTATTTTACAAGCAACAGAAATTGATTTATCTTACGTCTCTGCTTTTATTTTAAAAAGAGTAGATAATTTAGTAGATGGCTTGGTAGAATCTTCGGAAGAACCTATTTTACACGAAGAAAAGCTTGGAGAATTTCTTTGTAAATCAGAGCTCATTAAGGAACAGGTTAAAGAGCATTTTTTAAAAGAAATTATTGGATTTAAGCGTACTCTAGCTGATCAATTAGAGGACGATGAGCTGCTAGTAACATTAGATGTTTTAGAGGCGGAAATGCGATTGCTTAATCCAAGAATTCCGGTAATTAGAGGCATGTTAGCAAATTTAGAGGTTTATCCGGAATTAAAAGAATTTCGCTTACGCCTTATAGGATACTACAATATAAAAAATTCTTAATAAAAAACTCCTTGTCTACACAAGGAGTTTTTTATTAAAGATTACTTACTATTTTGAGACCATTTTTCTACATCCCAAACCTTTGTGATCCAATCTTCATAGAATTCCGGTTCGTGACATACAAGGAGAATTGTTCCTTTATATGCTTTCATAGCCTTCTTAAGTTCTTCTTTTGCTGTAACATCAAGATGGTTTGTCGGCTCATCAAATAGTAGCCAGTTACTTTCTTCACCCATTAGCTTACATAAACGAACTTTTGCTTGTTCTCCACCACTTAATTGACTTAATGGACGAGAAATATGTTCATTTTTTAATCCGCATTTCGCTAACATCGCACGAATTTGATGCTGGTCTAGGCCAGGGAATGTATTCCATACATCATCAATTGGTGTTATATTATCAGCTTTAACTTCTTGCTCAAAGTATGCAGGCTCTAAGAAGTCACCAAGACTTGTTTTACCGTTTAAAGGTTTAATTTTACCTAAGATTGTTTTTAGTAGCGTTGATTTACCAACACCATTACATCCAACAATAGCAATTTTTTCACCACGCTCAATTGTCATTGATAACTTTGGTAGTAGCGGATGTGTATATCCGATTTCTACATTTTCACCTTCAAAGACGAAGCGACTACTTGCACGACTTTCTTTAAATGAGAATTCAGGTTTGATTGCTGTTTCCGGACGATCAATAAGTTCCATGCGATCAAGTTGTTTTTGACGACTCTTTGCACGACCTGTCGTTGAATAACGAGCCTTGTTCTTTGCAATGAAGTCTTCTTGCTTTTTGATAAACTCGCGCTGCTTTTCATAAGCGTTTATATGTTGATTTTTATTGATTTCTGCTAGTTCTAGGAATTTTTCATATGTCGCTGTATAGCGTGTCATTTTTGTGAATTCTAGATGGAAAATAACATCAACACATTTGTTCATAAATTCCGTATCATGAGAAATCAATAAGAATGCATGTGGGTATTCTTTTAAATAAGTTGTTAACCAATGAATATGTTCAACGTCTAAATAGTTAGTAGGTTCATCAAGCAATAACACTTCTGGTTGTTCAAGTAATAGCTTTGCAAGCAATACTTTTGTACGTTGTCCACCACTTAGTGCTGAAACATCACGATCTAAACCAATAGCATCAATTCCAAGACCACGTGCAGCCTCTTCAATTTTCATATCTAGTAAATAGAAACCACCTGCTTCAAGTGCATCTTGTATTTCTGCCATTTGCTCAAGAAGTTCTTCTAGTTCTTCTGGTGTAGCAGTTCCCATTTTTTCTGTAACTTCATTTAAAGCTGTTTCCTTTTCGAATAACGGTAAAAATGCATCCGCTAGTACGTCACGAATTGTACGTCCAGGCGTTAAAACCGTATGCTGATCTAAGTAACCGTAATGTGTGCCTGGTGTCCATTCTACACGACCTTCGTCATGAATAAGCTGACCAGTAATGATATTCATAAATGTTGATTTACCAACACCGTTTGCACCAACTAATCCAACGTGCTCACCTGCTAATAATCGCATAGATACATCTTTAAATAATGTACGATCGCCAAATGTATGTCCTAATTTTTCAACTGTTAATAAGCTCATAGTATCCTCCGTCCAACTTGAAATAGTACCTTGAATCATGATACTAAATTCTTTCATATAATGCCATCATTTCAAAATGTATATTTTTTCAAAAAAAGGGTTGCATTAATTTTCTGAAAATATATAATATAATTGAACAGTGGTTAATTATATGTGTGAGGTATGAAATATGTCGCCAAGGAAAGCAGTTAAACAAGAACTAACAAGAGAAATGATTATGAATGTAGCTAGGGAGCTATTTATAGCACAAGGATATCAACATACTTCAATGCGCAAAATTGCAACAGAACTTGGATATAGCCATGGTTCGATTTATTATCATTTTAAAAACAAAGCAGAGCTATTTTACGCAATGGTGGAACAGGATTTTCAATTATTAAACAAAAAGTTAGATGAAATTTGTAATCAAAAGTTATCGAGAGAAGAGCAACTAAGAGCAGTTTTATTCGGTTTTATTGAATTTGGTCTAAGAAATCAGAGTCATTATGAAATTATGTTTTTAATTAAAGATGCCGAATTAAAAGAGTGTTTGGCAAATAGTCCTAATGTTAGTTATGAAAAATTTGCGAAGGTTATTTCTTTTTTATGTGATGGGGAATTAAATGCGATGATAATATGGTCTGTTTTTTTATCATTACATGGATTTGTAGCACATTATTGCAGAAGTGGCCAAACGTTTGAAGAACTACAAGGTTTGGCTAAGGTACATGTAGAGTTTATTTCAAAATCGCTTCTTATGTAAGTGATTTTCTTTTTAACATTAATTGAACGGTGGTTAATTAATTTAGGAGGGGATTTATAATGAAGAAGGCTTTAGTATTAGGTGCTTCTGGTTCAATGGGTTATGCAATTGTAAACGAATTATGTGACCGAGGGATTCATGTAGTTGCTTTTGCAAGAAATAAGGAGAGATTAGGTGCATTATTTTCTGGGAACAAACATGTAGAAGTTGTAGCAGGCGATGTATTTATACAAGAGGATATAATGAATGCCGCTAAAGATGTTGATATTATATTTCATGCTGTAAATATTCCGTATTCAGATTGGGAGAAACAACAAGAGAAATTATTAATAAACATATTAGAGGTATCGAAACATTACGGTATCAAACTAGGAATAGTTGATAATATTTATGCGTATGGAAGACAAGGGGAAGGGCTTGTAAAAGAAGAGGCTAAAAAAAGACCACACACAAAGAAAGGGAAGATTCGTTTACAACTTGAAGAGATGGCAAAACAAGCTAATGTACGAATGTTTATTGCTCATTTCCCAGACTTTTATGGTCCAAATGCAGAAAATACACTTGTCCATCATACATTAAAGGGAATACTTGCAAATAAAATGTCTAGCTTTGTTGGAGATAAAAAGATTGCCCGTGAATATATTTTTACACCAGATGGTGCAAAAGCGATGGTTGAATTAGCTTCACATGATGAGGCCTATGGACAAAATTGGAACATACCAGGTTATGGTGTCATTACAGGTGAGGAAATGATTCAACACATACGGGAATTAACGGGATATACGAAACGAATAATAGCTGTGAAAAGAGGAATGATCCAGTTCATTGGTCTGTTTGATAAGCAGATGAAAGAATTTGTGGAAATGCTATATTTGACGGAAAAACCAGTTGTATTAAGCGGGGAGAAATATGAGAGGTGTATCGGGGAGATACCAAAAACTTCGTATTATAATGGGCTAAAAGAAATGATTATATCTATGCAAAAAAAGGTGTGTAAATGTTAGGATATAAAAAAGTTACTTCTACCTATAGAAGTAACTTTTTTGTTATGCCTTTTGTTTAACTTCACTAACTTTCTTTTCAGCTACAATAAAATGTGGTCTACGTTTTGTTTCATAATAAATACGACCGATATATTCACCAATAACCCCTAGGAATATGAGTTGAATACCGCCAATAAATAGTATAGCGGAAATGAGAGTAAAGTAACCAGGAACTTCCACACCACCAAGGATGATTTGAACGAACGTAGTGATTACATATAAAAGTCCAAAAATGGTTGTTAGTAATCCGAGATATATAGATAGACGTAACGGTTTATTATTGAATGAGATTACACCATCAATTCCGTAATTTAATAATTTCGAGAAGGTCCATTTACTTTCTCCATCAGAACGTAATACATTTTCATATTCAATGATTAATTCGTTATAACCAATCCAAGAGAATAAGCCCTTCGAAAATCGGTTGTATTCACTTAAAGATACTAAAGAATCCACTGCTCTTCGGCTTAAAAGTCTAAAGTCACCAATACCATCTACTAATTCAATATCTACAAATTTATTCATTACTTTATAGTAAAGACGAGAGACGAAAGAGCGAACGGGTGAATCACCAGTTCTTGTCCTTTTTGCAATGACTTGGTCGTAGCCGTCGTTATATCCTTCTAACAGTTCTTTTATTAATGTAGGAGGGTGTTGTAAGTCAGCATCCATAATAACGATTGCATCGCCTGTAGCATATTTTAAACCTGCTAACATTGCAGCTTCTTTTCCGAAGTTTCGACTAAACGATATATAGTGTACCGATGAATCTGCACTAGCTAAATCACGTAAAATATTTAAGGTATCATCTTTACTACCATCATTAACAAAAACAAATTCATAATCGGTAGTTAATTTATGAATTTCAAGAGAAGTCTCTGAATAAAAGGCACGAAGCACCTTTTCCTCATTGTAGCATGGTACTACTATTGAAAGGGTCATGTTAGGACCTCCTTAGGTGTAATTTTAAACTGGGCATGAAGTAAAAGTGAAGCAATCATCTTCAACTTTTACTTCACTTCATTTTAATAACTTTTTTTAAAACGATTTTTTAATTTTGAATATCTTTTCGTATCTCCAAGAACTAGAAGCGAGATGCAAATGATAAATGAAATGATAGAAATAACGAGACCCATTTTGAAATAAGGTGTGACGTATTTCATTTCAACTACATGTTGCCCTTTAGAAATAGGAACGCCAATAAAGGCGGAATTAGCCTTCGTAAATTCCGTTTCTTTACCGTCAACTTTTATTGACCATCCTTTACTATACGGTACCGATAAATATAGTAATCCATCCTTAGTGGAATTAATCTCACCTTTTAAGGAGTTACCTTCATAGTAAATGTTTTGTAGACTATTTTCTTTTAAAGTATTTACTTTTTTAGGGACAGTCTGATAGTTAGTACTGTTGATTTGTAAGTCTTTCAACTCATATTGACCAGGAGTAGGAATAGAAATGATTAGCTCGGTTGGCTTCGCATCTTTTCCTAAGTTGTAAACAAATCTTTCTAACGGATAAGCATAAGCTCCATCCTCATTACCTTTTATCATAGATTTGTCATTCACGGTAACTCCAAATGATTCCTTGTTTATATTTCTAATTTTAATTTCAACAAGAAGATCACCTAACATATCGTTATTATCAATAGGTACTATTATACGCCCATTTTCATGAACAGTGAGTATATCTTTCTCTTTCTCTATATTTTCCCACTTCATTTTATTTGGATTAATCTTAATTTGTTTTGAATCTAGCTGTTTTGTATTAAATTGTTTTAATGGAAGACTTCCAACATCATTTACAACTACAGCATCTAATAAAAGTTGATCTTTCTCGGCAAAATTAAGTTTTGAAAATTCTTCATCACTTATTCCAGCTTCGTATACATAGCCTAATGGTAGTGCAAATTCATTTTTATAAATGTTGTAAGGATCTACTTTTTGTAAATGCTTATAGCCATAAGGAATTTCGGTTTTATTAGCACCTTCACTTAGTACATAATATTTTACCCCTAGCATGTTCTCAAGGAATAATCGTTTATCTAACTGGAAGAACATAGATGGGCTATCATATCCTTGGAAAACATTGTACTTATTCTTCATAAAGTCATGAACATGATAATTGACTAAGCTTTGATAAGTACTTGTACCATGATAACCTTGCAACATCGGCGTATTTTTATAATTATTGTTTGGATTGATAATTCGATAAAAATCTTTATCTTGATTTTGTATATAACGAATTGCGTCAATTTCATCCTTATTATCAAGACCTGGCCCATGTAATGATTCTTTTGTCACGCCTGCTTGATTAAAGTGTTTACTAAGAGAAAAATCTGAATAGAAGTAATTAATAAATATTACATTGACGAGTACATTTAATACAATGAAACATTGTAAGGCTACTTTTGATAAATAGCGCCATAGTAATATTGTAATAATAGATAATACAGTAGTGCAAATTAAAATTTTATCAATCGTTTGTAGCGGCTGTGCGTTTATATTTACTTTTCTATAGAATGCGTAAATAAATAATGCTGTTGCTAGCAAAGGACCTATTAAAGAATTGACATTCTTTTTGTGGAGCAGCATCCAATCTAGAATGTAGGCAACAGTTTGCGCAACCACAAATGCAAATAAGTAAAACCATCTGTATTGCATAGCAGAAAAGCCATTAAATACGGAATACGTATATGGAAGCATATATAGCACTAACATAAACCCAGTAAAGAGCAATTTATTTGTGACAAGTTTATTGCGTATTAGAAGCGCGCTAGTAATAAGGAAGAGGATGAAAACAGGGAATGCAAGCTGATAATCCTCTGTATTATTAATGAAAAAGATACTTTCCATTAAGTTTTTATAAAACGTATCTTCAAAAAATAACGGTATAGTAAATTTTGTAGCGAGTCGATCGGAACTAAATACACCATTTACAGATGGTATAAAGCAAACAGCAGATAAACCTAGTGATAAAGTATATAGAAAAGCAATTCTAATATAATAAATTATAAATGTTTTAATTGTTTTGTTCTGCTGTGTAGCGAAATATTGGAAAAAGGCATAAATATAGATAAAAATACTAGTAATGAAAGCGAAATAGAAATTTGATGCAAGCATAAGTGCTGTTGCAAACAGGAATAATCCCTTTTTTCGCTCTAAAATATATTTATCTAATCCCCATATTACTAAAGGTAAAAACACTATAGCATCTGCCATGAAATCCCATAATAAAGAATGGCGAATGAAAGTTACACATCCTCCATATATAATGGCAGAAATGAAAGAAGAAAAAATAGTTTTATTGTGATAACGTAAAGAACCATACATGAATAACATCGCTAATGTACTTTTTAAAATACTCATATATAGCTTCATCTCAAAGATTTGGTCAAAATTTAGTTTAGGAAGTAGAAGTGTAAGCCAGAAAAATGGTGCTGTACTATAGTAATAACTAAATTCTCCGAATAAATCTCCACCTAATCCATAATCCCAAGACCAAAATAAATTCCCATCTTTAAATGCGTGTTGTAAAAGGAATGTAAAGAAACTGAATTGTGATAATGCATCTCCCGTACTAGAAAATACACTGTCTGATTTTAGGAAAAAGTAATGAAAAGCAAATGCACATATTATTAATAATGGAATAATAATAAGTGTGCTTTTAGTGAAAAATGTTCTTTTATTTACTTCTGAAGTCATTAAATAAATAAGCCTCCTTAAATGCAATTGCCACATTCTTCATCTCTGGATATCGTTTTAGGATGAAGAAAAACTATGTATGAATCGGCGATTTTTAATAGTATTAATAAAGTGTTCATTTGTGCAATTTGTGTTAAATTTAGGGCGTGAATAGTTAATATTTACATGAAGAATTAACTATGAATTACCTTAATAATAGCTGTTGTACATCTAGTGCTGTTCGTTTCCAAGTATAATCATTCCAGAAAGGCAAGTCAATTTAAGATATAGATTGGAAAAGGGCTCATTTTTTAAGTGAAGAAGATAAAAATAAAAACTTCAAATTTGATTTGAAGTTTTTATTTTTATTTATTTTCGAGCCAGTTTTTTATTTATAAATCCTAAAATCAATCCGCGTATTTGTGGATCGATTGCAAGACCGATAATACCGTATAATATACCAGTAATTGTTAAAGCAACTAGTGGCGGTAAGGTAATTAATATTGTACGGTATAGAATATAGCTGATTATAAAGGCTAAGGTATTGAATATAATCCCTTTAAATAGTAAAGAGAAGCCTTTACGAACAAATAGAGTGAATCCGATTAATAACGTAATCTCGGTAAGGATAGCGGCAATAGCGGCTCCCATCATTCCAAACTGACCACCTAAGACGATGTAACTTATAACGGCAACAGCTAGTCCGATTCCCATTGTTGTTGCGCGTTTCCATTGTTGACCAATTGTCGTTAAATTATCAGCAAGTGGATAGTTAATAGATTGTAGAATGACCATAAAGGCTAAAATGGCAAGAGCATCACCAGCTGGAGCATATTCTTCACCTAACAAAGTAACAATCCAAAAGCTTGGATCAGCGATAAATGGAATGGAGATCCCCATTCCTAAGAAAGACATCAGTTTTAATTCAAACTGAGATAGTTTTCTATGTTCATCAATATTCTTTTCATTTCCAAACGCAAATAATTTTGGATAGAAGGCTGCTGCAATTACACCAGGTATTTGATAAAGGACTGCAGGTATTTTCGATGCAGCTCCAAAGAATCCAACTTGCTCATACGTCGAAACTTTTTCTAATATAATAGGGCCTAACTGTGGTAAAAGCATAATGATAATGCCATTGATTGTGAAAATCAGCAGTTGATCTAAAATTCCTTTGTCCCAGCCCTTATGAACTGTCGTATGGCGGAGTACCATTATGAAGGCGATGACTCCTGTTACAAGACTAGATATCCCGTACATGGCAGCGACTGTCATAAGTGACCATTTCAACGACATTCCTAGTAGAAGCGCAGCTGCGGCTGTTACACCTTGTAGTACAGAAATAATCGCTGTAAATTGCATACGTTCTGTTACTTGGAAATAAGCCATTCCAACGCCTTGTAAAGTTGCTCCAAACATTGTCGGTAGTACAACCCAATATACCATGGCACGTAAGTAGACATCCGTATAGAAGAACTGAGCAAAAATAGCGAAGAGTACAGAAATTACGACAGCTAATACGAAACGAATGCGTAAATAACTACTGATTAGTACGCTAATATTTGCATCTTTTCTTGTTCCTTCACGCATAAACGTATGTGTCAAACCTGCATCTGTGAAATAACAAATAACAGCGGAAACTGCTAATGCAGTTGTAAACATTCCATACTCACCAGGAGAAACGTATCTTGCAAAGAGAATCGTCGCGATAGCAAGTACAAATCGAACAGTAATATTTCCTACAAATAGGTAGGAGGCATTTTTAAGAATCTTATTTGTTTTCATGAGAAAAAACCTTTCTATTCTTTAGGACTTTTTTAGTTTGTCCTATTTGTAAATTTGATTTGTTTACGGAAAGAGAGGTGAGTACTATATTTTCGGTTTAAGAAAACAGAAATTTAATTCGCACAAACCAAAGCATTGCATATAGTTTTTTACTACGCTTTCCGTTTTTTGAATAGATTTTACGGCAATATTTCTTTATATCTTTTTTGATTAATTGAACTTGAGCATTATCCAATTGAGAGTTTTCTTTAATGTATATACAAGCATTATTGATAACCGTATAAGGGAATAAATAAGTCTCAAGAATCTCAATAAGTGACTGAGGGTCTTTCGTAATGAAGTCTTGAGATTTATTATGTACCCAGTCTTTCATACGATTGAATACTTCCAGTTCTTTAGTGGTTTTTAATTCGTAATCTTTATATTTAGAAGAAAGATTTCCTTCCGATAAGATTCTATAATATGTTAAGTATTCATCGACATAGCATACATTTGTCACACTCATTAGTTTAAATAAAAACTCCAAGTCTTCTCCCCAGCTACATCCTGGTGTAAAACGGATATTATGATTCATTGCGATAGAGCGTTTGAAAATCCAAGTACTTGTTTGAGCAACAACTTGGTGTGTTAAGAATGCTTTTGCCATATCACCTTTAATAAAGTTTGTTGTATGCTCAACCTTTTCACCTGTTTCTTCGTAGAAATTCATATAACCACAATAGCACGCGTCCATGTTGTTTTTATGCATACTCTCGATTTGTTTCTCAATTTTAGTTGGATGCCATAAGTCATCACTATCAAGGAAAGCGACATATTCTCCGCTAGCATTTTCAATCCCTGTATTACGAGCTACTGAAACGCCTTGGTTTTTTTGGTGAACGTATTTTACTTGCCCCGGATATTTTTCTGCAAGATTTTTTACGATAGAAGGTGATTGATCTTTACTTCCATCATCTACAATTACAATTTCAATGCTTTTATATGTTTGATCCAGTATTGACTGCATTGTGTCTTCAATATATTTTTCTGTGTTATACAGAGGTATGACAACAGAAACAAGTTGTTTTTGTTCCATCATAGAATTTTTATCTCCTCAAATTTTTTATGTCTTGCACCATATATACAAGCCTTTTGAAAGGAAGAAGATTACAAGAACATCTGTATCAGTTTAACGCATATAAACTTTGTAAATCAACTTTCTATTATTGTACTTTGTATACAAAGTACAATAATAGAATATATTTTCTTGTGAAAATATATAAATAAAATTTGAAAATTATGTATTTTAAGGGGAAATATGAAATGTTAAGGCGATTTGCGCTTCGTTTTGCAACTTTACAAACACATGGTGCAGATTTGACTCTAGCTAGCGATGATATAGGTTATCAAAAAATGGAAACTATTTTATTGGAAACAGGAATGTTAATATATCATGAGCTTGATAAACCACCTATTCATATTATGCCAGGTTTTCCAGTGTTTTTAGTTACTGTATTTTACTTTTTTGGAAATGGTAATAAAGGCCTTTTTGTAGCTAAATTAATTATTATCCTATTAGGAGTACTTATTATTTTACTAACTTATAAGATTGGTACTTATTTATTGAATCCCGCTGCAGGATTAATAGGTGCTTTCTTATTAGCGGTGTATCCTCCAGAGATTGTTGTGGAAAATTTAACTTTAACAGAAGGAAAGTTTCTATTCTTTTCATTGGGATTATTATATTGGAGCTTAAAATTAGCTGATACTCATAAAACGAAACATTTTCTACTTTTTAGCATTGTACTTACGCCTACAAGTTGCTTTATATCCAATACTATTATTTATATATCTTTTAATGAAGCGCTATCCATTCCGCATTATGATGAAGCAAGCGATAGTATTTTTTATAATAAAAAATACATGCAAGGAAGGACCTGTGCATGTATGATGAGAAGATTATGTTAAATATTCCAAGGCTTACTTAAAGTTAAAACTTCAGCCATCTCTTTACTTTTTAAACGTCCCTTTTTTCGGTTTTCCGCGCGTTCTAAACCGGTTGTGTGTAACCAATGTTCTTCCTGAGTTTCAGGTAGTACTTGTGGTACGGACGAAGGTTTTCCATCTTTTATAGCCACAAATGTAATGAAGCAAGTAGCAGCAATTCTACGCTCGCCTGCTAATAAATTTTCTGCGATTACTTTTACGAAAACTTCCATTGAAGATTTCCCTGTATAACACACAAATGCTTCATAACAAACAGAATCAGCTTGGTGAATTGGAGTTAAAAAATCAACTGAATCAATAGATGCTGTTACGCAATGTTTACGACTATGTCTTGCAGCCGCAATTGAAGCAATACTATCAATTTCTGCTAATAATTTCCCTCCAAAAAGTGTTTGGTGATTATTTAAATCGTTAGGAAAAACACGTGTTGTCTTAATTGCTTTAGATTCTCGCATGAATTTCTTTTCCATATATTCAGCCCCTATAGTCTGTTTTCAATCAGAATAATATGTGTAAGTGGAGTACTCATATTAGATATTTAATGAAGTAAAGTGTATTCCAAAAGAGGATTATTTAAACTTCTGTATTTGTATTCATGTAACTGAAAGAAAATTTATTTTATCTAAAATGTAGTGTAAAAGAGGATTCGCTTACATTGCAAGTAAAAAGTAATGACTATGTATTCGTCATAGAAATTCCCTATCAGCCGTGTACCCATTCATGATAGAATCATTTTGTTATGAATGGAAATAGAGGTGCAATGGACATATGAATCATATACAAACAAATTTTTCATCTTTCTTCAATAAAATTACGATCGGTGCGATGCTCGCATTTTTCGTTTATAGTTGTTGGGTAGCATTTGAGACAAGTAAGCAATTCTTTGGAGGAAGTACAACAAGTGTAACAATCATATTGGCAATTTTCGTCATACTTATTTTGTTAGTGGCATCAATTCTACAATATCGTTTTACAGATAAACAATTTCTTATTTTTCTTATAAGTATATCTATAGTTGTGAGGCTTAGTATGCTGTTATTTGTAGATGCTCCAATAATTGGTGATATGAAAGTGATGTATGAGTCTGCAAAGCAGATTGCAATTGGTAATAATATAGGGACTGTAATTCATTTGCCTTTTATTATATATGAGTCAGTAATCATTCGTATATTCGGTGATACATTATTCGCTTTACAACTATTTAATGTGTTATTTTGCGCAGGAACCGCATTTTTTATTTATCGTATTGCGGCAATGGTTTTTGGAGAAGAATGCGGTCGTATTGCTTCTATATTTTATGCTCTGTATATTCCAAATATATTGCTGAGTTCCGTATTAACTCCTGAGTCACTTGCAATATTTTTATTTTATTTTGCTTGTTACATACTTTTATATAAAGGGTTAGATCATCCTTATATGTGGGTGTTTTCAGCGGTTTTATTTGCATTTAGTAATATGATTTTCCCGATAGGATTATTTCTTCCTATTTTTATCACTGTATATGTATTATTAATTGAAGTGTCTCAATCAGCAACGAAACAAAAAGTGTTACTAAAGATGGTAGGGATACTTATTCTATTTTATAGTGCTCATTTTAGTGTGAATTATGGAATTAAGACAATGGGACTGTCACAATATACGATTGCGAATGAGACGTATGTTCAATCTGTCTTAATTGGAAAAACGCAACATGAGGAAAAAATATCGAAAAATCAAAGTGTAACAGAGCATATTGATCAAAAGTTAAAAGAGATTGAGGGAGAAAGATTTAAACTTTTAGAACCGATGATAAATCAGTTTTCAGAGGAGGGGATAAATTCTATTCTTTTCAAATGTGAAAAACTGATATATATAGCCGTAACATTGTTTATGACTATAGCTCTATTACACTTCCTAATTAAGAAACAACAAAATGAGGGATATATGTTGTTCTTATTTTTAATTAGTGGCTACGTATTGTTAAAGCTCTTCCAAGTAGATATGGCATATTACAATGTAATTATGCCGGCATTGTTTATTTTGCAGAGCTTTGGTGTTTATATGAGTTATGTGTATTGTCAAAAAATATTTTTCAGAAAGTAAAAAGAATCCATTCTGGATTCTTTTTTTGATGGAAGATGAAATTTAGTAGTCAGTGCAGATGAAAAGTATGCCTGACCTGAATTTTGTCTTATCGATTTAGTTCTAGTTGCAAATTATCGGCTGTTAGAGCCATTTGTGAGGAATCATCTTGAATTCCTTTCATGACTTGTGAAATAGCTTGTAGCTCATGTTCAATTTTCTTATTCTGTTCTTTTGAGTTAGACATATCTTTTACAATTTCTTGGAAGTATCGATCTGTTGCCGACATACTATCCGTTCCTTCCGATACGAGAGAGCTAATTTGTTTCACGGAAGACGAGACACGGGTAATTTGTTCATTTGTTTTTTCGACGAGCTTTGTAACGTTAAATATCGATTCTTTCGTTTGCTCTGATAATTTTCGGATTTCACCAGCAACAACAGAAAACCCCTTCCCAAATTCTCCAGCACGTGCAGACTCGATAGCAGCATTTAGTGCGAGTAAATTTGTTTGCTCCGCGATCGATTTAACGATATCTATGATTTCGTTAATTTTGTTAGAAATATCGAGAAGTTCATGAGTATCTGTAATAATCGTTTCCATATTCATTTGAATAGATCCCATTCGTTTGTTTTGCTGGTTTAATTGTTCTTTCCCTTTATTCGCTTTTTCTTCAGATGTTGTAGCTAATGATGTACCTGTTTTAGCAATCTCTACAATAGTTTCAGACTTAGCGGTTAGTTTTTGAATAGAAGAGCTTGTCTTTTCAGATACAGCAGCTAGTTCTGTTGCGATATGCGTAATTGTCATAGCAGTTAGTTCTTTTTCTTTCTCATGCTCTTTTTGCATTCTTTCATATTCAGATTCATAAGCTGCAAGAACAAGTTCTTGTTCAAGAGTGAATAATTTATTTATGACATTTATAGAATAGGAAAAATCATCGATTGTTGTTATTTTTGTTTGCAAAATCTTCATAATAGAGCGGAATAATTCTTGATAAGCAGCAGTATACCATTTTCGATGTAAGCCAATTTGTACATGTCGTTTGGCAATCCTAACACGCTGTTCAATAAAATCTTCATGCATATTGCCGCTGAATAATTCTTTAATATGTGTTTTTAAAGTTTGCTTTAGTTTTGGAATAGAGCTGTAACGTTCAATAATAGTAATTAAATTAGGTTGTTTTGTAATGTTGGCATAGAATTTTTCAGTAATCCAATCAATTTCTGCATAAATAAAAGGCTGTAGTACTTTTACAACTTGTAAATCTTCTTTTGAAATGTGTAGCATATCCATTTGAATTTTCAGTTCAGAATTAGTAGGTACATTAAAAGTTATTTGTTGGTCCTTACTTAATTCGATTATACTGGTGTTTGTTTTATTAATATTTTTTTTGAAAACCCCAAGCATCATTCTTCCCCCTGTGTATAAAACGTTTTCAATTTTAAAACTAATATAGAGTAATTATNNATAATTACTCTATATTAGTTCGTAGAATAGTATATAAATTAAGAGAATTCTAGATAGAATTCTCTTAATGGCCTTTATTAATTTTAGCATGTGTTTTAAAGAAAACAGGGAAATGCACATTATATATTACAGTGACGACACGAATAACGAATGTTACTAATAAACAAACATAGAAAGCTAATACGTGCGCGCCCATAGCGTGTGTGATTAGGAAGCTAATTGCTCCTAAGATAGAAGCGATTGCGTAAATCTCTTTTCGGAATACGTAAGGGATATCTTGAGCACAAATGTCACGCAAAATACCGCCTCCAATACCTGTAATGACTCCCATTGAAACAACTAGAAATGAGGCGTCAACATGATGTGACATTGCCGCATTTGCACCAATAGCTGTAAAAACGCCTAATCCAACAGCATCAGAAAGCATAATAACGACTTGAAGTTTATTGATACGCTCAAAAAACATACAAGTAAATAATGCTGATAATACACTTACGAAAAAGTAAATGGGTTTTACAAATGCGACAGGGGGCAGGTTACCAATCATGATATCACGAATAATACCGCCGCCGAGCGCAGTAGCTACAGCTAAACAAAGGACACCAAATAAATCTAAATCTTTTTTTAAACCAACTAATGTACCAGAAATGGCAGCGGCGATAATGCCAAGAAACGTAAATATATCGATTAATAACATGGCCTTAATCCCTTTCTCTTAAAGATGTTCCAGAGAAAAAATATACACTAAAGTATTGGAAATAACAATTACTTTTCGTTACATGTATAAAAACGGATAAAATACATAAAGAAAGCGTTTGAAAATGCTTAGGAGAAAACGAAGCAAGGTTAATCTTTAGTTGTAGGATAGCCGAGTGGGTGTTTGTATGTAATTATTAAATTTTATATACTTATAAATAAATTAACAAATGTTACTATAATGCTGATAATAAGTGGAAGAGTGTTAGATAGTTTTTATAGAGATAGGGAAGAATAGCTAAAGGATAATGTTTTCTAGCACTACTTAAGCTGGATTTGGTTAGTTTCAGCATAAAAATAAGTTCTCAATTTAAATATGAGTTATGTTATAATTGCTAGGTGTGTTTTAACGATAATAAATTATGATTAAAAGATAATGTTAAGATTTTGTATGGAGGTCTTGGAATGTTAGCAAATCAAGCTAGGGTTAGATTTGAGCATTTTTTGCTCTTTTTTATTATTTTACAGCCTGTTTTAGATTTATTAACGTCTCTTAGCATCACTTTATTAAAGTCAAATGCTACCGTTGGAATTTTAGTAAGATTCCTTATTATGGCTGTTGGTGGTATTTACATTTTAATTCAGGCAAAAGAGAAGGAAAATAGAAAGTTTTTAATTTATCTTATATTATTAGCCGGCGTTTTAGGGATAGGATTTATTAATAACAAACTAGTTAAGGATCCTATTGTACTTGGTGAAGAAGTTAAATTCGTTGCGAAAGCATTATATATATATATTATGCTGGGATCATACATTTTAGCTTTAAAATCATTGAAAACGAAAGTTAATATTAGTGATAAGGTTCGAAATAGTATTGTATATTCTACATTAATCATTAACGCAATTATGGTTATTTCTATTTCAACATCTACTGACTTTGGTAGTTATGAATGGATGAAGGTTGGTTCTCGAGGTTGGTTCTATGCAGGGAATGAACTAGGTTCAATCTTAGCTATTATTTTCCCTATTGTGGTACTATATTCTATTCAAAAAACAAAGAGCTGGAAACATATTTTATATTGGATTCCATCACTTTTAATGATTTACTCATTAATTCAAGTTGGTACAAAAGTAGGAATGGGCTCAATTGGTGCTACGTTGGCAGCAGCAATCGGGATCATTGTACTACAATTATTATTTAATAGAAAAAATCCGAACAAAAAATCTCTTGCACTTAATGCAGTAATTGCTATTGTCCTATTAGCTGGTGTAGTTGGGACGTTTAAACAAACACCATTAGCACAAAATATGGGCATTCATAATAATTATTTATCAGAGCAAAATGTGGCTCAGCAAGGCCAAAAAGAACAAGAAATTAAAGATAAGTTGAAAAAAGAACAAGAACTTAAAGCAAAAGAAGAAAATCATCATAAAGTTGAAAAGCCAGAAGAAAAGGCGAAGATAGAAGAGGAAGTTAAGAAAGAACTTGAGAAAGAGCAAAAGAAAGAAAATCAAGAAAACCTTATTTTCAGTGGACGTCAAGTATATGAAGAAAGACATAAGCAGTTCTTTAAAGAAGCGCCAATGTCACAAAAGTTATTAGGAATGGGTTATGCAGGTAACTTTAAATACAATGAACAAAAGCAGCCAGATCCAAAACTAATTGAAATGGACTTCCATGATTGGTTTTACGATTTCGGGATTATTGGCTTTGTATTACTAATGATTCCATTTATTTATTACGGGCTAAGAATTCTACTAGCATTTGCTACGAGATTTAAGGACATATTTAATATAAAATATGGAATGATTTCAGCAAGCTTATTGTTAGCGTTAGGTATTGCTTATATTGCAGGACATATTTTAACAGCACCAGGAGTTGGAATTTACTTTGTAGTGGTGTTAGCTTATCTAATAGTAGACCTAGAAATTGAATGATAAAAATAAAAGCTAACTTTTGTTAGCTTTTATTTTTTAGTACAGTAAAATAAAAATAGATGGAAACGTAGCGAGGATTTAAAGGAGGAAAAAATATGAGAATATTGCATATGAATGCAGGAGCAGAAGATGGGGGAGGGAAAACACATATTATTTCACTTCTCGATCAGTTTCCAACTGGTGAAGTAGAATTAGCAGTATTTGAAGATGGAATTGTTGCGAAGGAAGCAAGGGAGTTAGGGATAAAAGTCCATGTGTTTTCACAAAAATCGCGCTATGATTTATCCATTTTAAAGAATATAAGTGAATTTATTAATAAAGAAAAATTTGATGTAGTTCATACACATGGTCCTAGGGCTAATTTCTATGTTTCTTTAATGAAAAAGAGAATAAAGGCAAAATGGGTAACGACTATTCATAGTGATCCATTTCAAGACTTTACTAAACAGGGCTTAAAAGGTTGGATTTTTACGAAATTAAATTTGAAAGCCTTAAAAAATATAGACTTATTTTTCGTTGTAACAAATAGATTGAAAAAAAGCTTGGCAGCATTAGGCATTTCAAATGACAAGATGCATGTTATTTATAATGGAATTGAATACGATCAGGAAAAAGCAGAAGGCTATAATAAAAAAGAAATGTTCAATATTGATGAAGATGTATTTACGGCAATCCAAGTAGCACGATTACATCCCGTCAAAGGACATGAAGTTTTATTCGATGCGTTACAACAAACAAAATTAGAGAAAATTAAAGTATTATTAGTTGGCGATGGCCCATTAGAAGAAAATCTAAAGTCATTAGCTACTGAAAAAGGGATTAACGATAAAGTAGAGTTTTTAGGACATCGTCAAGATGTAAAACAATTATTTGCGTCGTCACATGTAAATTTATTAACTTCCCATAGTGAAGGGTTCCCACTAGTTTTATTAGAAGCGGCAAACCAACGTGTACCATCAATTGTGACTAGGGCTGGAGAAATTGAGCCATTAATCGTAGATGAAACTTACGGATGGATTGTGCCAACAGATGATGGAAAGGCATTAGCATTAGCTTTAGAAGAAGCGTATGATAAGTGGAAAACTGGAGAATTAGCAGCAATGGGTAAACATATTTATGAGCATGCTACTATGAATTTCTCACTTCAAAAACTATATGAAGATACAAAGGAAACATATAAGCAATTAATAGCGAAAAACTTGTAATGATAGAGAGGATAGTTAACTATGGCAGTACAAACAGTTGATATTCTAGGCGTTCCTTTTTCTACAATGACAATGGATGAAACGGTCAAATATTTAAAAGAACAACTAGAAGCGGAGCGAACTCATACGTTTCAGGTAGTAACAGCAAACCCTGAAATTGTTATGTGCGCAAAAAAGGATGAAAAGTTCTATCAAACATTATTGAATACAGATTTAATTACACCTGATGGTATTGGGGTTGTAAAGGCAAGCGGCATGCTTGGTACACCTTTAAAAGAACGTGTAGCAGGTTTTGATTTAATGTGTAATTTACTTGCGAAGTTATCAGAAGATAGTAAACCAGTATCTGTTTTCTTATTAGGTGCAAAGCCGCATGTTGTACAAGCTGCAGCAGATCATTTAACAAAGACATATTCAGCTGTATCCATCGCCGGTACACAAGATGGTTATTTCAAACAAGAAGACGAAGAGAATATTATTTCTCGCATTCAAGAAGCAAAACCAGATTTATTACTTGTTGCACTCGGTTTCCCGAGACAAGAGAACTTTATCCAAAACAATAAGCATCGTTTAGAAACGAAAATGGCTGTTGGAGTGGGTGGAAGTTTAGACGTATGGGCTGGAGAGGTAAAACGTGCACCAAAATGGATTCAAGCGATTCATTTAGAGTGGTTTTATAGATTATGCAGTAATCCAACACGCTGGCGTCGTCAGTTAGTATTAGCGGAATTTTTAAAAGAAGTAATGCGTTCGAAAAAGTAGCGAAATATCGCTACTTTTTTTTATTTATTCATTTTTAATGAAGTGAAACTTTAATCAGTGAGTCATCCCTACTGATTATTAGCCCTCACCAATCGGGATAGACGTTTTACTTTTTGGGAATGATGAAGGAGAATTTTTTACACAAAAGTATTTTACTTATACAATTCACACATGTAAAATGATGTGTAAAGACACCTGTGTGAGGAGGACTTCTAGTGGGCAAGGTAAAAGAAATTTCGAAGCGCAAACTACTTGGTATAGCTGGACTTGGATGGCTATTTGATGCAATGGATGTTGGAATGCTTTCATTTGTAATGGTAGCCTTGCAAAAGGATTGGGGATTAACGAGCCAGGAAATGGGCTGGATAGGCAGTATTAACTCAATCGGTATGGCAGTAGGAGCGCTTATTTTTGGGATACTATCAGATAGAATAGGCCGAAAATCAGTCTTTATTATTACATTATTATTATTTTCTATCGGTAGTGGTTTAACTGCATTAACAACGACACTCGCGATGTTTCTCGTTTTACGCTTTTTAATTGGTATGGGGCTTGGCGGAGAGCTTCCGGTTGCCTCTACACTAGTATCAGAGAGTGTTGAAGCGCATGAGCGTGGGAAAATTGTTGTGTTATTAGAAAGTTTTTGGGCAGGTGGATGGCTAATTGCAGCCCTTATCTCGTATTTTGTTATTCCTAAATATGGTTGGGAAATTGCGATGGTATTGAGTGCAGTTCCAGCACTATATGCTTTATATTTAAGATGGAATTTACCGGATTCCCCAAGGTTCCAAAAAGTTGAAAAAAGACCATCTGTTATTGAAAATATAAAATCAGTTTGGTCTGGGGAATATCGTAAAGCAACAATTATGCTATGGATTCTATGGTTTTGTGTTGTCTTTTCTTATTATGGAATGTTCCTTTGGTTACCGAGTGTAATGGTGCTAAAAGGATTTAGTTTAATAAAAAGTTTCCAATACGTACTTATTATGACATTAGCTCAACTTCCAGGATATTTCACCGCTGCTTGGTTTATTGAACGTCTCGGTCGTAAATTTGTGTTGGTTACGTATTTAATCGGGACAGCTTGCAGTGCCTATTTGTTTGGGGTTGCGGATTCATTAACAGTATTAATCGTGGCAGGTATGTTACTATCCTTCTTTAACTTAGGTGCTTGGGGAGCATTATACGCCTATACACCTGAACAGTATCCGACGGTTATTCGTGGTACTGGTGCAGGAATGGCAGCAGCATTTGGGCGTATTGGTGGTATTCTTGGGCCACTATTAGTGGGGTATTTAGTTGCCTCAGAAGCTTCACTATCACTAATATTTACGATTTTCTGCGGATCAATTTTAATTGGTGTATTCGCTGTAGTAATACTTGGACAGGAAACGAAGCAACGAGAATTAGTATAAAGTGAAATTTTAAACGTAGCCCTGACCGTTTATTACCCTACACTACTCCGCTCTTTCTAGGCAGTTAATGTAGGATAAAGGGGGAGAGGAAACCGAAGTGGTTTCCTTTTTTCTGTTTTTTTAGATAAATAATGGTATAGTAAGAAAAAGGGATTATTTCTTATAAAAGCGAATGTATACAGCAGGACATATGGACAAAGAATTAGGTGGTTGAAGAAATGAAAATTTTACTGATCATGGAAGAGGCAGAAGAGAGAAGAGAGTTAGCTGAAAATTTCACTGAAAATATGAGAAATGTAGAATGTTTTGAAGCAAAGACAGGAACAGAATCTTTATTTATGATGAAAAAACATATACCAGACTTTGTTTTTTTAAGTTCCAAATTACTAGATGGTACTGGTTTTGAATATGCAAGTTTATTACGAGAAATAAATTGCTATACAAAATTTATTTTTGTAGGTGAAAACATAGAGGAATCTATTACAGCTTTTCGTTTCCAAGCATTTTATTATTTATTACGACCATTTCGTGAAGAAGATTTACAATTTCTTTTATATAAAATAGGTAAAGAACAAGGTGAGAAAGCAAAGAGTTATTTGCGGAAACTACCGATAGAAAGTCAAGAGGGTATACGATATATTCTTCCAGAAGATATCGTATATGTAAGTAAAAATAAAGAAAATAAAACTGTTTCAATTTACACAACGAATAATCAGTATATTTCAACATATACACTTCAGGAATTAGAAAATAAGCTAAATGCATATGATTTTTTACGTGTGCATAAAAGCTATTTAATTAATATGTCATATGTAAAAGAACTGAAACCTTATTATAATGGCACGTATAATTTGTATTTAGATAGGTATGATGAGCAACCGATTCCAGTCAGTCGTAATTATGTAAAACGCCTTCGAAATAACATTGAATTATAGTAGGTAATGAGAGTATTTTAACATGATAAACTGAAAATCCTTCATGATAGGGAGGATTCAAGTTAAATATTCAGAAAATTTAGTACAATCTCCACTAAGAAATAGTATTGGGGGAATTGTATGTGAAGACATTGAAATCGATTTTACTTTGGGGCGTTATTACAGCAGTAGGAGCAGGGGCTTTTGGGGTAATAGCTTTATCACAAGGTGAAACCATTAATGCTGTATGGCTCTTAGTAGCTGCTGTATGTGTATATGCAGTTGCTTATCGCTTTTATAGTAGATTTATAGCGAGAAAGGTTTTTAATTTAGATGATAATCGTCAAACACCAGCCCATACATTAAACGATGGGAAAGACTATGTTCCAACAAATAAGTGGGTATTGTTTGGACATCACTTTGCAGCGATTGCTGGGGCGGGACCTTTAGTAGGACCGATTTTAGCAGCACAAATGGGATATTTACCAGGGACCATTTGGATTATTGTTGGGGTAGTTGTTGCGGGGGCTGTCCAAGATTTTGTCATTTTATTTGCTTCGATGAGACGTAATGGTAAATCGTTAGGAGAAATGATTAAGGATGAGATTGGGCCTGTTACAGGACTAATTGCAATGATAGGTATTTTAGGAATTATGATTATTTTATTAGCAGTATTAGCGTTAGTCGTAGTAAAGGCACTGATTGGAAGTCCTTGGGGAATGTTTACGATAGCAGCAACGATTCCCATCGCTATTTTAATGGGAGTTTACATGCGCTATATTAGGCCTGGTCGTGTTGGAGAAGGGTCAGTAATTGGTATTATCCTACTTATTTTATCTCTTATTGGAGGACAGTATGTAGCAGAAAATCCAACACTTGCAAGTATGTTCACATTTAGTGGCGAAACAATTGCTATTATGCTTATTGTATATGGATTTATTGCATCTGCATTACCAGTTTGGATGTTATTAGCACCACGTGATTATTTAAGTACATTTTTAAAAGTTGGAACAATTGTTGGATTGGCGATTGGTATTTTAATTGTAGCACCTGATTTACAAATGCCAGCAGTTTCGCAATTTATTGATGGAACAGGTCCTGTTTTCTCCGGTAATTTATTCCCGTTCTTATTTATTACGATTGCCTGTGGTGCAGTCTCTGGATTCCATGCTCTTGTTTCATCAGGTACGACGCCAAAAATGATTGAACAAGAGGGACATGCACAGCCAATTGGTTACGGAGCAATGTTAATGGAGTCGTTTGTAGCTGCGATGGCAATGATTGCAGCTTGTGTATTAACACCAGGAACTTATTTTGCGATTAATAGTCCGGCAGCACTTATTGGTACGGATGTATCGCAGGCAGCTCAAGTTATTTCTTCATGGGGATTTGCTATTACACCAAATGAACTAAAAGAACTTGCTGTAAATGTTGGAGAGCAAACAATTTTATCACGTACAGGTGGCGCACCAACGTTAGCGATAGGTATGGCATATATTTTCTCACAAGTAATAGGTGGAACGGCGATGATGGCATTCTGGTATCATTTTGCTATTCTCTTTGAAGCCCTATTTATTTTAACAACGATTGACGCAGGAACGCGTGTAGGACGATTTATGATTCAAGATATTTTAGGGCATGTATATAAGCCGTTTGCGAAAACAGATTCTACATTAGCAAATGTAATAGCTACAACGTTATGTGTATTAGGATGGGGTTATTTTTTGTACCAAGGGGTAGTAGATCCGCTTGGTGGAATTAATACATTATGGCCACTTTTCGGTATTGCAAATCAAATGTTAGCAGGTATTGCATTATTACTTGGAACGACAATTTTGTTCAAAATGGGGAAAAAGGCATATGTTTGGGTGACACTTATTCCAACTGTTGGATTGCTTATTGTAACGATGACGGCGGGTTATCAAAAGCTATTTCATGAAAACCCTAAAATAGGATTTCTATCTCATGCAAAGGTGTTCCAGGGAGCATTAGATGAGGGGAAAGTGTTAGCACCAGCTAAAAATGTTGCTCAAATGAAGCAAATTATTTTCAATGATTATATTGATGCAGCGCTTTGCGGGATTTTTATGATAGTTGTAATCGCTGTATTAATTTCTGCAATTCGAATTTGGATTCAAGTATTAAGAAATAAGCCGATGCTGCTAAAAGAGGCAGCATATATTTCTAGAGATGAAAGTGAGTCGAGGAACTATTATGCTTAAACGACTACGGAAAGTATGGGGGGAAAGAAAACGCTTTATTAGTTTGCTCGTTGGGGTACCAAGTTATGAAGTATATGTGGAGCATATGAAAAAGCATCATCCTGAAGAAGAGGTTGTATGTCAAAAGCAATTTTTTGCTGAGGCACAAGAAGCAAGATTTAATGCAAAGGGTGGAAAAATATCACGCTGTTGTTAATGAAGAAGGGCGAGTTTTCGCCCTTTTTATTTTTTTGCTGTTTCACGTGGAACAGCAAAAAATAAACAAAAAACTTTGGGAATTATAGGGATTTCGTATACAATAAAGTAGGGAAGGGGATAGATGGAAAAGTAGGGAGATTATTTTATGTTAAGGGACTTATTTGTAAATACAACAATTATTCTTTCCTTTATTTTTGTTGGAGGTCAGCTTTTAAGAGATAGGCCGTTAAAAGAAGAGTTTTCTCTTTGGCAGAAATGTGTAGTAGGTATTCTTACTGGAATATTAGGTATATTACTAATGTATTTCGGTGTTCATGTTGGTACCATCCTATTGGATTTGCGCTACTTAGCTGTTATTTTAGCTGTTATAATTGGAGGCCCGATAGCGAGTACTATAGCTGTTAGTATGATTTTAGTAACTAGGTTATTATTTATGGATTATTCATTAGCTTCTCAAGTAGCTTTTTATACAATTATTGCGATAGGAGTAGGTAGTATCTTTATTTCGCGTCTAAATATCTCTCTAGGAGAAAAGTGGGCATGGTTACATACATATATTTTATCTATTCTAATCCCCTCACTATATATATGGTTAATTAAAGATATTAACATAGTAGGATTATATTTAATTTCTAGTATTATTACAGGCTACATAACATTCATAAGTGCAAATTACGTTTTACAATCCAATGAGTTATTCCAAACGATGAAGCAATACGCAACGGTAGACGCATTGACAGGTCTAGGAAACGTAAGACAGTTTGATTTAGAGATGAATCGTCATATTAGTAATAAGAACATGAAAAATGATTCGCTTTGTTTACTACTTATAGATATTGACCACTTTAAGTATGTAAATGATACGTACGGGCATCCTGCAGGGGACGAAGTGTTAAAACAAGTAGGATGTATTTTACGAGAAACTTCACAATTTCCAGATTTGGCTTTTCGAAAGGGTGGAGAGGAGTTTGCGCTTTTGATACCGAATAAGGGATTAGCTTACGGAATTCGTATGGGCGAGCAAATTCGTATAGCTGTTGAAAGTCACCCATTTCAATTGTTAGATGGAACAAAAATAAAAATTACGGTTTCGGTAGGGGTTTCAGAGTATGAAGGGTCATCAGAGCAATTTATTCAAGCGGCGGATGATGCGTTATACTACTCGAAACGAAATGGTAGAAATAAGGTCAGCTCTGCATCTTAAAGATAAGATGACCAGAAGACATAAAGCTTATAAAAAACACTCACAGAGGCAATGTATGAACCTTGTGAGTGTTTTTATTTATATATTAGACAAGTTCTTTTGATACAACGAATTTACGATATGCACCATGGTGAGTTGGACCTACGTATTCGTTAATTTTGAATGAGTAACGAATAGCAGCTGTGATGAATTCTTTAGCAGTTTTTACTGCTTCTTTCACAGGTTTTCCTTTTGCAAGTTCTGCTGTAATTGCAGCAGAATATGTACAACCTGCACCGTGTGTATTGGTTGTATCGATTTTTTCTGATTCTAGAAGATCGAATGTTTCTCCATCATATAGGACGTCGATTGCAGTTTCTGTACCAAGCTTGCTTCCACCTTTAATTAGTACGTATTTGGCACCTAAAGCGTGGATTTTCTTCGCTGCTTCTTTCATGTCCTCAAGAGAATTAATTTTCACACCGCTTAATTGGTAAGCTTCAAATAAGTTTGGTGTTACAACTAATGCCTTTGGCACAAGAACGTCACGTAAGCAATCGTTCGTTTCAGGATGTAATGCTTCATCTGCACCTTTACATACCATAACAGGATCAACTACTACATTTTTGAAATTGTGCTTTTCGATTGTTTCTGCAACCATTTCAATAATTTCTACTGATCCAAGCATACCTGTTTTTAAAGCGTCTACGCCAACACCTTCAATTGTTGTTTCTAATTGTGGTTTTAATGTAGAAGCTGGGATTGGAAATACGTTATGTGCCCAACCGTTATGTGGATCCATCGTTACGATTGTTGTAAGAGATGTCATTCCGTATACGCCAAGTTCTTGGAATGTTTTTAAATCTGCTTGTATACCAGCACCGCCACTTGTGTCAGAACCAGCGATAGTAAGTGCTTTATTTAATGTCATTATGAAAGCCCCCTCAAGTGATATAATGAAAACTATGTTTTCACCATTATATCAATGTTACGAATAAGTACAAAGTGAAAAGTAGATGATTTATTTTAAGAGCTATTTAAAATCTTGTATGCAGGAGACTGATTATGTTTCGAGATAATCGTACAAATGAATTAGTTATATTAAAGGAAATTGCAGAAACATTAAATACATCAAATGATACATATCATGTATTGCAAGCAGTACTAGAAAAATTGCTCAGTGTAACAGGTTTAACGACAGGCTGGATTTTTCTTGCGGATGAAAATGGGAAGTATACGAAGGTGATCGATTACCAGTTACCAGAGGCACTTACATATGAAAATAAACGCCCGATGTGTGAAGGTGAGTGTTGGTGTTTACGCGGCTTCGTAGATGGGAAATTAGAGAGAGCCGTTAATATTATTGAATGTAAAAGAATTAATAATGCAATTGAATATAATTGGGGAGATACAGAAGGAATTCTTCATCATGCTACGGTTCCTTTAAAGGCTGGAGGAGAGAAATTTGGTGTTTTAAATGTAGCTAGCCCAGGTAAAACACATTTTTCGGAAGAAGAATTAGTATTGCTCCAATCAGTTGCTTTCCAAATCGGGACGGCTTTAAAGCGAACAAAATTATATGAAAATGAAAAGCGAAGAGCACATTACTATGTGAAATTGGAGCGGTTTATTCAAGCTTTAAAAACGATTCATAAGTTTAAAGTATTATCTGAAAAGGTGGTAAATCACGTAGGTGAAGTATTTCAGTGGAATCAAGTGGCGTTTTTTATTAGGGAAGAAATAGAGTTATCTTTGCGAGCTTCTTATGGGCAGGAAGAGTTACAAGAGGATGTAAAAGAAGCGGCAAAGAAGGCGTTAGAACAAGGTGAGCTAGCTCTATTAAAACGTGTAAATGGAGTTGTTATTGCTACGCCAATACATATTCAAAATCATATATTTGGTGTTTTATGTGTTAGTTTAAATAATGGAGAATTTGATGTTAATACAATAGATATAATTCAAGCGTTATCGAATCACGTTTCATTAATAATAGAGAATCTAAGATTAAACGAACAGCGCCGTGAACTCGTACGACTGGAAGAAAGAAACCGATTAGCAAGGGATTTACATGATTCTGTTTCGCAAAAATTATTTTCATTAACCTTTATGACAAAAGGGGCTGAGGCCGTTTTAAAAGGTCAAAATGAAAAGGTTGACCAATCTTTGCATGAGATGCGGGAACTAGCGCAAGGAGCTTTAAAGGAAATGAGAACATTAATTTGGCAGCTTCGTCCGGCAGGATTAGAAAAAGGTTTATTACCAGCTTTAAAGCAGTACGGTGAAAACTTGGGACTGAAAATTCGGGAACAAGTTACAGGTGTTCGTGATTTACCGCGTGTAGTAGAGGAAGCGTTATGGAGAATTGGACAAGAAGCTTTGAATAACGTAAGTAAACATGCGAATGTCAGAGAATCAACGATTTATTTCAAAGTGACAGAGAAGAATGTATCATTAGAAATAGTCGATCAAGGAAACGGCTTTGTAGAAAAGGATATAAAAGAGAAGAAATCACTCGGCATGACTACGATGCATGAAAGAGTAGAATTAGTTGGTGGAACAATTAAAATTGTAAGTAGTAAGAAGCGAACGAGCGTAAAAGTAAATGTACCATTATGATGTGAAAATGAGGGAAGTTTGTGAAAATAAAAGTATTGTTAGTCGATGATCATACAGTCGTTTTAAAAGGATTAGCATTTTTCTTAAGTACACAGGAAGATTTAACGTTAGTTGGAGAAGCAAATAATGGGAAAGAAGCGTTAGTGAAAGTAGGGGAGACGAATCCAGATGTTGTATTAATGGATTTATATATGCCCGAAATGGATGGTGTCGAGGCGACGGCGTGCATCAAAAAAGAATATCCGAATGTGAAAGTAATTGTATTAACTAGCTTTTCTGATCAGGCGCATGTTTTACCAGCGTTAAGGGCGGGGGCAAGTGGGTATATTTTAAAAGATGTAGAACCGGATCAGCTTGTTGAAGCTATTCGAAGCGCATATAAAGGTAATATTCAATTACATCCGGATATAGCAAATACTCTTCTCTCTCAAACACTACCTGTGGAAGAAAAGGAAGAAGAACCTTCTATTCAAGTGGATGTGCTAACGGCGAGAGAAAATGAAGTGCTGCAGCTATTAGCGAAAGGGATGAGTAATAAAGAGATCGCTTCTGTTTTAGTTATTACAGAAAAAACGGTAAAAGCTCATGTAAGTAGTATTTTGAGTAAGTTGAATTTATCTGATCGCACGCAAGCGGCGTTATATGCAGTGAAAAATGGAATTGTATAAGACAAAAGTCGTAAGACCTAGTTCGCCTTTAGAAGGTGGACTTTTTTTATGGAAAAATACGTCTATGTGAGGACGAAAATGTATTGATATAAAGATAAAATATGTTTGTAAGCAACAAAACAACAATTACAAGGGATACCTTTTTTGAAAGCATATAACAACATAAGAGTGAGTACTAGGAGGAAGAAATAATGGCAACAGTTTTATTTGTTAAAGCAAACAACCGTCCAGCGGAACAAGCAGTTAGTGTAAAATTATATGAGGCATTTTTAGCGAACTATAAAGAAGCACACCCAAATGATACAGTAGTAGAACTTGATTTATATAAAGAAGAATTACCATATGTAGGTGTAGACATGATCAATGGTACATTTAAGGCAGGTAAAGGATTTGATTTAACAGAAGAAGAGGCAAAAGCAGTAGCAGTTGCTGATAAGTATTTAAATCAATTTCTAGAAGCTGATAAAATTGTTTTCGGCTTCCCATTATGGAACTTAACGATTCCAGCAGTGTTACACACATATATTGATTATTTAAACCGTGCTGGTAAAACGTTCAAATATACACCAGAAGGTCCAGTTGGTTTAATTGGAGATAAGAAGATTGCATTATTAAACGCGCGCGGCGGCGTATATTCAGAAGGTCCAGCAGCTGAGGTAGAAATGGCTGTTAAATATGTAGCAAGCATGATGGGCTTCTTCGGTGCAACAAACATGGAAACAGTAGTTATTGAAGGACATAACCAATTCCCAGATAAAGCAGAAGAAATCATTGCTGCAGGTCTTGAAGAAGCAGCTAAAGTAGCAAGTAAATTTTAATTTAAATTATAATCGTCACTCAAAGAAACAGCATTAACGTTTATGTTAATGCTGTTTCTTTATATTTTCAGCTCGTCAGCAAGCTTTTCTAATGTATTTCGATCTTGTATATAATATGTTCGGCCTTCTTTTTTTAAATAATTTTGTTGGCAAAATTGGTTTAATACATATAAAAGATGACGATAGCTGACATTTAAGTATTCTGCAGCCTCAGTATGCTTTTCTATATAACAATTATTTTGTTCTGTTAATAAAATAAAAGCAGCTAATCGATTTTCGAAAGGATAACTATAGTTTTTTGCGTAATTTTCAGTGCGAGTAATTGTCTTTTCTCCAATAAATTTGCATAAGTGCTGTAAAAACGTTGCATCTTGTAATAAAAGTTGCTGACAATCTTTAAGAGGAAGTGCTAAACAAACACAATCTTCTAGTACTTCAACGGACTTGGTGATATTTTCTACTCCTATTAATCCTAATTCCCCGATAAAAGATGGTGCTTGAATAAAATTAATTAATGAAACTTTCCCGTTTTTATGATTCATATATATTTTTGCTTTCCCAGAAATTAAGTAATAGAGATAAGGGAGGGCGTTTCCTTCGCTACATATCATCTCTTTCGTTTGAAAAGAATGAAGCTCTACATATGGCAAGACATGAAATGAAAATAGGGTATGGAATTGATGGATTCGCATGTATTGATAAATTTCTTCTTCATTTTTGCTGATTTTCATATTTTCACCCCTATTTATAGTATGAGATATCTCCTATTATCTTTACAAGAAGGAATGATACGATTTATGTAAATTTGTTTTTGTAGAAAAGAGAGTGTGATGAATTTATGAAAAAATATAAAACATTGCTATTTGATGTAGATGATACATTATTAGATTTCCAAAAGGCTGAAAAAGTAGCTTTACAGGTGCTTTTTGAAGAGAAGGGAATCCCTTTAACAGAGGAGATAGAGGCTCGTTATAAAAAAATAAATAAAGGTCTTTGGAATGCTTTTGAAAAAGGTGAACTATCACGTAATGAAGTTGTAAATAAACGATTCTCTATGTTGTTTAAAGAGTATGGAGAAGAAGTAGACGGTATATTATTCGAAAATAATTATCGTAGCTACTTAGAAGAAGGAAATCAACTCATGCAAGGTGCGTTTGAATTTATAAATCAAATTCAAGGGGAGTATGAGTTGTATATAGTGACAAATGGTGTTTCTAAGACGCAAGATAAACGTTTGCGTAATGCAGGGTTACATTCATTATTTAAAGGTGTTTTTGTTTCGGAAGATACAGGTTTTCAAAAGCCGATGAAAGAGTATTTTGATTATGTTTTTGAACGGATTCCTAACTTTGCACCTGAAGAAGGGCTGATTATTGGGGATTCATTAAGTGCCGATATTAAAGGTGGATATGTAGCGGGAATTGATACTTGTTGGTTTAATCCAGAAAGGAAATTAAATGATAGTGGGATTATACCGACATATGAAGTGCATAATTTTGAAGAATTATACGCTCTATTAAAACAGTTTGTTTAATGAAAATAGATGATTGGGGTTTATTTTACATGAATCATTTTTTCTAAAGGTCTTTTTCGAGTTAGTATGGAATATATTTCTTTTGTTGCTTTATATGAAATTGTTAATGTTTATTTTAGAACATTCAGAAAAAACTGTTTGACATTAGGAAATTATTGCTATAAAATCAACGGTAATTGCATAGTCTTATCAAGAAAAGGTGGAGGGACAGGCCCGATGAAACCTTGGCAACAGCCGTATAACGGAATTGTGCCAAATCCTGCAGGTAGTAATCCTGAGAGATAAGAAAGAGCCTTTAGAGCGTGTTTTCAAACTGCTCCTTTCTTGTTTTCAGGAAAGGGGCAGTTTTTTATTTTGTATAAAAGAAAGGAGAATGAGAGATGGGAGAATCATGGGGAAAAGGAACGATTTGTGTGCAAGGTGGCTATACGCCAAAGAATGGTGAACCACGTGTTTTACCACTTTATCAAAGTACAACGTATAAATACGATACTTCGGATGATTTAGCAGCCCTATTTAACTTAGAGGCAGAAGGATATATTTATACGCGTATTGGAAACCCTACTCTAGCTGCATTTGAGCAGAAGTTATCAGATTTAGAAGGCGGGGTAGGAGCTGTTGCAACGGCTTCTGGGCAAGCGGCTATTATGCTCGCAGTTTTAAATATTTGTAGTAGTGGAGACCATTTACTTTGCTCTTCAACTGTTTACGGGGGAACGTTTAATTTATTTGGGGTGAGTTTACGTAAGCTTGGCATTGATGTTACGTTCTTTAATCCCAATTTAACGGCAGATGAAATTGCGGCACTTGCTAACGATAAGACGAAGCTCATTTATGCAGAATCATTAGGAAATCCAGCGATGAACGTTTTGAATTTTAAAGAATTTTCAGATGCAGCGAAAGAGTTAGAAGTGCCTTTTATCGTGGATAATACATTAGCAACTCCTTATTTATGCCAAGCATTTGAGCACGGAGCAAATATTATCGTTCATTCTACGACGAAATATATTGATGGTCATGCAAGCTCTTTAGGCGGCATTGTCATTGACGGAGGGAACTTCGATTGGACAAATGGGAAATATCCTGAACTTGTTGAACCGGATCCAAGTTATCACGGCGTAAGTTACGTTCAAAATTTTGGTGCAGCAGCTTATATTGTGAAGGCGCGTGTTCAATTATTAAGGGACTACGGAAACTGTATGAGCCCATTCAATGCGTATATTAGCAATATCGGCTTAGAAACGCTGCATTTAAGAATGGAGCGTCATAGTGAAAATGCTCTCGTAGTTGCTAAGTGGCTTGCTAACCATGAACGTATTGAATGGGTGAATTATCCTGGATTAGATAGCAATGAAAATTACTCGTTAGCACAAACGTATTTGAAAAAAGGTGCTAGTGGTGTTTTAACATTCGGCATTAAGGGCGGATTAGAAGCGGCGAAAGAATTTATCGCAAATGTAAAACTAGCAACTCTTGTAACGCATGTAGCGGATGCACGAACTTGCGTTATACATCCTGCTAGCACAACGCATAGACAATTAAGTGCTGAAGATCAGCGTCTAGCTGGCGTTACATCAGATTTAATTCGTTTATCTGTTGGCATAGAAGATGTTTCTGATATTATTGCAGATTTAGAAGCGGCGCTAGTCGGAGGCAAAGAACATGCCGATCATAATTGATAAAGATTTACCAGCTCGCAAAGTGTTGCAGAAGGAAAATATATTTGTAATGACGAAGGAGCGAGCAGAAACACAAGATATTCGGGCATTGAAAATTGCTATCTTAAATTTAATGCCTACAAAGCAAGAAACAGAAGCGCAATTACTTCGTTTAATTGGCAACACACCGTTGCAATTAGATGTTCATTTGCTTCATATGGAATCACATTTCTCTCGCAATGTAGCGCAGGACCATTTAATGAGCTTTTATAAAACATTTCGTGATATTGAAAATGAAAAATTTGACGGGCTCATTATAACAGGAGCACCAGTTGAAACTCTTTCTTTTGAAGAGGTAGATTATTGGGAAGAGCTTAAACGTATTATGGAGTATTCAAAAACGAATGTAACATCTACGCTCCATATTTGCTGGGGGGCACAGGCTGGCTTGTATTATCATTATGGTGTTCCAAAGTATCCTCTTAAGGAAAAAATGTTCGGTGTATTTGAACATGAAGTTTGCGAGCAACATGTGAAATTGTTACAAGGGTTTGATGAATTGTTTTTTGCTCCCCATTCTCGTCATACAGAAGTACGAGAGAGTGATATTAGAGAGGTGACAGACTTAACATTATTAGCAAATTCTGAGGAAGTGGGTGTTCACCTGGTCATTGGGCAAGAAGGAAGGCAAGTGTTTGCCCTTGGGCATAGTGAATATAGTTGTGATACGTTAAAGCAAGAATACGAACGAGATCGTGACAAGGGATTAAATATTGATGTGCCAAAAAACTATTTTAAACATAATAATCCAGATGAAAAGCCCCTTGTTAGGTGGAGGAGTCATGGGAATTTATTGTTTTCTAATTGGTTGAATTATTACGTGTATCAAGAAACCCCTTATATATTGTAAAGAAAGATTGTGTAAAACGTGGCAACGTTTTCCTTGTAAAGATTAACCTTTATTTTTCCGAATGTTCGAAATACATTGTTTTTCAGATTTTTTATTCATATAATTTCATTTAAACACAATTTTTGAGGGGTGGACAGTACTATGAAAGAAATTCAAGTTGGTTTATTAGGTCTTGGGACAGTTGGGAGTGGTGTAGTTCGTATTATTACGGATCATCAAGAAAGACTCATACACCAAGTAGGTTGTCCAGTGAAGGTAACGAAAGTATTAGTGCAAAACATTGAGAAAGAGAGAGAAGTAGAGGTACCTTCTACTCTATTAACACAAGATGCAAATGAAATTTTAGATAATCCAAATATTGATGTTGTCATCGAAGTAATGGGTGGCATTGATGATGCAAAATTATATATTTTACAAGCTTTAAAAAGCGGAAAGCATGTTGTAACTGCAAATAAAGACTTAATGGCATTACATGGAGCTGAATTATTAGCGACAGCAAAAGATAATAAAACTGATCTCTTCTATGAAGCGAGTGTGGCAGGGGGAATTCCAATTCTACGCAGTATTGTAGAAGGACTCTCTTCAGATCTTATTACGAAAGTCATGGGAATTGTAAATGGAACGACAAATTTTATTTTGACGAAAATGTCAGACGAAGGGAGAGCATATAACGACGTGTTAAAAGAAGCCCAACAACTTGGATTTGCAGAAGCAGATCCAACATCAGATGTAGAAGGTTTAGATGCAGCAAGAAAAATGACGATTTTAGCTACTCTCGGTTTCTCTACAAATGTAGAGCTTGGAGATGTGAACGTAAAAGGAATTACCTCTATTACAGAGGAAGATATTGAATACAGTAAGAGCTTAGGTTATACAATTAAATTAATCGGTCTTGCAAAACGAGATGGTGAAAAATTGGAGGTTACGGTTGAACCAACTTTACTTCCAAATACACACCCTCTTGCGGCAGTACAAAATGAATATAACGCTGTGTATGTGTACGGTGAAGCAGTTGGGGAAACGATGTTTTATGGACCAGGGGCAGGAAGTTTACCGACAGCGACAGCTGTTGTTTCGGATTTAGTTGCTGTAATGCAAAATATTAGATTAGGGGTAACAGGAAATAGTGCTGTAGTCCCACAGTATCAAAAAGTATTAAAAGAGCCAGACGAAATAGTCGTGAAAAAGTTTTTAAGACTGCATGTAAAAGACGAAATTGGTGTATTTGCAAAAATTACTTCATTGTTCTCTGAGCGCGGAGTTAGCTTTGAGAAAATTATTCAAATGCCGCTTGAAGAGAAAGGAAAGGCTGAAATTGTAATTGTAACGCATCGTGCGTCTCTTGCTGATTATGATTATATTCTACATACGTTGCAAGGGTATGAAGAAATAGATTGTTTGAAAGCGAACTATCGAATTGAAGGGGATGCTAAGTAGTATCTCTTACCATAAAACAGAAAGAGCCTATTAAGCAGCTTGCTTAATAGGTTCTTTTCTATTTAAAATCTGTGTACCAACTTGAATAAATGCTTGGATAATCCAGCCTGTTGTAAAGGATAAGATGATGGTTCCAAAATAGATAGGTCCATCTAATAAAAAGCTTAAAGTTAAAAATAAAAAGGCTAATGAAATCTCTGTTCTTCTAAACGTCCATTTTTTCTTCTCAGCAACGGTTAAAACGAAAGCTTCTTGAGGCGCTGCGCAAAGGTTTGTAGAGACGTAAAGACCAATTCCAGCTCCAACGAATAGATTTCCGCAAATAAGTGTTATATATTTTGGAAGAGAGCGGATAGCGTCCATAATAGTTATAATGGAACCAATCCAATCAACAAAAAGAGAAATAAGAACCATCGTTACAATTGTACCGATTGTAATTTGTTTTTTATTCCAAAAGAGTACGATAAGTGTAAAGGCAAAGTTAATCATGAAAATCCAAAAACCAATACTTATCCCAAAATTTTGATATAGTGCAATAAAGAAGGAATCATAAGGGCTAAGTCCAAAGGAAGTAATTGTCGTCATCATATTAATACCGATGGCAAGAATGAGTAAACCGCCAATGAAAAATATATATTCTAATTTGAATCGAAGCATAGTTGTATATCCTTTCTAAATGTATTTGCTAGGAAAGGATATATTGTGGAAAGCTTACCAGGTCAAGAGAGAATTTTTGTGAGAAGGGGAAAGTGAGATGACAAATATAAGAAAGATTGCTGAACTTGCTGGAGTATCTGTTTCAACTGTTTCACGTGTACTAAATAATCATCCGTACGTAAATGAACAGAAACGAAAAGAAATTTTAGCGATTATAGAAGAATTAAATTACACGCAAAACGTGAATGCAATTCATTTAGTGAAAGGAAAAACGAATGTAATTGGCGTTTTATTGCCACACGTAAATGATCAATATTATAGCGCTATTATTGAGGGGATATCAAAAGAAACGGCAAAGAATAATTATAATATGATGCTTTGCCAGACAAATTATAGCGAAGAAAGAGAACTAGAAATTTTAAATATGTTAAAAATGAAAAAGCTTGATGGGGTTATTATTTGTTCTCGGGCAAATAGTAAGGAGAAGCTTGAAGAATATACGAAATTCGGCCCGATTGTTATGTGTGAAGAAATAGATTCAAAATGCATTTCAAGTGTCCATATTGATTACTACAAAGTATTTTCACGTGGGATGAAAAGCTTAATAGATGCCGGTCATACAAGTATTGGATATTGTATTGGAAGAAGTAATAGCGTTAATAGCCAAAGACGAAAGAGGGCGTATGAAGATTCGCTTCAAAAGAGTATCGTAACACCGTTAGAGACCTGGAAATTTGAGGGGTGTTTTACAGTGGAAGATGGACGCAATGTAATTAGAGAATGGGCTCATATGTCAGTAAAACCGACGGCGTTCCTTGTATCTTGTAACCATATTGCAGCGGGGATGGCTACAGAAGCAAAAAAACAAGGAATTCGTATTCCAGAGGATATTACGATTATTGGGTGTGATGATCAAGAGGTGGCAGATATATTGGGTATAACGACGATTTCGCATTCTAGTAAAAACGTTGGATTGAAAGCGTTTGAATTATTATATGAAAAGATTAATGAAGAGAAATTAGATGTGAAGCATATAGAGTTATTACCAGAGTTAGTAGATAGAGAAACGACATAATTGAGAAGGTGTGAAAATCGCTTTTCAAAATTTCGTTTGGTATAATTATGGACAATCTATGAGGGCTAAAAGGGGTTTTGATATGAGATCAAAAGTAGTAAAAGTAATTCTACTCATTACAATTGCATCTTTCTGTTTATTTGCATATGGCTTTGTTTCAGGTGTAAATGATGTATTAAATCCGAAAGCTTCAAATTTAATTAAAAAGACCGATGTAGTGGCAAAAGAGAAAAAGAAAACGGGAACGTTACAAATCGTTAGTTTAGGTGATTCATTAACGCGTGGCGTTGGTGATAAAGAAGGAATTGGCTATGTTGGGCGAATGAAAGAGGATTTACAAAAAGATTATAAGCAAAAAATTGCATTAACAAATTTAGCAGTTAGTGGTGCAAAAATGCCCGATTTATTAAAACAAATTGAAAGTAATGGCGCTCAATATTCAATTAAGCAAGCAGATGTAATCGTGTTAACGATTGGTGGGAATGATTTGTTCCCAGGCTGGGAATCGCTTGGGAAGATAGATTTAGATACGTATCGTCCTGACACAGAAACGTTTCAAAATGAAGCAAAGAAAATTATAGAAGAAATTCGTAAATTAAATACAGATAGTCCAATTTTTTGGCTTGGTTTATACAATCCTTTTGAAGATGTAGAAGATTTAAAAGGGTCTTCAAACATTGTTGTGGACTGGAATGCATCTTTAGAGAAGTTAGCGCTAAACGATAAAAATGTGTATATTACACCGACATTTGATTTATTCCAAAACCGCGGAAAAGATTTATTATACTCTGATCATTTTCATCCGAACGAAGTAGGTTATACGTATATGGCAGAACGTTTAGTTCAAAATGTTGTAAGTAAATTAAAACTAGAACAAGGAGGGGTAAAATGACGACGATACTTTCCGTACGAGACTTGAAGAAGGTAATTGGAAAGAAGACTCTTGTAGAGGACATTTCCTTTGATGTAAAGCAAGGAGAAGTGTTCGGGTTCTTAGGACCAAATGGTGCTGGAAAGACGACTACCATTCGAATGTTAGTCGGATTGATTACGGCGACAGAAGGTACGATTTCTATCGGTGGTTATTCGATTAAGGACAATTTCAGAGAGGCGATGCGTCAAATTGGGAGTATCGTTGAAAACCCAGAGTTGTATACATATTTAACAGGATGGGAAAATTTAAAGCAATTTGCTCGTATGTTAGGTGATATATCAGATGAACGTATTATTGAAATTGCTGAAATGGTTCATTTAGATGAAAGAATTCATGACAAGGTAAAAACGTACTCACTTGGTATGAAACAACGCCTTGGAATTGCGCAGGCGCTCCTTGGGAATCCAAAATTGCTCATATTAGATGAGCCAACGAATGGTTTAGATCCAGCAGGGATTAGAGAACTTAGGGAATTTATACATAAGCTTGTAAAAGAAGAAAATATGAGCGTGTTTATTTCAAGTCACTTGCTAAGTGAAGTGCAAATGATATGCGATCGCGTTGCTATTATTCATAAAGGAAAGATGATAACAGTTGCCAAGGTTGAAGAATTAATTAAAACAGCAAGTGATCGTGTAGAATGGATTGTTACACCAATTTCTAAGGCGAAAGATATGTTAGAAGCAGCCGAAGAAGTAAGAGAAGTGAGTGTAGAAGGCGAGCGATTATTATGCCGCATGGATATTGCATCTATAAGTAGTTGGAATAAACACTTGGTAGAAAATGAAATAGATGTACATAGTGTTAAGGAGCTTGTATTTACGCTAGAAGATTTATTTATTGAACTCACAAGGGGTGAGCAGCATGCGTGAATTTGCGAATCTAGTTTTAAATGAATCAGAAAAGATTTACCGTAAGAAACGTATTTTTGTTGTTATGCTTATTTTAGCAATCTTAATCCCGCTTTTTGTGTATGCGCAGTATCGCGAAATAGAAACGACACAAAAAAGACTCGGTACAACTGATTGGAAGGTTTCATTGCAACAGCAAATTGTTGATTCTCAGAACCGGTTGAATAATTCTAGATTGCCAGAAGAATGGCGTGATTGGTTAAAGGTAAGAGTTGAACAACAACAATATTATTTAGATCATGATATTAATCCGATGGCGCCAGGTGCACCGACTTTTGTCAGAGCATTTATTGAACAAGGAATTACATTGTTTATTCCGCTTCTCGTAATGATTGTCGCCATTGATATCGTTTCTGGAGAACGAAGTGATGGGACGATGAAGATGTTACTTACGCGGCCGATTCGGCGCTGGAAAATACTCCTTAGTAAATACGTGACGATGTTATTTTTCATTTCGCTCATACTGCTCCTTGTAGGTTTGTTTGCTTACATATTATCAGGGCTTGTATTTGGATACTCGGGATGGAATTTACCTGTTTTAACAGGATTCGTCATTGATAAGGAAACGTTAAATACGAACTTTGTGCACCTTATTCCGCAGTGGCAATACATCTTAATGGCGTATGGACTAGCCTGGTTTGTTGCTATCGTTGTCGGAACTATATCATTTATGGTCTCTGTTTTAATTCGTAATACACCAGCTGGTATGGGCGTTATGCTAGCTGCATTAATTGCAGGCGGTATCTTAAGCTCATTCGCAACATCTTGGGAAGGCGCGAAATATATTTTTAGCGTGAATTTATCATTAACGGATTATTTATCAGGAAAATTACCTGCATTACAAGGCTTATCAATGGGATTTTCTTTGATGAATTTAACTGTTTGGGCAGTTGTTTCTCTTATTATTTCGTTCTTAGTATTTACAAAACAGGATATGTTGAATTAATTGGACAGGAAGTGAAAGCATGGAAAATGTTTTAAGAAATGATTGGGGACCATTACTGGCACCAGAATTTGAGAAAGAGTATTATCTTACTCTATCCAGTTTTTTGACAGAAGAATACAGCACGCATGTTGTTTATCCGAAGGTGGAAGATATTTTTAACGCTCTTCAGTATACAAGTTATGAAAATACAAAGGTTGTTATTTTAGGACAAGATCCGTATCATGGACCGAATCAAGCGCATGGTTTAAGCTTTTCTGTACAACCTGGTGTTAAAACACCACCATCATTGTTAAACATGTATAAAGAGCTTCGAGATGAATATGGTTATGAAATTCCGAATAACGGTTATTTAGTAAAATGGGCGGAGCAAGGAGTATTACTACTAAATACCGTATTAACAGTTCGTCAAAGTGAAGCAAATTCTCATAAGGGAAAAGGATGGGAGCACTTCACAGATCGTGTGATTCAACTGTTGAATGAACGTGAAAAGCCAGTTATTTTCATATTGTGGGGGCGCCATGCGCAGGCGAAGAAGAAGTTAATTACGAATCCGAATCATCATATTATCGAGTCTGTACATCCAAGTCCATTATCAGCAAGACGTGGTTTCTTTGGTAGTAAGCCATACTCTAAAGTAAATACGATTTTAGCTAATATGGGCGAAAGAGAAATTGATTGGGAAATTCCAAATTTATAAATAGAAAAGGTAGTTAACAGTCGTTAACTACCTTTTTATTATTATTGCTCGTTCTTTAATTTTGCATCTAGTACAAAAGTACCAAATGGGATAACTGATGAAACGAATGCTCCAAGTGCCCATAAAATTGATTTACGGTGTACGATTGTTACTTGAATTACTGCAAAGATGAATAGAATAAATAGAACACCATGAGCCATGCCTGTAATTTTAACAGCTGTTGCAAATCCTGCGAAATATTTCAATGGCATTGCTACAAATAATAGTAATAGGAAAGAAATACCCTCAACTAGTCCAATTGCTCTTAATCGTCCGATTGGTGTAGATAACATAAAGTAGCCTCCTTTAACGTATGCTTGTATATAGTAAATTTGTATTCTTTTTCAAAATAAAATAGTCTATTTTGTTTCATTATATACAAAAAGAAAGTTTACACTACGAGAATAGTGCAAAGTTCAAAATATAGTCACAAAAGCATGAGAATTTAAATAAAAACCTATTTGAAGTATTTGACTTCAAATAGGTTTTGTGAATGAAAATATTAAACAAGTACATCCGTTTTTAAAACAAATTTCTCTACAACTTTTGCAACACCATCGTTCATATTTGTATCTGTTACGTAATTTGCAATTTCTTTAATATCATCAGGTGCATTGCCCATTGCAACGCCAAGACCAGCAAATTCAATCATTGCTTGGTCGTTATAGCTATCGCCCATTGCGATAACTTCTTCACGCTTAATGCCAAGCTTTTGAATCAGTTTGTTTAAGCTCGTTCCTTTTGTAACACCGGCTTCAGTAAATTCTAAGAAGAATGGTTTCGAACGCATCACGCTTAATTGGCCTTCTAGTTGTTTTTGTAGTTTCTTTTCAACTTCAACAAGGCGTTCAGCTTCTTTATTCATTAATACTTTTACTACAGGCTCTTTAACTGCGGCTTTAAAGTCATCTACTACAACAATTGGCATACCAGTAATATCGCCCTCAATTTCAGTATAAGGATTATTTTCTTCCGTTACGATATCATCGCCCATATAAGTATGAATCCATACATCTTCAGTTTTACTAATTTCAAATAGGTTGTGAACGATTTCAGGAGATAGTGTACTACTAAAGATTTCTTCGTTTGTTTTACAGTTAATAATTTTTGCGCCATTAAAAGATAGAATGAAACTGCCGTATTCTTCTAAGCGAAGTTCTTTGGCTACATTGCGCATACCAAACGTTGGACGTCCAGAAGCAAGTACAACCTTTACCCCTTGCTCTTGTGCAGTCATTAACGCTTCTTTCGTACGAGGTGAAATAGTATGGTCATCACGTAATAAAGTATCATCTAAATCTAAAACAATCATTTTATAAGTCATATAGAAAATTCCTTTCTTTAATTGAAATCAAAATACATGTTCATGAAGATGTTGAGGAATAATAGTAAGACATCAAACCTCTTTGAAAAGAAGTAGATAAATCATTATGAGTGTGTTGCTCATAATATCGGTTAATAATCATTGGGGATGGATAAAACCCCAATGATTCAAGTTTGATTTTATCGTAACAACTCTAAAGGTAGAGTGCAATAATGGAAGTTTTCCAATTTACGATATTTGTTTTGCTGTGGAACGAGAAAATAGTATTTCTAGCAAAATGGCCATTACAGATCCAAGAACGAGACCGTTACTTAAAAACGATGCTAGAAATGGTGGAAGTGTGGAATATGCTCCTGCTGGAACAAACATAACTCCGACTCCTGTGAAGATTGAAAGACCGGCTACTTTAAATAATCGTTCTTTATCCTGGACAGTTTCGTATTCTCGAAAGGCAAGGCCAATCATGCTTGCGAATACAGGATAAATAGCGGCATAACCAACTGCAACAGGGATTGCTGCAAAGAATGAAGTGATCTTTGGAAATATACTAACGACAATAATAAAGCTTGACCCTAATATAAACGGGAGACGTTTATAAATATTAGTCGTTGCAATAAAACCTGCTGATCCAGAAATAGCGACAGGCCCAATAGCTGAAAATAGGCCGCCTAGCAATTGGTTGATTCCTGTTATAATGCCAGCTTGTTTAAAACGATCTGGTGCTGCATTCTTTTCATACTTAGAGACAATCCTTTGCACAACACGAATACTTGCTAACATATTTGTTAGAAGTAATAGTGTAACGAAAACGACCGTAATTGCCATGTTCCATTCAATACGAGGCATTCCGAAAACAAATAGAGACGGAAAACGGATTATATCTGTCACAGGCGTTACTGGATTTGATAACCCGAAGCATGCGAATAATATCCAGCCGCATACGATACTGAAAAGAACAGAATATTGTCCAATAATAGGTAGCTTCATGATGAAAAAGGATAGTAAAATAACAATGAGTGAAAGAATAAATACGTTAGGTTGTACTTCTGTATGTTTTCCATCAAGGCCAAACATTCCCTTTAAGAAGGAGCCACTAAGCTGCGCAACAAGAAGAAATAAATATGTTCCAATGACTGTCGGTGTAAAATAGCGAACGAGTTTATCAATAAGTCCAAAAGCGCTAAGAATAATACAAATAATACCGCTTAATAGGAAAGCATATTGAAGAACTTTAAGTGTCTCATTGTTTGATCCAAATAATACGACGCCTAAACTTGCGTAAAGGGAGAAAATTCCCCACCAAAGTCCAGCAGGACCTTCTTGAATAGGAAGTTTATGCCCAAATATAGCTTGCAAGAGACCAGCAAAGCCTAGAACAAATAATGTTCTTTGTACGAATGCGATAGCTTCAGCGCCATCAAGACCATAACTAGTTGCGACACTAATTGGTACAATAAGGCTTCCAGCTAAAATAAATAGTGCCCATTGTAAGGCGGAAAGAAATGTCTTCATTATATCAACCTCTTTCATAGATTCCGTATCTAGTATATACGTATTTTATTTCCACTGGCAAAGATTGTAGATAGAGAAAAGAGTTGAAATACGGTATGAATGCACGTAAGCAATTATGGATCGCAGTTATATGTATGACTTTTGTTGTAATTCTAGGAACGATAGGATTTATGACAATTGAAGAGATTAGTTTGTTTCAAGCATTTTGGATGACGATGATTACTGTATTGACTGTTGGATACGGAGATGCTGTTCCTGTAACGCAAGCGGGGAAAGTATTTGCGCTCCTTATTATTCCTGTTGGCGTAGGTATTGTTACGTATGCAATTGGGGTAGTGGCAGCTATGATTATTGAAGGGAATTTATTTCATGCAGTGCGGAGGAAGAAGATGGATAAACAAATAGCGCAGTTGAAAAATCATATTATAGTATGTGGTTGCGGTAGAGTGGGGCTTCAAGTTGTACATGAATTGCAAGAAAAGAAAATTCCATTTGTTGTTGTCGATAAAGATGAAAGTGTATTAGAGAAGGGAAAGCTTTTGTATATACATGGAGATGCGACGGAGGATCAAGTTTTACATCATGCTGGAATTTCAAAAGCGGCTGGTTTAGTTGCTATCGTAGCAAATGATGCTGAAAATGTATTTATTACATTAACAGCAAGAGGATTAAACGATGCAATTAAAATTGTGGCGAGATCTGAAAAGCCAGAAACTGAAGAGAAATTAAGGCGTGCGGGTGCAAATAAAGTTATTAATCCATCCAGTATGGCAGGAATTCATATTGCAAAAGGTATTGCGAATCCATTAACAGTTCATTATATTGATACAGTGCTGTATGGGATAGAACAGTCATTTGTCATTGAAGAAATTTTAGTTGGAAAAGATTCAATATTAGTTGGTAAATCGTTACTAGAGAGTGATGTGAGGAATCAGTTTGATGTAACGATATTAGCGATTTTGAGAAATGGGGATATTATACATAATCCAACGGGGCAGGAAAAACTGCAAGAACATGATATGATAATAGTATTTGGTTTAGTAGAGAAGCTGAAGCAATTTGAGAAAGAACTACAAAGTACGAGGTGATAAGGAATGCAAATATCGAGCGATAAGATTTTAAATAAAATGGCGAATGAAATTGCAAAGGCAAAAAGTAGTGAAGGACAAAAATCAAAAGATCATTTATTAGTTGTGCGTGCTTTATGCGATTTACTATTAGATGAACAGGTTGAATCTTCTACGTATAGGGAGCCGCAAATTCAATCGCAAGTAATTGGATCGCAGCCTATAAAGACAGTTCAACCAGTTATGCCAGTTTCTGGAGAACCTGTGTATATTAAAGAAGAAGGTGCAAATGGTAATTCTTTATTTGATTTTTAAGGATTAAATCGTTTGGCTTATATGAAAAAATTGCTTATGATAAAAGTAAAAAAGGGGAATTAAGATGAAAATTTTCTTTTTACTAGGTTGTATTGCAGCGGGGCTATCTGTTGCGTTAGGAGCCTTTGGAGCACACGGTTTAGAAAATAAAATTTCTGCGAAAATGTTAGAAGTTTGGAAAACAGGTGTTACATATCAAATGTTTCATGCAGGTGGACTATTCGTAGTTGCTTTATTGATGGATAAGGTTCAATCATCACTTTTAACTACTGCTGGTTGGCTTATGGTAGCTGGGATTATTATGTTTTCAGGCAGTTTGTATGCATTAAGTACGACAGGTATTAAGTTCTTTGGCCCAATTACGCCTCTTGGTGGCGTAGCGTTTATTGTAGCATGGATTTTAGTCGGAACTGCAGTTGTAAAAGGTTTATAAAAAAACAAAAGCTGGCATATGCCAGCTTTTTTTATGGTCTTGGAGCATAAGTTGCTTGTTGACTAGGTAAGTACGTAATTTCTTCGGGGAATTCCACATAATCTAAGTAAATCATTAATAGTAAAAAACGTTTCCCTGATTGTGGCTCACTAATTACAATATGATCGCGACCAGCTGCTTCGATAATCCCTGTATACGATTGGGTACCGAGTGAGCTACCACGTTCATAAGTCATTACAACCGTAGCTTGCTTACCCTTGTTTAAACGAAGGATATTTTCAATATAGGATTGTTCTAATGGTAACATGCCTTGAGAAACGGCATATTGAGCTTGCGCCGCTTGTTGTTGCATTGCTTGCTGTTGTTGCTGTTGTTGTGGAGTCATTTGCTGCGGTTGTACATAAGTTCCAGATGGTTGATAAAATCCAGTTCCGTAATACGGGTTTTGTTGCTGTGCCATTCAAAAATCCCTCCTTATTATCAATCCTTAATATACGCTAGGACAATCTTCGCCAGATGGCTGGAAGAAGCAGTGCTTTTTGAAGCGACCAGAGTTTTGTTGATTATACCAAGTTGACGGACAAGGGCCTTCAGGTCTAAAAAACCATAAGGAAAAATTTGCAGGCCAAAAGCGTTGTCCCTGAATCGTTCGCCTTGCTAAAGCAATATCTTGTTCCCTTGCACGTTGATAAAAATACCCTTTTTGTGTTGCCTCAAAACCACCAGGATTTTGATACACCATTTGACGTAAATTACGTATTTTTTTAAAATCTAAACAATTTCCACGGACACGATTTACCCCAACGTTCCCGACCATCAACATCCCCTGTTGTCCTTCTCCTTCGGCTTCAGCACGCATCAGTCTAGCTAATAACTTTACATCTTCTTCGTTATAAGCAATAACGCCCATTATGTGTCACCTCTCTTTTTGGAATACCTTGTGGAAAGAGGTTTATCCCGCATTAACGGGCAGTAAGACTCCCACCTTAAAATTGGGCTGGAGCAAAGAAGGTGGGTGGGAGATCAAACTGCCCGTAAAAGCCCGATTAGTTCAACTAATAATCAGTGGGAATGAACAAAACCCCCACTGATTAAAGTTTCACTTTATCTCTAGATGAAGTGTGTAACAATTACTAGTTCATACGTATGAGGAAAAGGACTCAGATATGACAACCAAACGAAGTTTTACATGGAGAGAAGAAAATAAAAAAAGCTAGCGTGAGCTAGCTTTTCATCATTATTAAAATACTTTAGACCATAAGTTTGAGAAGAAATCTCCAATAGAGCGCATTGATAATACAAACCAATTTGCTTTTTCAACTTCTTCTGTCGTTTTTGCAGTAGCTTTCATACTTTTACTACCGTCTAAGAAACCATATTTATCAGTTGATTCTAAAGTAATTGAGCCTACTTTGGTATCTTTCTTAACAGGAGCAACTAAATGTCCATCTTCAGCAAGGGATTTATCTAATTCAGTCCCAATTTTATAAGGCTCTTTGCTACCTTTTTTCGCAATTACTGTTATTTCTTTTTCGGGTGCAACAGTTACTTGGTCTTCTTTCCCTTTTACTACAGAGATTGTATTGTTTTTATTAACTTTTAATTTTTGTTTTTCAAAGTTATTAAATCCATGTTCGATTAATTCACGAGATTCTGTGAAGCGTTCATCCATTGATTTTGTTTTAATAATAACCGAGATAAGACGAACATCACCACGTTTCGCTGTAATAGTGAACCCATATCCAGCGGTATCAGAACTACCAGTTTTTAAACCGTCCGTTCCATCATAAGAGAAGGCAGCGCCTGGTAACATCCAGTTCCAGTTTTCCATACGAATTGGTTTTGGATGATTGTCTGGGAAGTTTCTAAATCTTTGTTTTGTATCCTCTAGCATTTCTGGATACTTTGTAATAATCGTTTTTGCAAGAATACCCATATCGCGAGCTGACATGGAGTTTTCTCCGGTCGGATCTGTTCCTTCAGGATGTTTTCCTTTTAAATCAGCATTATTTAACCCGGTAGAGTTTACAAATTTATATTTCTTTAACCCTAGCTTTTTTGCATGTTCATTTGCAAGATTTAAGAAGTTTTTCTCACTTCCTGCAAGAAGTTCTGCTAAAGCAATACTAGAACCATTTGCAGAGAATATAACAATAGAATGATATAATTCTCTTACAGTATATTGACGTCCTTTTTCGAACGGTACATTAGAGAATTCATTATTACGAGAGACTTCATAAGCGTAATCAGAAATATTTACTTTCGTATCCCAAGTGATTTTTCCTTCTTTAATTGCTTCTAAAACAGCGTAAACAACAATTAATTTTGACATACTAGCAATAGCTAGCAATTCATCTGGATTTTGCTCGTGAAGTATTTTTCCTGTATCTGCATCAAATAAAAGTGCAGCAGCAGCCTCAATATGTATTTTTTCTTCCGCATGGGATGTTGTTACTCCTAAGGAAGAAATTGACAATACAAGCAATAGTAAAATAGACAAGATTTTTTTCATATAGATTATCACCTTCGCATCGTTATTTAGCATATAGCTCGTATCATTTTAGCATAAATTTGGATATAGAAAGGTTACAATTTTGTAAGGTATTTGAAAGAGATTTGTCGATTTTTGTTCAAATTTGCGGAGAAAAGCAGTTTTTTGAGGAGAAATATGGAGGGTAATAAAAAAAGGAACGAATTTCGTTCCTTTTTTTACGATTTTATATGTGTAAAAATTTCTCTACCTTGTCGTCTGGTAAAATGTTTCCAACGAAAAATGTTCCGAATTCACCATAACGAGCACTTACTTCATCGAAGCGCATTTCATATATAAGTTTTTTAAATTGAAGAACATCGTCAGCGAATAATGTTACGCCCCACTCAAAATCGTCGAATCCAACTGACCCTGAAATAACTTGGCGTACTTTACCTGCGTATTGACGACCAATTTTACTATGACTGTACATCATTTTTTTACGCTCTTCCATAGGAAGCATGTACCAGTTGTCATCACCTTGGCGACGCTTATCCATTGGATAGAAGCAAATGTGATTTGCTTTTGGTAGTTCTGGATATAAGCGAGCTAAGATTTGTGGGTTTTGATATGGATCTTCATCAGCTGGAAGGTAGTTGCTTAGTTCAACAACAGATACGTAAGAGTATGCAGGAACCATATATTCAGCTAATGTTGTTTTATTCAATTCTGTCTCAATTTCATTTAACTCTTCCATTGTTGGACGTAAAATCATAAGCATAATATCAGCTTTTTGGCCAACAACTGTATACATTGCATGACTACCTTTTTTCGCAGTAGATACTTCGTTCCATTTTTCAACGACATTTAAAAATTCAGACACAGCTTGTCCGCGTTCGTCGCTAGATAATGTTTTCCATGCAGCCCAATCAATAGAACGTAAATCATGTAAACAATACCAGCCATCTAACGTTGTTGTTGCTTCACTCATTCTATTCACCTCAGTTAATGATAGTTTTACACGTTAACTATAGCATATATAGTTTTAAAATCATCTATATAAAGCTTTGGCGCATAAAATTGTCACATTTAAATTTACTTGAAAATAGGAGGAGATAAGGATTAAAGGGGATTTATTTTTAGGCTGAATTTTATGAAAATATAATCATTTTCATTTTATCTATTTTTTGGGAGCTATAAGTTTAAAATATAGAAGAAAAGCAGTATTCTTAAAGATAGAGTTTTTTTAACATATGTAGGAGGGTTTATTCGTGAGCAACTTATTTACAACAGTAAAAGAAAAAGTTCAAGGAAAAGGCATTTCTATCGTACTTCCTGAAGGAACTGATGAAAGAATTTTAGGCGCTGCAGAGCGTTTAGCAAAAGAAGAGTTAGTAAAACCAATCTTAGTTGGTAATAAGGAAGAAATTAGCGCAAAAGCTGCTAGCATGAATTTAACATTAGCAGGCGTTGATATTTATGACCCAGCTACATATGAAGAAATGGATGCAATGGTAGCATCTTTCGTTGAACGCCGTAAAGGTAAAGCAACTGAAGAAGACGCTCGCAAAATCCTTAAAGACGAAAACTACTTCGGTACAATGCTTGTATACATGGGCAAAGCACACGGTTTAGTAAGTGGTGCAGCTCACTCTACAGCTGATACAGTTCGTCCAGCACTTCAAATCATTAAAACAAAACCAGGCGTTACAAAAACTTCTGGCGTATTCATCATGGTACGTGAAGAAGAGAAATATGTATTCGCTGATTGCGCAATTAACATTGCACCAAACAGCCAAGATTTAGCTGAAATTGGTATCGAGAGTGCAAAAACTGCTGAATTATTCGGTATTGACCCACGCGTTGCTATGTTAAGCTTCTCTACAAAAGGTTCTGCGAAATCTCCAGAAACAGAAAAAGTTGTAGAAGCAACTCGCATTGCAAAAGAAATGGCTCCTGAATTAACTTTAGATGGAGAATTCCAATTCGATGCTGCATTCGTACCATCTGTAGCTGAGAAAAAAGCTCCAGGTTCTACAATTAAAGGTGATGCTAACGTATTCGTATTCCCAAGCTTAGAAGCTGGTAATATCGGTTACAAAATCGCTCAACGTTTAGGTAACTTCGAAGCAGTAGGACCAATCTTACAAGGTTTAAACATGCCTGTAAATGACCTATCTCGTGGATGTAACGAAGAAGAAGTGTACAAGTTAGCTTTAATTACAGCAGCTCAAGCACTTTAATTCTATAATGAATTGAAATAAAGACCGTCGCTATAATAGCGACGGTCTTTATTTTTCTAAGCCAAGTGCTTTATTGTTACGATCAATAATCCGTTGTAAATTCGTCTCATATAAAGGTATTTCATCTATTGTTAATTGAGATGGTGTTAACTTCGGAGCGAATTGCTGCAATGTTTTTAAAAGGCGCATCATTAAATCTTGTACTGTAATGGTTTCGCCAAGTAATTCTGAAAGTGAAGCCATCGTACTCGGTACAATTTCAGGATACGTAAAGCGTGTTTCTTCTCCTTGAATGGCTAGGTTATAGAAATCACGAACGAGTGCGGCACGCTCAGAGCCACTTCCTGTAGCACAAAGATAAATTTGGACAGCGACACCCCCGCGAATACGGCGCTGTGAAATGCCAGCGAATTTTTGATCGCGAATACTTAAGTCATAGCTACCAGGACAATAAGAACCTACAATTTCTTTTGCCTCGATAGTAACGTCGTAATCCTTTAACATCTCCTTAATTAAATGCCACATCGTATCGTATCCAAGATCAATATCGATACCTTTTTCTGTTTCTTGGAATAAAAGTGATACGTTTAAAACACCTTCATCAAGCACGACTGCAAGCCCGCCAGAATTACGAACAATAACATTGAAGTTGTTCTTTTTTAACAAGGAAATGCCTTCTTCTAAGTGTGGTAGGCGTGAATCTTGAATGCCAAGAACAATTGTATTGTGATGAACCCAAGAACGCATTGTTGCAGCTGATTGACCATTTCCAATGCTTGTGCACAGTGTGTCATCCATTGCGAATGACTGCAATGCATGGAATGTTGGTCCCAAACTAGATTGATCTACAATACGCCACTCTGGCTGAGATAAAATGGAACGGGAATTGCTCATATAACTAACCCCTTATCTTTAAAATGACAATCTCTATTATAGCAAAAAAATGAAGAATAGAGTTTTCTCATATATAAAGGGGAAGTTTAGATGTGAAAGAATAAAAAGGATGCATTATATGCATCCTTTTTATTCTGCAATTTTTTCTAAATTACCGTTTCGATCCATTCGGAAAGATGTTTGAGAACGTTCTTCGTCATCCATGACTGCCAACTTACGAGCTCGGTTCATAATGTTCATAAGTGTTTCGTAATCTTCTTGTACAGTATGAGATTGCTTTTCTAATTTTTCTAGTTTCTTTTCTAGTTCTTCATTTCGAAGGATTTGTGCTTTAATTTCTTGTTTCAATCTCGTATTCTCGTTTTCAAGAGCTGTTACTTTTATATTTGAGGATCCAACTGTTTGTAAGAAATAAATAACATCTTGCATTGTCATAGAGCTTTTTGCAACAGGAACGGTAGATTCTTGATATGGAATAGCTTCTTTATATTGTACAATTGATTCCTCTTGTACGAATTCTTCATAATCAGTTATCGAATCTGAAGCTGGTGGTGTATAAAGTAAACGTTTTTTCGCTTGCTCACCGCTTGCAGCGCGCATTTTATCTTTACGATGTTTTTTTGCTAGTTGAAGAGCTTGTTCATAGCTATAGCGAACGACAGCATTCCAGCGGAAACCACAAGCAGCGGATGTACGATTTAACTGATCCCCTACTTCCTCAAATGCATTTAATTGCGTACTTCCTTCTCGAACATGACGAAGTACCGTTTCAGCAAGTAATAAATCATCCTCATCTGTCCAAGCATCTTGTCTTACTTTCATAGATTCAACTCCCTTTCTTTTTATGAACTTCCTATTTTTATAATGGGCAAAAAAATAAACTTTTATACAAAGCTTTTAAAAATATGGTAGATTTCGATGAAAGGTAAAAATTTTCCCATGAATGGTGAGCGCTTCTGTAGGAGAGCATATAAATATGTAGCATTATGTAGAGAATAGGCCCTGTAGGGAAACTTGCAACGAGCTTCAAAGAACGGTAAAATACCATTTAGTGTTTATTTTTAAATGTACTTGAGAAAAGTTTAAAATAGAGGAAGTGTTATATAATGGGAAACGAATTTCGCGTGTGCGATGACTGTCAGGCAACGAACGTTAAAACGTTAGTTCCGAAGTTAAAAAAAGTAGATTCATGTGCAACGATTGAAGTTGGATGTCAGTCTTACTGTGGTCCTGGTCGTAAAAAATCATTCGCATTTGTAAATAACCGTCCAGTTGCGGCTCCAACAGAAGATGAGTTAATCGTAAAAATTGAAGCAAAGTTAAATAAGTAAGAAAAAGAAGAGTGAAAAGATTACTCTTCTTTTTTATGCCCATAAGAGGAACGATTTATTCTGCGAAAGTGCTCTTGTGTGGACGAACGTTTTCTAAAGGATGGATATAACTTTTGTATTAAAGTTCTAATTTATATAAATTTGTATTTCAAAATAATGGTTGACAGTCTTTTAAAGCGATAGGTAGAATAGAAGTGTCTGATTCTGAGAATCATTATCAGGAAAATAACAATTCACCTAATTTTTTTATTACTATTTGAGAATAAATTTCATTTTAATAAATATATGTTGTTGGTTAGGATGGTTGAGGGATGGAAGCGAGCGCAAGCAGTATAGAACAGCAAGAAGAGAATGTTAAAGAGATTAAGAGCAGACCGCTCATTGCTTCTATTATTTTAGTAGCGGGTACAGTTTTGTTAGCTTTAAGCATGGCAGTTTCTATTTCTTTTGGGGCTGCAGATATTAGTTTAAAGACTGTATGGCAAGCTGTATTTCAGTTTGATGGATCTATTACACATCATAACGTAATTCAAGAGCTTCGCATGCCTAGAGCAATAGGGGGCGTAGTTGCAGGTGCCTTTTTAGCGGTATCAGGAGCAATTATGCAAGGCATGACGCGAAATCCACTTGCTTCACCATCGTTAATGGGGATTACAGATGGTGCAGTATTTGGAATTGCAATTATGTATGCATTTTTTCCTAATTCACCTTATTTGATGTTTGTTATTGCATCTTTTATTGGAGCTGCGTTTGGTGCAAGCATTGTATATGGAATTGGGTCTTCTTCACCAGGTGGATTAACACCTGTGAAATTAGCTTTAGCAGGTGCAGCTATTAGTGCTTTATTAGGGGCAATTTCATCTGGAATTGCATTGTATTTTAATCTTGCTCAAGAGGTGAGCATGTGGAATGCAGGCGGAGTTGCTGGAGTGAAATGGCAAAGTATTAATATGTTAGTGCCAATTGGCCTTGTTTGTCTTTTTATCGCAATTATGATGTCGAGATATATTACAATTTTGAGCTTCGGTGAAGAAATTGCGATTGGACTTGGTCAAAATACGACATTAATTAAATTTATCGGAACAGTACTTGTTCTTGTTTTAACGGGTTCCGCAGTTTCCATGGCAGGATCAGTTGGATTTGTTGGTCTTGTAATCCCGCATATGACTCGTTTCCTTGTAGGCTCGGACTATAGATGGGTTATTCCATGTTCTGCGGTCTTAGGCGGGCTGTTAATTGAATGTGCAGATATGTTATCTCGCGTTATTAACCCGCCATTTGAAACGCCAATTGGAGCAATTACAGCGCTAATTGGGGTTCCATTCTTCCTCTACTTAGCACGTAATGAAGGGAGAGGAAAGATGTGAGGACGAGTGTCTTAACAAAAAAGAACATTTCTATATTAACGATTTTAGTAGGACTAATCGTTTCTATATTTCTTATTAGTTTAAATACAGGAACTTTTAAAATACCGCCAATGGACGTATTAAAGTCATTGGTTGGAATAGGGGCTGAAGATCAGTCTGTTATTTTATTTGAATTCCGCATGCCGCGTATGGTGATTGCTATACTAGTCGGATCTGCTTTAGCGATGTCAGGTGCGATTTTGCAAGGATTATCACGAAATCCACTTGCTGATCCAGGTATTATCGGTATTAACGCTGGAGCGGGATTAACAGTTGTTATATTCGTCTACTTTTTCTTTGGAAAAGTTGGGACTGGTACATTTTTATCTGTATTTATCCTTCCATTCTTCGCGTTGGTTGGTGCAATATTAGCGGCGGTTATTATTTATTTACTAGCATGGAAAGACGGCGTTTCATCAACGAGATTAATACTAGTTGGTATCGCTGTTGCAGCCGGGTTTGGTGCTGTTAGTTTAATTTTTTCTATGAAGATGACATCTAACGATTTTCGTTTTGCTACGATTTGGTTAGCAGGAAGTCTATGGGGCACAGATTGGAAGTTCGTGCTAAGTGTACTTCCATGGATGGTTATTTTCTTGCCACTTGCTATTAGTAAGGCGCACATATTAAATGTAATGAACCTAGGCGATTCTACAGCAGTTGGTCTTGGTTTAAATGTAGAAAAGGAAAGACGTAAATTATTATTTATTGCAGTTTGCTTAGCTGGTGCATCTGTCGCTGTTGCCGGAGGAATTGGTTTTATCGGTTTAATGGCTCCGCATTTAGCGAGGCGCCTTGTTGGTGGTAAACATCAAATTATGCTGCCTACTGCTGCACTAATAGGGACGTTTTTACTCTTATTCGCAGACGTAATTTCAAGAAGCGTGTTAACAACTTCAGAAATACCGGTCGGTCTTGTTATTTCTGTAATTGGTGCACCATATTTCATATACTTACTTATGAGGACAAAATAAAGGGAGGCTTTTTGTATGGCAACTTTAGCAGTTGATGCGGTATCTGTTGGCTATAATGAAGGGTTAATTATTGATGGATTAACAGTTGAAATTCCGGAAGGGAAAATTACAACAATTATTGGACCAAATGGTTGTGGGAAGTCCACATTATTAAAAACGGCTTCTCGTATTTTGAAGGCGAAAAAAGGTACTGTTTATCTTGACGGAAAAGCAATCGAGAAACAACCAACAAAAGAAATCGCAAAGAAAATGGCGATTTTACCACAGACTGCAGAAGTGCCAACTGGCCTTACTGTGTTTGAACTTGTTTCATATGGACGTTTTCCTCATCAAAAAGGATTTGGAACGTTGAAAGAAGAGGATTATCGTTACATTCATTGGGCACTTGAAGTGACGGGAATGACAGAATTCGCAAATCGTTCAGCAGAGGCGTTATCAGGCGGGCAACGTCAACGTGTATGGATTGCGATGGCCCTTGCACAAGGAACAGAATTACTTGTATTGGATGAACCAACAACGTACTTAGATATGGCTCATCAATTAGAAGTATTAAACTTATTGAAAAAATTAAATGAAGAAGAAGGTAGAACGATTGTTATGGTTATCCATGACTTAAACCACGCTTCTCGTTTCTCAGATCATATGATTGCATTAAAAGCAGGTAAGTTAATGAAACAAGGAACGCCAGATGAAGTTATGACAAGTGAAACACTTCGCAGTGTATTTGAGATTGAAGCTCAAATCGTTCCTTGTCCAGTAAACTGTAAGCCAATTTGTTTAACATATGATTTAGCGATGATTAGTAATCAATTGCGTAAAAAAGCATAAGTAGAACCCCCTCGTGAAGAGGGGGGACTTCTAATGGACGTTGAGCTTCTTATATAAGAATGGGAAGTTGAACGCCCGTTAGAATGGGTTATTAACAACAATTAATAAATATATATAAATTAATTGTTATATTTGTTTCTTATAGTTCATTGTAACTTATAAGATAAATACAGCTAGAAGGAGTGGGAACATGAAGAATTTTAAAATGGCACTATTAGCAATGGTACTAGTTGTGACTTCTGTACTATTTGCAGCTTGTTCTAACAAAGAAGAAGAAAAGAAAGCAGATGCAAAGACTGAAGAGCGCACTGTAAAACATGCAAAAGGGGAAATTAAAATTCCTGCAAATCCAAAGAAAATTGCTGACCTTAGTGGTTCAACAGAAGAATTATTAATTTTCGGTATGAAACCGGTTATTACTGCTAATACATCTCAAGAAAAAATTGATGCACATATTGAAAAGAAACTAAAAGACGTTAAACCAGTTGGTTCTGCTTGGGGCGATAAAATTAACATCGAAGCAGTAGCTGCTGCAAAACCAGATTTAATTCTTGTAAATAATCGTCAAGAAAAGATTTATGATCAATTATCTAAAATTGCACCAACAGTTATGTTAAACACTCCATTAGATCAATGGCGTCCAAAATTCCAAGAAGTAGGTCAAATCTTCGGTAAAGAAAAAGAAACAAAAGAATGGTTCAAAAAGTATGATGAAAAAGCAAGCAAATTACATGACAAAATCGTCGCTAAAACTGGTGAAGCAACATTTATGAAAATGGCTGCATATCCAAATGCTTTCCGCGTATACGGTGACTACGGTTACGGTAGCGTAATCTTTAATGATTTAAAACTACCAGCAGTTAAAGGTACACCAACTGATAAACCGTTAGTACAAGTACAAAAAGAAGCTTTAATCGATTACAACCCAGATTACTTATTCGTATTTACAACTGGTGACGGTTCTCAGCGCTTAAAAGAATTCCAAGAAGAATCAATTTGGAAAAACATGAACGCTGTTAAAAACAACCACGTATTTACAATTAAAAATGAAGACTTAAACAAAGGTTACTTCCCACTAGGGAAAGATATGATCTTAGACGAAGTTGCTGAATTCGTTTTAGGTAAATAATGTATAAAGGAAATCACTTTTACTTCGGTAAAGGTGATTTTTTCTTTTTATAAAGGGAATTAATACAGTCTTTCATTTCTTTCTGTTTCTCATTTCGTTTATAATATAAAGTAAGAATGTAGTAAAGAAAGGGGGATGTCGGAAAGTGGTATATTTAAACGACAAACTCAGCGAAACAAAAGTGTTTAAAGACCCAGTACATAAATATGTGCACGTGCGTGATCGTGTTATTTGGGATTTAATCGGAACGAAAGAATTTCAACGCTTGCGCCGTATTAAGCAGCTTGGAACGACATTTTTTACATTTCACGGTGCAGAGCATAGTCGCTTTACTCATTCGTTAGGTGTATACGAAATTATTCGTCGTATGATTGATGATGTGTTTGATGGCAGACCAAATTGGAATGCTGAAGATAGATTGTTATGTTTATGTGCGGCATTACTTCATGATGTCGGCCACGGCCCATTTTCTCACTCGTTTGAAAAAGTATTTTCATTAGATCATGAGAAATTTACGCAAAAGATTATCGTTGGCAATACGGAGATTAATGATGTATTAAGTCGTGTTGATAAGGAGTTTCCACAAAAGGTAGCAGATGTAATTGCAAAAACGTCTACTAATAAATTAGCGATTAGTATGATTTCGAGTCAAATTGATGCGGATCGTATGGATTATTTATTAAGAGATGCTTATTTTACAGGCGTAAAGTACGGAAACTTCGATATGGAACGTATACTGCGTGTAATGCGTCCGTATGGGAATCAAGTAGTCATTAAAAATAGTGGTATGCATGCTGTTGAGCATTACATTATGAGTCGTTATCAAATGTATTGGCAAGTATATTTCCATCCGGTAACGCGAAGTGCAGAAGTTATTTTAACGAAGATTTTACACCGTGCGAAATCACTGCACGAGAAGTATTACACATTTAAAAATCATCCTGTTCATTTCTATTCTTTATTTGAAGAAGAAGTAACAGTAGAGGATTATTTAAAGTTAGACGAGAACGTTATGTATTACTACTTCCAAGTATGGCAGGAAGAAGAAGATCCAATTTTAAGCGATTTATGTCGCCGTTTTATGAATCGAAATCTATTTAAATATGTAGAGTTTACAGATAAACACGGTTTAGATAATTGGATGGAGTTAAGTAGTTTATTTAAAAAGATTGGACTTGATCCGGAGTATTATTTAGTAGTTGATTCAACATCGGACTTACCGTATGACTTTTATCGTGCAGGAGAAGAAGAAGAGCGTCTGCCAATCCTGCTTCTTATGCCAAACGGAGAGCTTAGAGAGCTTTCACGTGAATCGGATATTGTTGAGGCGATTACAGGTAAGAAAAGAACGGATCAAAAGTTATTCTATCCACATGATTTAATCTATGAAGATGGAAGAAAAGGAAAATATAAAGAGAGAATTATTGAGTTGTTAGAAGGAAAGAAATAAGAAGCAGCTAATGGCTACTTCTTATGAAAAAACTTGAAATTATTTGTCGCTTAAGCGTTTTCCGCCAACTGCATAATGGTTTTTAGACATTTCTTCGATGAAAACAACGATGTTTTCTTCAGGAGCACCAGTTGTTTCGCTTACTGCTGCTGTTACTTTCTCAGCAAGAGCTTTCTTTTGTTCTTCTGTGCGTCCTTCTAGCATTTTCACTGTTACGTATGGCATGTACAATCGCTCCTTTTATGTAAGTTACACTCTTATTATAGCGGATTATGGGGAAGAACAATCGAAAAAACAAATAATTTCTTTTTTTGACATATGGAAGAGGAGATGAAGTATGGATCAGTTATTTAGATATCCATTGCACGAAATTCCGTTGGTAGCAATGGCGATTATTATTGCATTATCCGTTCATGAATTTGCACATGCATATGTTGCATATAAATTTGGGGACGATACAGCAAAGAGACAAGGGCGTTTAACGTTATCACCGATGGCTCATTTAGACCCTATCGGTTTGATTGCAGTATTAATTCTTGGATTCGGTTGGGCAAGACCGGTTCCTGTTAACCCATATAACTTTAAAAGACCGCGTCTTGCAGGCATATTAGTTTCAATTGCAGGGCCGATTAGTAACTTAATTTTAAGTGCAATTGGTTTAATTATTTGGTATAGCTTATTAAAATTTGGTGTATTATACTCAATTCCATCTGCAGTAGCAGATACGTTAGCTCAATTTTTCCAGATTTTTATTATGCTGAATATCGTTTTACTTGTATTTAACTTATTACCGATCCCACCACTTGATGGGTATCGCGTAGTGGAAGATTTAGCACCAGCAAATATTCGCGCGAAAATGACACAGTATGAAAAATACGGGGCAATTGCGTTATTAATTCTCGTTATTACACCGCTTAGTAATTACACAATTCAACCTATTTTTCAGGTAGTTATTCCGCATGTATTTGTATTTTTAGATAGCATCATTGCGCCTATTTTTGGCCTTTTATAATTTTTAAGTGAGGAGGATTTTACATATGACAGAGAAAAAGAAAAAAATCGGTTTTAATATCGTGAAAAATGATTCAACAGATGGACATGGTGGATTTGGTGTTGGGGCATTAAGCTTAGAAAACATTTCACCTGTATTTGTTGATGTACTAGAGAAGACTGCATTCGTTGATATCGGTGCGATGCATGCGCGTAGTACAGTAGAAAAAGGTATTAAGTTTTTAACAAATAAAGATGAAGTTCCAAACGGAAAACCATTTTGGCTTGTTTGGGTAACGATTGAAAGAACTGCGACAGGTGCGTATTACGCAGGTGTAACAGCTTGTGAAATGACAGTTGACCGTGAGATTCGCCGCGGATATAAATCACTTCCAGAACACGTAAACAAAATGGATAAATCAATGAAGCGTCACATTATGGTTGACCATATGGATGAATCATCTAAAAAAGTACTTGGTACGTTCTTGAAAGAACATAATGAAGCGATTTGGAACGAATCTGGTGAAGAATTGCGCCGTGCATTATTAAGTGAATAAAAAATAGCTGACGGATGCCCGTCAGCTATTTTTTTTACCAAGGAAGATATTTTTTCCACCAACTTGTTTTTTTCTTTTCTTCAGTCGTTTTTTCAAATTCTTCTTTATCATCGACGTGATCCATACAATATTCAGTCGGTTCGGTACCTTTAGCGAAGTACATTTTCACAGAAATAGGACAATTTTTTGTAGCAATTTTACCGTTCTCTGGGTTGATATTAACCGCTACGACGTCACCTGGTTGTTTAAATTCTTTTTTTGGCTGTCCATCTAAGCCTTTCTCCATCGTATCAGTCCATATTTTCTTCGCATATCCTTGTTCTGCTACGTTTGAAATAGATTTAGGTTGATCGTATCCGACCCATACACCAGTTACGATTTGCGGAGTAAATCCGATCATCCAACTATCCGTTTCAGTAGAACCAGATTTTCCGGCATATGTTCTTGATAATTTTGATAACATCGATTGGCCAGTTACAGCAGCATAACTGCTTAGTTTCTTATTAAACATACCAGTCATCATTTCTTCCATTACAAACGCTTTGCTCTTGTCGAGAACTTGTTTACTCTCTAAATGAGCATCGTATAATATATTTCCTTCATGATCCATAATGCGGCGAATGAAAGTAGGTTTTACTTCTTTTCCACCGTTTGCGAACATGCTATAAGCGTTGACCATTTCAATTGGTTTTACTGGTGATGTACCGAGAGCTAGAGAAGGCACATCTTTTAATGCACTTGTAATTCCAAATTGTTTCGCTGTTTTTGCAAGCGCGTCATCTCCTAAAAATAAATTCGTTTTCACAGCATATATGTTATCAGAGACTGCGAGAGCTTGTGCCATCGTTACGAAATCATCGGCATAATAATCTTTATAGTTCTTCGGTTTATACTTTGAAACACCGTCACCTAAGGTGAATACAGTATATTCGCTTTTTAAGCGCGTAGCAGGTGTGAATCCTCGTTCTAATGCCGCATAATATAGAAATGGCTTAAATGTAGAACCAGGCTGACGGATGGCTTGTGTAGCCCTGTTAAATTGACTCGTAGTATAATCAGTTCCGCCAACAAGAGCAGCCACTTCACCTGTCGTTGGATTCATAGAGACGAGAGCAGTTTGTATGTTTGTTGTGTCAGGTATATGATCTTTTACAGCTTGTTCTGCTACAGCTTGTAGTTTAGGGTCTAGCGTTGTATAAATTCGCAAGCCACCTCGTTGTAAAGCTTGTTCGTCTAATCCAACATCACGAAGAAGTGAAGCTTGTACAGCATCTTGGAAATATGGTGCGACCTCTGCTACTTTTTTCGTATCTAATGAGGCAAAAGTTAGTGGCTCTTTCTTCGCTAAGGCTGCTTGTTGCTTCGTAATATATCCTTGTTCTACCATTTCATCTAATATGAGGGCTTGTCGTCCTTTAGCACGATCCTCTTTCAAAAAGGGAGAATAGACACTTGGTCCTTTTGGGATACCTGCGAGCATACTAGCTTCTGCTAATGTTAACTCTTTTGCTGTTTTATCGAAATATAGACGGGACGCAGCTTCGATGCCATAAGCGCCATGTCCGTAATAAATTGTATTTAAATATCCTTCTAAAATATGATTTTTATTATAGTTTACTTCAAGGCGGACAGTGTACATTGCCTCTAATAATTTCCGTTTCCACGTTTTATCATGATCTAAATACAGATTACGCGCGTATTGTTGTGTAATTGTACTAGCTCCTTGTACCTTTGCCATTGCTTTTAAATCAGCAACAATTGCACCTGCAATCCGTTTTAAATCGAAGCCGTGATGTTTATAAAATCTTTGATCTTCAATAGAAAGGGTCGCTTCTTTTACATAAGGTGAAATTTCATTAAGAGAGACATTGTAACGTTTTTGAATTTCGTTACTTTGTCCAATAACGGTATCATCGTTTGCGTAAAAGACGCTTGTTTGCGGGACCGCAACAGGAGGAGGTCCCATAATTTTTGCAACTATAATAATAACAAAAAAAGAAAAAACGAAGAAAAGGACGCAAGAAAACATTGCGGTGAAGAAAAGACGTTTATATTTTTTAAGTTTTGGATTCATAGTTTGATCCATCTTTTTTCAGCCCCTCATTAATACAAGCGTTATTGTATTAGTATTGAGGGTTTTCGTTTATTTTAAACAATGAAATTTCGAAAATAAAAAAGCCCCTTCCATTAAGAAAGGAGCTCAAAGGCACGTGCTGGCCAATCGGTAATGATGACATCTACACCATAATCAATCATAGTTTGTAAATCTTTGTATTCGTTAATTGTATATGGACGGAAAACATATCCTTGCTCTTGTGCTAACTGCACAAATTCTTTCGTTAATAGCTGGAAGTTTGGATGTAATCCACTTGCTTCTCTATGTTTTGCTTCGGCAATTGGATCAGCAATCGGTGTATCATATAAAATTGCTCTTGGAATTTCAGGAGCAATTTCTGCTAATAATGAAACAGAGTCATGGTTAAATGATGAAAATACAATTTGATTTGAAAGATGATATTCACGCACAAGTGCAACAACTTTTTCCTCAATATTTGGGTAATGAATAACATCTGTTTTTAATTCGATATTTAGTTGTAAGTTCGTTGTGGAAAGCCAAATGAAAACCTCGCGCAACGTTGGAATTTTTGCTTCTTGGAAAGAAGGGGCTTTATGGCTACCAGCGTCCAATGATTGTAATTCTTCTACCGTTTTTTCAGAAACAAGTCCAACGCCATTTGTTGTACGATCGACGGTTTCATCGTGAATTACGACAAGTTCACCATCTTTTGATAGGTGGACATCGAGTTCAATTCCGTGAGCGCCAATGCGTTCAGCTTCTTGGAAGGCAATCATCGTATTTTCGGGATGTGTTCCTTTTACTCCGCGGTGAGCAAAAATAAGTGGTTTACTCATATGAAAATCTCCTTATTATCTCTTTTCTTTCATTATGAAACTGCTTTAGGGAAAATACAATTGAATATGACAAACATTTACAAAAGTCTAACAGTTGCAGAAAAGTTAACGTTAACGTAAAATGTAATAATTGAGTGAAGGGAGGAATAAACATGTATAAAATTGATGAAGTAACAAAGCAAGTCGGTTTAACAAAACGTACACTTCGTTATTATGAGGAAATTGGTTTAATTCATCCCCCAGAACGTAGTGAGGGGAATATTCGTCTGTATACGGATGAGGATATTGCCAGAATTAAAAGAATTGTAGAAGCGAAAGAAGTGCTAGGAATCACACTTCAAGAAATGCAACATTTCTTATCACTAAAAGAAAGAATGGAGCAAAGAAGAAATAGCGAGAACCCTCGTGATCGTGAAGTGATTCAAGAAATTAAAGATATGCTTGAAAAACAAGTGCAAACGTTAGACGAAAAAATGGAGCAAATGCAACGTGTAAAGGCAGAACTCGAAGATAGTTTACATCGTGCAGTAACATTTTTAGAGAGCACAAAAGGAGAGTAATCAAAATGGAGAGCAAACAAAAACTAGGGAGATTGATTACAGTGGTAGCTACCTTTCTTGCCTTTTCGGGTATAGGGGTAGTTGACCCAATCTTGCCGATTATTGCTGAGAAAATTGGTGCAACGCATTGGCAAGTTGAAATGTTATTTACCGCTTATATTTTAACGATGGCAATCATGATGTTACCAGCTGGTATATTTGCATCGAGATTTGGTGATAAACGAATGATGACAATCGGTCTTGCGATTGTGACTGTATTTGCGTTTATATGCGGTATATCGCAAACGATTGCTCAATTATCTCTTTTCCGTGCTGGATGGGGATTAGGAAATGCGATGTTTTTTGCGACAGCAATGACACTGTTAATAGCATTAAGTAAAGAAGTTCATGAAGCAGTAGGATTATACGAAGCAGCTATCGGCTTAGGTATGGCTGGGGGGCCGTTATTGGGTGGAATACTAGGTGGACATTCTTGGCGTTATCCGTTTTTCGCGACGAGTATTTTAATTTTCTTAGCATTTATTTTAGTATTCTTTTTTGTAAAAGAACCAGAGCGAAAGGTGAAGCGTAAGGCTGCTGGCGTAGGGGAATTACTTAACTTAGTGAAGTATAAACCATTTATGCAAGGTGCTATTTCAGGGATGCTATACTACTACGGATTTTTTGTTGTGTTAGCATATTCACCACTTATTATGCATTTATCAGCTATTCAATTAGGCTTTGTATTTTGCGGATGGGGACTGGCGTTAGCTTACGGTTCTGCAATTTTAGCACATAAGCTAGAAGGGAAATATGAACCAAAAACATTATTGAAGGGGAGTTTACTCGTATTTGCGATTTTCTTAATTGCACTATTCTTTGTGAAAATTATGTGGTTACAAATTACTCTTATCGTTTTATCAGGATTGGCATCTGGCTTAAACAATGCATTATATACAAGTTATGTAATGGATATTTCACCTTATGAAAGATCTGTTACGTCAGGTGTTTATAACTTTGTTCGTTGGTTAGGTGGTGCGATTGCTCCAATTTTATCAGGAGTTATCGGGCACACAGTTTCACCACAAAGCCCATTTTTAGTTGGGGGAATTGTTGTGTTAGTTGGTTGTATTATGATCTTAATTCCAATTCGTAAACCAGTAGAACTAGAGACGAAAACCCTTTCTTAAGAAAGGGTTTTCTTTATACACATATGTTAGAACCCTCTGACTAAAATATATTTTCGGTATTTTTGTACTTTTAACTATACATTTTGGATGTTTTGTTTTATTTTTGTTAGGGGACATTAATGATGTCCCTATTATAAATTTGCATTGAAAGGCGTGATTGTACGATGGAACTATGGTTCACTGAAAAACAAACAAAACATTTTGGGATTACGGCGCGTATTAACCGCACATTACATACGGAGCAAACAGAATTCCAGAAACTTGATATGGTTGAAACGGAAGAGTTCGGAAACATGCTTATTTTAGACGGCATGGTTATGACAACAGAAAAGGACGAGTTCGTTTATCACGAAATGGTAGCGCACGTACCTTTATTTACACATCCAAACCCTGAAAACGTATTAGTTGTTGGCGGCGGCGATGGCGGTGTTATTCGCGAAGTGTTAAAACACCCAAGTGTAAAGAAAGCAACTCTTGTTGAAATCGATGGAAAAGTAATTGAGTACTCTAAACAATACTTACCATCAATTGCAGGCGCATTAGATAATGAGCGTGTAGAAGTAAAAGTAGGAGACGGTTTCCTACACATCGCAGAAAGCGAAAATGAATACGACGTAATTATGGTAGATTCTACTGAGCCAGTAGGCCCAGCAGTAAACTTATTTACGAAAGGTTTCTACGCTGGAATCTCTAAAGCGTTAAAAGAAGATGGTATTTTCGTTGCACAAACGGACAACCCTTGGTTCACACCAGAACTAATTACAACTGTGTTTAAAGACGTAAAAGAGATTTTCCCAATTACTCGTTTATACACAGCGAACATCCCAACTTACCCAAGTGGTCTTTGGACGTTCACAATTGGATCTAAAAAACATGATCCATTAGAAGTAAGTGAAGAGCGTTTCCACGAAATCGAAACGAAATACTACACAAAAGAATTACACAATGCAGCATTCGCATTACCGAAATTTGTTGGCGATTTAATTAAGTAAGAAATCGAGTTTGAACAAATAAAGTGTAGGTAGCTCATTTAAGGTGTTTGTCCAGAAGACTTGAACATGCTAGCTACTTACACTCCTGTAAAGAAAATCGTCTTCTTATTGTTAAAAAAGAAGACACCGGTAAATCGAGAAAGAGGAGCAGTTCGCTCCAAATTTGAGAAATAATGAAAGGTTGGGATACCTTAAGTTCCACATAAGGAGGAAAAGAATATGCGTTTTGATGAAGCTTATTCAGGTAAAGTATTTATTAAAAGTCATCCAAGTTTTGAAGAGTCAAAGGTAGTTATTTACGGGATGCCTATGGATTGGACAGTAAGTTACCGTCCAGGTTCTCGCTTTGGTCCTGCACGTATTCGTGAAGTATCAATCGGTCTTGAAGAATATAGCCCATATTTAGATCGTGAATTAGAAGAGGTAAAATATTTTGATGCGGGTGATATCCCATTACCATTCGGAAACGCACAACGCAGTTTAGACATGATTGAAGAGTATGTATCAAAACTTTTAGATGCCGATAAGTTTCCACTAGGTCTCGGCGGTGAGCACCTAGTGTCTTGGCCAATTTTTAAGGCAATGGCAAAAAAATATCCGGATTTAGCAATCATCCACATGGATGCTCATACTGATTTACGTGAATCGTATGAAGGGGAGCCTTTATCCCACTCTACACCAATTCGTAAAGTGTGTGATTTAATTGGTCCGGAAAACGTATATTCTTTCGGAATTCGTTCTGGAATGAAGGAAGAATTTGAATGGGCGAAAGAAGTAGGTATGAACTTATATAAATTTGACGTATTAGAACCGTTAAAAGAAGTATTACCGAAACTTGCTGGACGCCCAGTCTATGTCACAATCGACATTGATGTATTAGACCCAGCTCACGCTCCAGGAACAGGAACGTTAGAAGCTGGCGGTATTACATCTAAAGAATTATTAGATTCCATCGTAGCAATTGCAAATTCAAATATAAATGTAGTTGGAGCAGACTTAGTAGAAGTAGCTCCGGTCTACGACCATAGTGATCAAACACCAGTCGCAGCAAGCAAATTCGTGCGGGAAATGCTGCTCGGTTGGGTGAAGTAAAAGTGAAGCCGACTGTTTAGACCCGGTGAATAAGGTTCTTCCCTGCAAAAGGTGCTTTTTACCTTTTAGCAGGGAAGGTTCTTAGACGCAAGGGTCTAGGAGGCGTAACTGGATAGAAATAAAAGCGGAAGCGGCTCGCTCAGAATGTGTCGGTAAGTCGATATATAAAAAAATCGTCGATATAATCTTATTTACCATGGCAAGACATGAAAAAAAGAGTTATTCTCAAAAGGTGAGAATAACTCTTTTTCTTATGCAACTTTCTCTTCCGAATTAACGCCGCGAATTTCATCAGCAGAGCGGATCGGATATTTGCGGAACACAATAGATCCGATGTATCCGATAATAGTGGTAACGATTCCACATAGTACAGCAGCAATCGTTACTTTTATAACGTCATTAAATCCGAATAGGACGAGAAGACCTGGAATTGGTGATGCTGTTCCTGGTGCATTATTAACAAGCTGGAATAGCGATGTAATAATACCGGCAAGTGCACCGCCAACGAAATTTGTCATATAAATTGGAATTGGATTTGCTGAGACAACATCGGCTTGTGTTAAAGGCTCGATTGCTACAGCAATTGTATCTTTCTTTGAACAAATTTTTAATCGTTTAAAGAAAATAAAGTTCATCGGGGCTGAAGCTGCTACGGCAAGACTACCAATTGCCATTGGTAAACCTGTTAATCCAAGCATTGCAGTTAGTGCCATAGAACTCAGTGGAGAGGTAGAAATAACTGTTATTAATCCACCAAGCATAATACCCATAATGATAGGACTCTCTGTAGTTGCAACTGAAATCATAGAACCGATTTTACCAAGTGTTGCGTTAACGAGCGGATCCATAAGCATTGCCATTCCACGTGAGATTGGTGCAGCGATGAATAGGATTGCTAAAAATTCCACACCAGCTGGTAATTTCTTTTCGAGAAATTTCACGACGAAGGCACAAACGTATCCAGCGAAAAATCCTGGTAAAATACCGAATCCACTAGTAGCGATACCAATTAAAACAGCGTATACGGGGGAAACACCGATTGCTAATGCGACTAAAATCGCTGCTGCAACACCGCTCATACTACCAGAAGCTTCTCCTACTGATTGTAAAAAGTCATTGTGAAACATTTCTCCACCTATATAACGGTGAAATGCTTCAATAAGAAAACTTGCAATTGCTGCATTAGCTAAAGCACCCATCGCCTTCATTCCGTAAGGCGCACGGTAACTGAAAAGTGTAAATAGACAAAGTACAACAAGTAATAGTGCTAAACCTTGCAAGATAGCCATTTGAAAACTGTCTCCTTTGATTTTTGTAATAAAAATTCGTATCATTCAATAATAATATAAAAGTGTATGAAACGGAAAAATTTTTTCTTGGGAACTTGCTGTAAGAAAAAATCCCTTACAATAATGTAAGGATTGTGTAAGACTTTTCGATAGAGTATAGTATACCCTTTTCCGTATAATACAGGTATAGACATAACATTAGTGAGAAAGAAGTGTAAAACAGGAGGCGCATGTATGAAATTGGTCATTAAAGTTTTAGCTGTATTCGCCATTATTCTAGGGGGAACAGCGTATTATTTGAATACAAAAACAGAAGGTGTACATGCTTTTGTAGACAACTTCTTTTCAAATAAAGAAATACAAGATTATTATGCGGTCGTAGATAAAGGTGAGAAAAAAGACGGTGAGTATTTGTATACATTTAAAGGGTATACAGAGGACGGAAATCAACAAATTATTAAAAGAATGGTAAATCGTGAATTGCATGCAGGTGCTTTTATAAAAATTTATGCAAAAGGTATGCAAGGAAAAGGATGGGCTGAAATAACGAAAGAGTCAATCCCGCAAAAAGCGTTGCAAAAAATAGAAAAACCATAAAAGGAGCGACTCATTCGCTCCTTTTTTAGTACGCTAAAATAGTGATAGATGTCTTTTCTTTGTTAGAAATAATTTTTGCACGTCCACCAATTGGGAAAGTGAAAATCGGGGTTGTATGCCCGAAACTTGCGTTTGCAATAATAGGAATATGTGCAAGTTCAGGTTTTGAAGCAATCATTTCTTGAATGTCCGCTATCGTACATTCTGCTTCTTTTTGCATTCTTCCTATTACAATACCTGTTATATGTTCAAAATTAGGTTGCTGCATAAGGGAATGTAGATAGCGATCAAAAGTTTTAAGTGTCGATTTTCCTGTTAAACTGTCTTCTTCAAGGAATAAAATTTTGCCCTTTAAGTTTGGCATATATGGTGTGCCTTGTAGTAAATTAAGTGTGCTCATATTGCCACCGATAATTTCTCCTGTCGCTTCCCCCTTTTGAATTGGAACATACCCTTCATTTTTAATAAATTCTCGATTTTCCTGATCCATATACCAAGAATCATCGCTCCACGTTTCCGCCGGAATGATTTCAATAGGCTCATTAGCGGTTAAGCATTGTAAAAAGTAATCAGCCGTGTAATGGAGTCCTTTTTCCATTCCAAATGAAGAGAAGTGGGGACCTGAATATGTAACGAGACCCGTTTTTGCGTAAATTGCATTATTTAAGGCAGTAATATCAGAATAACCACAGAAAAATTTTGGGTTTTCACGAATCAAATCAAAATCGAGATATTTCAATAAACCATTCGAGTTGTATCCGCCAAGTGTAGTTAAAATAGCTTTTACATTAGGGTCTCTAAATGCTTCATGGAGGTCTTGGACGCGGGAAGAAATAGAAGAGGAAGCAAATCGATCTATCTCATCGGCATATTTTGAGAATGTCACTTGAAAGCCCATGTCAGTTAATCTTTTTATAGCAAGTTTTCTATTTTCATTTGAAACAATACTTAAACTACAGGATGGTGAAATCACGCGTATTTCATCACCCTTTTTTAACTTTGTTGGTATCATTGAATTCACCTCTATAATTAAAAGAATATTTAGATTTAAAAAATATTTTATCATATGAAATAAAGTAGAAGGGAATTATTTTTTGAAATGGAGTTTTCCTGATTTTTCAGCAGACAGACAGCGTCTTTTTTTGATATGATAGGAAAAGTGATTTATTATAAGTAGTATTTAATATCTATAACATTTGAAAGGTGTGCAAGACGTGAAGAAACAACTTGCAGGCTTGCCGGTACATGTTCATTTCGTAACAGAAATCCGTGAAGGGGCGAGGAAGGAAACCGTTGCTTTTGAAGCAAATGGTCAATACTATGTAAAAGGTCAAGGTACATATGTAACATTCCAGGAGCCGAACGAACAAGGCGAAGTGAAAACAATTATTAAAATTCAAGATGAACAAGTTCTCATTATGCGTTCAGGTGCTATTTCTATGCGTCAGACGCATGTGAAAGGTGAATGGACAACGGGTACGTATACGAGTGAACTTGGTACGTTTGCACTGCAAACGAAAACTGATAACGTTCTTTTTAAATGGTCGGATGAAAAGAAAAAAGGACAACTCTTCTTAACGTACGCATTGCTTCTAAGTGAACAAGAAGCTGGCAGATATACAATTACAATTAATTTGAAGGAGGCAAAATAATGAATTCCTTAGAACAGGTAAAAGGATTGATTAAAGAAGAAATTCAAGCTGCTGTATTAAAGGCAGAATTAGCGACAGAAGAACAGATTCCAAACGTTGTATTAGAATCTCCAAAAGATAAAACAAATGGTGACTTCTCTACAAACATGGCAATGCAACTTGCACGCGTTGCGAAAAAAGCACCTCGTATGATTGCAGAAGAACTAGTTGCAAACTTCGATAAAGCAAAAGCTTCTATTGAAAAAATCGAAATCGCTGGTCCTGGTTTTATTAACTTCTATATGGATAATAGCTACTTAACAGATTTAATTCCAACAATCGTAAACGCTGGTGAAGCTTACGGTGAAACGAACACTGGTAAAGGTGAAAAAGTACAAGTTGAGTTCGTATCTGCGAATCCAACAGGTGACCTTCACTTAGGACATGCACGTGGTGCGGCAGTGGGTGACACTTTATGTAACGTATTAGCAAAAGCAGGATACGATGTATCTCGTGAGTACTACATTAATGATGCCGGTAACCAAATTCATAATTTAGCTCTTTCTGTTGAAGCTCGTTACATGCAAGCTTTAGGTTTAGATAAAGAAATGCCAGAAGACGGTTACCATGGTGCGGATATCATTGGAATCGGTAAACGTTTAGCTGAAGAGTTTGGCGATCGTTACGCAAAAGCTGATGCTGAAGAAAGCTATGAATTCTACCGTTCATACGGTTTGAAATATGAGTTAGCAAAACTTCAAAAAGACTTAGAGAGCTTCCGTGTTAAATTTGATGTATGGTTCTCAGAAACATCATTATACAAAAACGGAAAAATCGATGCTGCACTTACTGTATTAAAAGAGCGTGACGAAATCTTTGAAGAAGGCGGAGCAACTTGGTTCCGTTCAATGACTTACGGTGATGACAAAAACCGTGTATTAATTAAAAATGACGGTTCTTACACATACTTAACGCCAGATATTGCTTACCATCGCGATAAATTAGAGCGTGGTTTCGATAAGCTAATCAACATTTGGGGTGCTGACCACCACGGTTACATTCCTCGTATGAAAGCTGCTATTCAAGCGCTAGGTTACGATAAAGAAACACTTGAAGTAGAAATCATCCAAATGGTACAACTATACCAAAATGGTGAAAAAATGAAAATGAGTAAGCGTACAGGTAAAGCAGTTACACTTCGTGAGCTTATGGAAGAAGTAGGCGTGGACGCAATGCGATACTTCTTCGCAATGCGTAGTGGTGATTCTCATTTGGACTTCGATATGGACTTAGCTGTATCAAAATCTAATGAAAACCCAGTATACTATGCACAATATGCTCATGCTCGTGTATGCAGTATCCTTCGTCAAGGTGAAGAGTTAGGATTAGCTGCAGATGGAGACGTGAATTACAAACTTGTTACTTCTGAGAAAGAAGTAGAGTTACTGAAAAAGCTTGGTGAATTCCCAGCTGTAGTTGCGGATGCAGCACAAAAACGTCTGCCACACCGCATTACAAGCTATGCATTTGAATTAGCAGCAGCATTACACAGCTTCTACAATGCAGAAAAAGTATTAAACCAAGATAACTTAGAATTAAGTAAAGCTCGTTACGAGTTAATGAAAGCAGTACGCACTACGCTTCAAAATGCATTAGCAATCGTAGGAGTATCTGCACCAGAAAAAATGTAATGAAGAAAAGCGGAGCCGACTGTTTAGTCCCGAAGGCTAAGGTTCTTTCCCACAGAAGATGCATTTTATCTTCTCGTGGGGAAGGTTCTTAGACAGAAGGGGCTAGGAGGCAGAGCTGGACATAAAGAAAAGCGGAAGCGGACTTTCGTTTTTAAATAAAAGGCAATCACATGATGTTGTGATTGCCTTTTTGTATGGAGATAATAAAAAAATAAAATTTTATCAAACAAAAGGATAATTTGCGTCGTCTTATATAAATGACAGGAGGCTTATAATGGAAGAAAAGGTAGAAGAATTAATTGATATATATAAGCAGCAAATATATTCCTTATGCTATAAGTTAGCGAAAACGAAAGAAGATGCGGAAGATATTTTTCAAGAGACGTGGATAAAGGTTTTTTCATCAAGGCATCAACTTTCCTATGTGGATAATTATAAAAAATGGATTGCTACAATTTGTGTTCGTACGTTTTATGATTTTTATCGTAAGAAAAAAAGGTGGAAAGATCGAATATTGGATTTGTTTCATAAAGAAGATGGTGGAGAAATAGATTTCGCAGATGAAGTAAATATATCAGAAGAATGTATTCAAAAAGTGGAAGCGGAAATGATACGGGAAGTTATACAGTTATTGAATGAAAAGTATAAAACTGTGCTCGTACTCTACTATTATGAACAATATTCTTATAAAGAAATGAGTGAAATATTAAATATACCGATTGGTACAGTGAAATACCGCCTTAATTATGCGAAGAAGCAAATTCGAGAACATTTGGAGGGGTTCGTTTATGACGGAAGATAAGTTTGATCAGAAGATAAAAAGTAGCTTAGCGGGAGAGATGGTTCCTAACGAAGAGCTAATAAACCATACGAAACAGAGCGTGCGAAATGCTCGAAAATTAGAAAAGAGATGGGTTGTTTTCATTCATGCTATTTGGATGATTGTATTAACAGTCACCCTAGAGCAGTTTGTTAGTCATTTGGATCATAAAATATCTGTCATTATAACGATAGTTATTATGATGCACATATACATTCCTATATATGTTGTCATACAGGCATTTTTAAAGAAGGAGTATAAATTACATGATAGGGTTCACTAATCCATTTGTAGTATTTGAGATAGCTGGGATTACAATGTTTTTGGCTTTTATAGCACTTTTAGTATGTGTAGCATCATGGGTGTATACAGATGCGAAAACGCGTGGAATAAGTAAGTGGTGGAGTGTTATAGCGATTATATTGCCATTTTTTATTGGAGTTTTGTTATATATGACACGCAGAAATAGCCGGAAAGTAGAAGGAGAATATACGATGAAGGGTATGAAAAAGCAAAAGGTAACATTAGTTGTTATATTTGCAAGTGCGATGTTTGTATTACTTAGCGGCTTTGCTTTCGTTCAAACGTTAGATGATATGTGGAGAGCTGGTGATATATATTTAGAAAATGAGAAGAAAGGGGAGACAAGTTACGAGGCAAAATTCTCATCATGGGATATTGCTGGGAAAGATATTGAACTGGAGTATGCAAAAGATACAGAAGTAACATTTTCTTATGAAACAGATGCAAAGCGTGGTAACTTATGCTTTAGCTTGTATGAAAGACAAGGAGAAGGGATAAAGGAATTAAAGGAGATTTGTGAATCGAAAAAAGGTACTTTTAAAGCTACATTAAAAGCAAATGAAAAGTATGTATTCAATATAAGTGGTTTAATGGTGAAAGATGGTTTTGTAAAAGTGAATTGGGAAGCAAAATAAAAGGCCCCTGAGAAAGGCCCCTTATTTTATTGGATTGTATAAGTAACAGAAAAACTAACAGGACTATAGTAAACGTAAGGTGCATGAAATTGAACATACATATTTCCATCTGTTTTTGCAGTGAAAATTCGGCCGTAACCATCAGAATAACGCCCAATAAGGTTATGATTTGAGTCATAAACACTGTAACTAGGAGTTTTGCTGTTAGGATGAATTGTTAGTTCTTGTCCTTTTTGAAGGAAAATAGGTTCTTGTTCAGAACTACCTCCAGTTTGCAAAGAATAAAATTTTGTAAAGCTTTGTTCTTGAGCGGCAGCAGCGACTTTTGTTTCAGGAATAAACGCGGTAGCTCCGGTAATTCCTGCTAAAGTTAACGCACCTACTAAAATCATTTTTTTCATAATAGAAAAAGCCTCCTTATTAGTTGTAATCGGTGTTGTTACAGTTAATATTGTATACGATAATGAGTAGGATAAAATATGCTTTTATGCATATATATTTTTTCTCAATAAAAGACCACTGATAAAAATCAGTGGTCTTTTATTGATTAAGCAGCTTTCTGCTCAGTTTGAGTAATAGGTTTTTGAAGCGAGTTATAAACTCCTGTTCCGATAACGTCTAATGCCATTTTCATTCGTTCAGGTGAAATGTTTTCTAATACGTTATCTTGGGGTGTATGGTATACCTTCTCGATATGATAGATTAATGGATTCCAACTATCGACACCCATCCAAATAAATAGAGCAGCAGGAATACCAGCTTCAGCAAACGGTACGTGATCACTGGAGCCAAATTTCCCTTGAAGAACGAGGTCATTATTTAATTGTTTACCTGCTTGCAAGGCAGCATCTGTTACAAAGTTTGTAGAGCCATCAGGTGTCATAGCGTATAAATTCTTTGCTTTATCATAATTTGTTGCAACCATATCAGCATTAAAGACGCCTAAAATACGGTCACGTTCTTTTTGGGATAGACTATTAACGTAATAATCCGAACCAAGTAATCCAGTTTCTTCAGAACCAAAGGTAATAAAGCGAATTTCTTTATCAGTTTCTACATTTTGAAAAGCACGAGCTAGTTCTAATACTAATCCAGTTCCAGAAGCATTATCATTTGCGCCAGGTGCTCCAACAACACTATCATAGTGCGAGCTTACAACGACTGCTTTTTCATTACCTGTACTCTTTTTTGGTTTCTTTTTTGCGATAACATTTAGAGATGTTAATTTAGATTCATGTCTCGCTTTTAGGGAAAGAATTGTTGTCTCTTTTTTAGTGATTTCTTCTTTAAATGCATTTCCTTGCGCATAAGCAAGACCAAAGACAGGGATAGATTGCTTTTTCGTTAGGCGGGGATTGAAGGTTTGTCCATAATTTCCGCGTCCGCCAATTAAACTGTATAAAAGAACACCTTTTGCACCTTTGCTAACAGCATTTTCAACTTGTTTATTATAATCTGTAACTGTCGTTCCTCTTTCAAATAAAACAATTTTACCTTTTACTTCATTTGGAATATCTTCTAATTTTGTCCCACCTTGAACAAAGATAAGGGGAGCTGTAATAGCTTCTGTAGATATTAGTGCATTAGGAGCAGCACCAGCTTGCCAATTACGTTTTGTTGATAGTGGTGATTCAATGAATCCAACGTATTGATCGGGCACCTGAAATGGCTGATATTCTACGTCATAACCCATTGATTTAAGCTGCATACCAATGTAACGAGAAGCCCATTCTTCGGATTTTGTTCCACCGGGTCGAGGCCCAATTGTTTCAGATAAGAAACGAACATGTTCAATGGCGCGGTTTGGATCAATTTGTTTTGTAATAGATGGAGTTTGTGGAACTTCTGAAGTGGAATCCGCTTTTGCTTGCCCAATTGGAGCTAAGCTAACAGCAAGTGATATAGCAAGCAAAGAGCTTACTATTTTTTGTTTCAATGATTTGCTCATTTTTTCCTCTCCTATTCTTCTATTCTCTCTGACTGACAAAAGAAGACGGATAATGACTTTATTTTACCTTTGCGTCTTTTATTTTTCAATATTCTGACATTGAGAAATAAAAACAATATATGCATATTTGCATATTTTTGAGGGAGATATGTATGCTATCATTTTAAACGAAGGTTCGCTTTCTACTCTGAAAGCCCCTACATTGCATGAATCTAGTGTACCCAAACTTTAGATTATGTAGAGGAATGGAACCACTGTAGGGTTTCATTCCTCATGTTTGAATCAGTTGATGGTAATTATGTTTCCGCATTTCATAATTATTATCAGTGATATATGTAAGGCATCCATATGAAAATACGAGGCTGTTCAAAGGTTTTCCGTACTTTTGGGCAGCCTCACCCCGTTAAAAGGACGATACTTTATGTATCGTCCTTTTTGTATAAAAAAACACCCAATCAATTGAGAGATTGATTGGGTGTGAAAAAATTATTAATAATTTTTTTTGCGTTTTTTAGCTAAAATACTTAATAATCCAGCTAGTAGAAGAACGATACCTACTGTTTGTGTAGGATCTTCTTTATGACCTGTATTTGGAAGGTGCTTATCCGTATTTCGATCATCTTGCTGTTTGTTATCTGTTTCATTTGATATTTCTTCGGAAGTTCCGTTTTTGTGTTTCTCAGATGTTTCATTGCCTTTGTTTTCTTCTTTATTTGGAGGAGTAACTGGCTTGTCATCTCCACCTGACGAAGATTCAATCTTTTTATTTGAAACTGTAATTTGTAGTGGTGTAGCTTGGGCTTTATCAATTGTAAAGTTTATTGGTGATGCATCTAATTGATAGCCTTTAGGAGCCTGTGTTTCTACTAATTGATAATTACCAGGTTTCAAATCATTTAAGATTACTTTTCCGTGTTGGTCTGTTTTTAAACCTTCTCGGATGATTTTTCCATCTTGGTCTAAAATATTGAAAATGGCACCTTCAAGTGTTCCATGGTGATCAATATCAACTTTAGTTAACTCAATTGAACCTGTTGTTAAACTATTTAAAGCTGTAACAGAGGTAATCTGAGATTGTCCTTTCGTAATTGTGAAAGGAATTGGTTTAATGTTTAAATCATAGCCAGTTGGAGCTTTCGTTTCAATGAACTGATAATCTCCTGGACGTAAATCAGAAACAGAAATCTTACCATCTTTATCAGTAGTTAAATCAGAATGAACATCCTTACCGTTCATATCTACAATTTTAAAGATAGCCTCTGCAAGAGTAGTACCATCGATGTCATCAACTTTAGTTAATTCAACTGCGCCTTTAGTTAAGCTGTTAGTAGCAGTAACAGAAGCTTTAGCAGTTTGACTCTTTTCAATAGTAAACTTGATAGGATTTTGATTTAAGTCATAATGCTTAGGAGCTTTCGTTTCAATGAACTGATAATCTCCCGGACGTAAATCAGAAACAGAAATCTTCCCATCTTTATCAGTAGTTAAATCAGAACGAACATCCTTGCCGTCCATATCTACAATTTTAAAGATTGCTCCTTCAAGAGTAGTACCATCGATGTCATCAACTTTAGTTAATTCAACTGCGCCTTTAGTTAAGCTATTCGTAGCAGTAACAGAGGCGATTTTTTCTTGGCCTTTTTTAACTGTGAACTTAATAGGTGTTTTGTTTAAGTCATAGTGTTCAGGAGCTTTTGTTTCGATAAACTCATAGTCTCCTGGCGGTAATTCATCCACAACTAAACGGCCGTTTTTATCAGTAGTTAAATCGGTACGAACATCGTGTCCATCCTTATTAACAATTTTAAATACTGCACCTTCAAGTGTTGTGTTTTGCTTGGCATCATCAACTTTAATTAACTCAACACTACCTTTCGTTAAGCTATTAATAGCTGTAACGAAGACATGCTTTGTTTGACTTCTTTCGATTGTGAACTTAATTGGTTCTTCATTTAAGTCGTAATGTTTAGGAGCTTTTGTTTCAATAAATTGATAGTCTCCTGGTTGTAAGTCTTTAGCGATGATTTTTCCATCTTTATTGGTAACTAAATTCGTACGAATGTCGTTACCGTTCAGATCAGTAATTTTAAATACCGCACCTTCTAGCATTTCTTTCTTATCTATAGAGTCAACTTTCGTTAATTCCACGCCACCTTTTGTTAGGCCATTCTTAGCAGTAACAGAAGCGTGAGTTAGTTGACTTTTTTCGATAGTGAAGCTAATAGGTGTTTTATTTAAATCGTAATGCTTAGGAGCTTTCATTTCAATGAATTGATAGTCTCCTGGGCGTAAGTTCGTAGCAGTAATCTTACCATCTTTATCAGTAGTTAAATCAGTGCGAACAATTTTACCTTTCGCATCGATGATGTTAAACACTGCATCAGAAAGTTTTGTATCTGGATTTATATCATCCACTTTTATTAATTCTACAGCACCCTCAGTTAAGCTATTTGTAGTAGTAACTTGGAGCTTTTCTTTTTGGCTTTTCTTAATTGTAAACTTAATAGGTGTACTATCTAATTTATAGTGTTCAGGAGCTTTCGCTTCAACAAACTGATAGTCCCCAGGACGTAAATCAGAAACAGAAATTTTTCCATGTACATCTGTTGTAAGCTCAGTGCGAATGTCATTACCATTCATATCAGTAATTTTAAATATCGCATCTTTAAGAGCGGTACCATCAACATCATCCACTTTAGAAAGCTCCACAGTGCCTTTCGTTAAGCTATTTGTAGCTGTAACAGAGACAGGCTCAGCTTGGCTCTGTGTGATTGTGAATGGAATTGGCTCTTTGTTTAAATTGTAGTGTTTCGGAGCCGTTGTCTCGATGAATTGATAATCACCAGGACGTAGGTCAGAAACGCTAATTTTACCTTGTTGATTCGTAACAAGATCTTTGCGAATTACAGTACCATTCATATCTGCAATTTTAAATACTGCGCCTTCAAGAGTAGTGCCATCAACGTCATCTACTTTAGAAAGTTCCACGCCGCCTTTTGTTAAACTATTTTTCATAGTAACGGTAGCGATATCTTTTTGGCTTTTTTCAATTGTAAATATAATTGGTTTTTTGTCTAAATCATAGTGTTCAGGAGCCGTTGTTTCAACGAATTGATACGTACCAGGACGTAAGTTTTCGACAACGATTTTACCTTCACTGTTTGTTTTTAAATCTGTTTTAAGTACCTTGCCATTTTGATCTAGTAAATTAAATACCGCATCGGCAAGTTTTGTTTGATCGTTTAAATCATCAACTTTAAGTAATTCGATACTACCTTGTTTTAAGCTATTTGTAGCAGTTAAAGAAATAGATTTCTTCTGTCCTTTTTCAATAGTGAATTTGATTGGTGTTTCATCTAAAACATAATCCTTAGGAGCTTTCGTTTCGATGAATTGGTAATCACCAGGACGTAGGTCGTTAATTTCGATTAGTCCTTGTTCATTTGTAACAAGGTCTTTATGAACTACATCACCGTTCATATTAACAATTTTAAATACTGCATCTTTAAGAACAGTGGCATCAACATCATCTACTTTAGAAAGTTTAACAGCACCCTTTGTTAAAGCATTTGTAGCAGTGACATGAAGAGCTTCAGTTTGGCTCTTTTTAATTGTAAATACGATAGGTTTTTTATCTAAAACGTAATGTTCAGGAGCAATTGTTTCAACGAATTGATACGTACCAGGACGTAGATTTTCAACAACAATTTTACCTTCATCATTTGTTTTTAAGCCTTCTTCAACTAGCTCTCCGTCTGCATCTAATAAATTAAATACGGCGTTAGCAAGTTTTGTATTTATATCAATATCGTCAATCTTTGTTAGTTCAACGCTACCTTTTTTCAAAGCATTTTTACCTGTAACATTGATCTCTTTCGTTTGACTTCTTTCAATTGTAAACGGAATTTGTGTTTCTTCTAATACATAGTGCTCAGGAGCTTTTGTTTCAATGAACTGATAGTCTCCAGGGCGTAAATCAGAAACAGAAATTTTTCCGTTTTTATCTGTAACAAGATTCGTATGAACTTCCTTACCGTTCATATCAACAATCTTAAAGATTGCACCTTCGAGCATCGTACGATCGATGTCATCGATTTTTGTTAATGTTACTGCACCTTTCTTTAAACTGTTAGTAGCAGTAACAGTAATATTCTCTTTTTGACTTTTTTCGATAGTGAACGGAATAGGCTCTTTGCTTAAGGTATAGTCTTTTGGAGCTTTTACTTCAACAAATTGATAGTCTCCAGGACGTAAATCAGAAGCAGTAATTTTACCGTTTTTATCAGTCGTTAAACCTTTGCGAATTACCTTTTTAGTATCATGAGCGTCAACGATTATAAATTCTGCACCTTCAAGAGTAGTGCCATCAACATCATCAACTTTTGTTAAAGTGACGCCACCTGTAAGTAAACTGTTTTTTACAGTAACAGGGATAGGAAGATCTTCCTTACTACCTTTTTTAATTGTGAACTTAATAGGTGTTTGATCTAATTTATAATGTTCAGGAGCTTTCACTTCAATAAATTGATAATCGCCTGGTGCTAAATCAGGGATGACTAATACTCCGTGTGCATCTGTTATTAAATCTTTCATAATTTCTTTGCCAGTTGCGTCTTGTAATGTGAATACAGCGCCAGCAAGAGCTTTCGCGCTCTCCACGTCATCTTCTTTAATTAATTTGACCTTTCCTTTCGTCAAACTATTTTTGAAAGTAATAGGGATGAGTTTTTGTTGACTCTTTTCAATTATAAATTCAATTGGTTCTTCATTTACATCGTAATAAGTAGGAGCCTTCGTCTCGATTAGCTTATAATTACCCGGACGTAAGTCTTGTACTACTAATTTACCGTCTTTATCAGTAGTAAGTTCCGTACGAACATCCTCACCTTTGTCATTAACAATTTTAAATACTGCACCTTCAAGGGTTTCCTTAGCATTTACAGAATCAACTTTTGTTAATTCAATACCACCTTTTGTTAAGCTGTTAGTAGCTGTAACGTTAATAGCAGTCGCTTGGCTCTCCTTAATTGTAAATTCAATAGGTGTTTTATTTAAGGCATAATGCTCAGGAGCTTTCATTTCGATAAATTTATAGTTACCTGGACGTAAACCAGTAGCAATAATTTTACCTTCCTGATTCGTAACTAATTCTGTACGGACATCTTCATTTTTATTATTAACGATTTTGAATACGGCACCTATAAGTGCAGTGCCATCAGTATCATCGAGTTTTGTTAGTTCAACATCGCCTGGTAGTAGACCATTTTCAGCTGTAATAACAATCGGTGTTTTTTGACCTTTCTCAATTGTAAATTCAATTGGTGTTGATCGCAGTTCATAATGTTCAGGAGCTTTTGTTTCAATAAATTTGTATTTGCCTGGACGTAAGTCAGAAGCTTTAACAGTTCCGTTTGTGTCGGTAGTTAATTCTGTACGAACGTCTTCGTTCTTATCATTCACGATTTTGAACATAGCTCCAGCAAGAGGAGTCTTTTTATCAAATTCGTCGACTTTTAATAGCTCAACAGCACCTGTAGTTAAACTGTTTTTTGCAGTAATTGAGATAATGCTTGTTTGACTTTTCTCGATTGTAAACGGAATTGGTTCTTTATTTAAGTCATAGTATTTAGGTGGTGTTGTCTCAATAAATTGATAATCACCAGGATCTAAATCTTTAACGGTCAAAGTTCCATCTTTTTCTGTTTTTAAGTTTGTACGGACATCTTCATTTTTGTCGTTAACAATTTTGAATACCGCACCTTCAAGGGTAGTGCCATCAGTATCATCCACTTTTGTTAACGTAATGTCACCTTTAATTAAAGCGTTTTTTGCTGTAACAGAAGCGACTGTAGTTTGGCTTTTTTCTATTTCAAATAGAATAGGCGTTTTGTCTAATTCATAATGCTCAGGAGCTTTTGTTTCGACAAATTGGTATTTACCCGGACGTAAATCTTTTGCTTCTATTTGTCCATGTTCATTTGTTGTTAATTTTTCATATCCAGGAATATTTTTTCCGTTGCGATCTTGAACAGTAAACTCTGCCCCTGCTAAAGTTTTATTATAATTATCCACTTTTGTTAAAAGAGCAGATCCTTTAGTTAAACTATTTGTCGCAGTTAGATTTACTACTGTTGTTTGATCTATAGAGATAGTAAACGGAATAAGTTTGCTATCTAATTGATAATGCTCAGGAGCCTTCGTTTCTTGTAAGTAGTAAGTTCCTGGTTTTAGTTTATCTATAATAATTTGTCCGTTATTATTTGTTGTTAATTCTTTGTGTTCTGGAATTACTTTTTTATCTTTATCCAGTAGTGTGAAAATAGCGCCTTGTAGTGTTGCATTTTTGTTCAGGTCATCAGATTTTGTTAAAACTACTTTCCCGACAAATTTCTTATTTGCAAGTTTATATGTTGTAGTCTCTTGTGTACCAAGTTCAACAATTTTCCCTTGTTTTAAATCCCAGCTAATTACATAGCCTTCAGGAGCCTTTGTTTCTTTTAATAAATATTTATCACGTTTTAAATTATTAAATTTAGCGATACCGTCTTTGTCTGTTGTAATTTTACGGATAACAGTTTTACCTGTACGATCGTATAAAGTAAATTCTGCCCCAGCTAATAGTACGTTCTTATTGTCGTTATCTACCTTTATAATTTCAAGGTTTCCACGACCTTTGGTAGCAGATCCTCCACCTGAACCAGAAGACATTCTCACTTCAATTGTTTCAGTAGTTTCTGTGTTTTTAACTGTCAACTTATTGCCTGTGATTTTCGCTTTATTACTTACTTTTTCTTTATCGTCTGCATTAATAAGTGAGCGATATTCTAAAATATAAGCTCGATCAATTTTTTTCAAGAAGGCAATTTCGAAATGTTGCTTTCCGGTAGTATTGTCTGTTGTTATTTTGAGTTTATAGTCTGTTCCTTCTTTTAATTCGTTTACTTTATCTTTTGTTAAATTTCCATATGGATCAACAGTTGTAGGGTATAAGTGGAATGAATCTTCCACAATTACCTGATTTTCGGTTGGGTCATCTGTTACAACCGCATCCGCAATGGTTGATTGGCTTTCGTTAATTGCGATACTCCAATTAATATAGTTGTCGTCTTGCACAGCTTTTTTAGTAACGAAGCTGCCACCTTTATTTACTTGAGTATCACCTGTAAGGGTGTTAACAATTTTAGAGCCATCTTTTAAATCTGCCTCGTTTTTGTAAGTGCCTTGGATAAGTTCACCATCAAGGCTTGTTTTAAAGATAATATAGTAAGGTGAATTAATTGATTGTTTGAAATGAACCTTTAGGGTGTTTTTATTTTTCTCTGTAGGTTCTTCAAGTTCATATTTCTCAGTTGGTACAGCATTACCAGGTTGTGCATTATCAGGATTTCCATTTAAAATCATATCGCGTACTTCAATGGATCCAGGAACTAATTTTTGTTTATCTTGTATTACGTCTATAACAGAAGGATCTTTAATCTCAACATTATTATAGTTAAAGCCTATTATCCAAGTAATTTCCTTCGTTTGAGCGTTATAAGAACCGTACTTATAACCATTTGCCTTTGTGAAAGTATCAGGATCGAAATTAGCTTCAACTTTATTTGATTGTGGCTTAGAATCCGTATCTATCCAAGATAGGTTACCTGTATTTTTAAATGAAGTTTTACCACTTTCTAGCTTTGTATAATCAAAGTCTGTCGTATATTTTACAACTAATGTCTTTGTCATATTAGACTGATATGTACCTATAAGAGTAATTTTGAAGCCTTTATCTGTTGCATCTAAAACATAGTCAGTCCCAGCTTGAAGGGTATAATTTCCATCTTTAATTTCTAGTTTTTTATCTTTTAATTGTAATCCACCATGATCAAAGGTGTCCGTAATGATCGCGTTGTTTAATGGGTAGTTGTTATTATTTACTATAATTGTCCAAGTTGTTGTTTTGTCTTTATAATTTGTTTCAGCTTTATTATTAGATTTAATAATATTTTGCTGCTTGAAGCTAGCTTCATTTTCTTTACTTGAATCATTATCAGCTGTAACTTTATTTTTTACTTTTCCATCTTCTATAACTTTATTAGTTGGCTTGGTTTTATAGGTAATCACATAAGCACTATTAATATCATCGTTAAACTGTAAATCGAATCCATTCTTCTTGTTATTTACAGTGTAATTATTCACAGCGTCACCTGTTACAAGCGTTCCCTTTTCATTATATGAAGCGTTTTTCACAACAATAGAATTTGCATCTAGTTCGTGTGTATCGTCAAAAATATCTTTTAAAATCGCGTCTGCTTTTTTGATCTCTCTTTGATCACCATTGTAAGTAATTGTCCACTCAATTGTTTGCGTCTTTGGATCATATTTACTTGTTTTATTTAAGTGTGTACCACGAGAAACCGTTACAGTAGAGCTTGCGTTTTGTTGCTTTTGATTATCACTCGTTATCGTAACGTTATTTCGAAAACTTTTAATATTTTCATCAGTAATTTTTGTGGCATATTCGATTTGATATGCTTTATTGATAGAATCTTTAAAAGCAATCTCCAATTTTGAGCCATCTGATGAAATAATATTGTAATCTGTTGGCTCAGCTTCTGCACCACGCATTACATTTCCATTAACATCAACTTCTAAATAATAAACTTTAATAGAATCTTTATTTAAGCTTGTACCCTGTGGGATGTTATCTTTAAAAACAGCATTTTTAAGGGTTTCTTTCGTTTTGTTCATCTCTACTTTCCAATTAATTTCATTTGTATTAATTGGTCTATCAGGTACCCCTTTTTTATTCGTAGCTGTTTGTACATTAGGCTTAAAGTCAACTGTAATAGAAACATCCTTATCTTTAATTGGGAAAGGAATTTCTTGTGTTGTTGTACCTTTAATTTCAGCTTTATTAAATTCTGTCTTTAATTGTAGGTTACCAGCAACATCTGGATGCTCTTCAACATAATCGTTGAATGTCATCGTGACTTTTCCGTCTTTTGTAACAGTAAAATTACCAATTTGATTGTTTTCACTATCATATAAAGGACTGTTAATTGTATTGTAAATCTTAAAATGTTTAGGAAGATCAAAAATATAGTAATCTCCGCTTTTCACATTCATTGATTTTAAAAGCTCCCATGTAAACTCAATATTGGCAGGGGAATCTGTGCTTGGACGGTTATCCTCTGTAAATGGTTTTCCGTCTTTATCCGTCAACTTTACACCGGTTAAAATGTTTGTTGTTATTTGCTTTGGACCTGAATTTGTATTCTCAACAGGGCTGCTTGCTAGCTTATGTTTTGGATTGCCAGTAGCAATTTTAGCTACTGGGTTTTGTTCCGGATTATCGGTAACAGGTTTAGTTGCTGGGTTTTGTTCCAGATTATCGGTAACAGGTTTAGTTGCTGGTTTCTGTTCCGGATTATCGGTAACAGGTTTAGTTGCTGGGTTTTGTTCCGGATTATCAGTAACAGGTTTAGTTGCTGGATCTTGCTCCGGATTGTCAGTAACAGTTTTAGTTGTTGGATCTTGCTCCGGATTGTCAGTAACAGGTTTAGCTACTGGATCTTGCACTTGTTTATTAGTATCCTGTTTGGTGCCATCTTCTTTAGAGTCTTCTACCTGAACAGGAACTGATATAGGTTGAACGATTGTTCCTAAAGGAAAAGCGATTTGAACTGATTTTTCTCCAGTTTTTAAAGTTGAGTTAAACACGGTATCAACTTTAATTTTTCCTTTAGCGTCTTTCAAATTTTCTACTTGATCATTAAATATCAATTTTAATTTATTATCTTTAGCTGTTATAAAATATTGACCAATATTTTTTTGATCTGTTACTAAATCCCCTTGCAAATCTTTAGATACTTTTAATGCAAGTGGTATTTGAACTACTGCTGTATCATTTGCATGTGCAACTTGTTGATCCTTTATTGACCAAGCGTATTCTACTCGAATGGTTGATCCTATCTTTATTAAGTTGTTAGGATTTTTTGCTTCGTCAATAATATGATTCGTTGCATCTTTCATTTCAACATTGTCAAATAAGGAATCTCCTGTTAAGGTTTCCGCTTTTACTTGATTGTATGGAAAACTAGCAAGCTGCGAAAATAGTACGAATACAATTAAACATACATTGAAAAGTTTTTTCATTTTTCCTCCTCTGAACATTCATTTGTCCATTGGGGACTTATTCCACATGAACAAATGGAATATTAAAAGTATTTGTTATAAGCTATTTGTTTTTGCTATCCCTCCGTTTCTATACGCGTTCTCAGACAAACTGGGTTATGTTCAAAGTAATATTATTTAGCGTAAAACAAAATGTATATTTACACAGTTATTTGGAAATATACACAATTCGACAAAAAATGTCGAAAAAAATACTGATATAAAGAATGATATCAGACCTTTATATGTGAGATAGTTTTCATGTATATCTAGTAAAAAAGAATGGTTATAAAGGTAAGTTTTACGATACATACTAACCAAGGTAGTGTATCCCCTTGTGAAGGCTTATTTTTGCCTTAAAGTTATGTGGAAATAAAAATCTAGATAGGGTTGTTTTTGGTCAGAATGAAGACAATATGTACTTTGAAAATAGTCATCTATTTTGTCTAAAGAGAGTTGTACGATTAGTGGACCGAAGTTGAAAGACGATAGTTTCTTACATTGTTAGAGGAATATAAGGATTACAGAATATTCGACTAACCCGTTACTACGGTCATTTTTGAGACTGTTTAAACAATAAAAAAGAAGGTGTTTTCCTCCTTAGCTACAATATCTTTTTAGTAAAGATAAGCTTAAGTAACCTCCGCTAAAGATTATATACTTAAATGATAAAGAGTTCAACAATAGTTCACATATTTTCCCAAAATTAAAAAACGGCTGTTTTATGTGGAATAAATCTACAAAACAGCCGTTTTTTTATATTAGATTTCTGTTAAGATTATTGGTTCGCCGCGTGTTACGACAACGGTATGTTCACATTGTGCAACAAGACTTTTATCAGGTGTAATGAATGTCCAACCGTCGTCACCACGCTCAATAATATGATCAGCTTTCATAGATATGAACGGTTCTACAGCGATAACAAGACCGTCTTTTAGAAGCGTATTATCCATTGGATCATAGTAGCTTAAAATGTGATTTGGTGCTTCATGTAAGCTAAGACCAATGCCGTGACCAGTTAAGTTTTGAATAACATTGTATCCACTTTTATGTGCGAAGTTTGAAACAGCACGACCAATTTGATTTTGTTTTGAGCCAGCTTTAACCTTTTTCATTGCTGCCCAAAATGCATCAACCGCTGCTTGGCAAAGCTTTTCTTTTGCCTCGTCTTCTCCAAGTACAAATGAAATACCTGTATCAGCATAATAGCCATCAAGTGCAGCAGATACATCGACGTTTACTAAATCGCCTTCTTTTAATACACGATCTCCTGGAATACCATGAGCAACTTCTTCATTTACACTAATGCAAGTTACACCTGGAAAATCATATTCTTTTTCAGGTGCAGAAATAGCACCATGCTCATCTAATACTTTTTTACCGATCAAATCAAGCTCTTTCGTTGTCATACCTGGCTTCGCTTGTTTTTTCATTTCTTCACGTGCAAGCGCAACGATGCGGCCGATTTTTCGTAAGCCTTCTAAATCTTGTTCATTACGAATAATCATGAAAACCACTGTCCTTCCTCGAATATATATCTTATCCGATTGTATCATGTTTATTTTCGTCCTGCTACTTGCTTGCGGTATGCGGGCTGATTCCTCTCACAAGGAATATATGACAATTGTCATATCGATGTCATGACGTATCATACTGTTTCCTAAGTTTTCCAGGTAATACAATGTAAATATAAGAAACAGTGGGGGTGGAGAGATGGAAAAGATTATTGAAGTAAATGGTGTTTCTAAAACATTTAAACATAAAAAAGCAGTAAATAACGTTTCATTTCACGTGGATAAAGGAGAAATAGTAGCATTACTTGGACCAAATGGTGCGGGGAAGACGACGATAATTTCGATGATGCTTGGATTAAAAGATCCTACAGAAGGTACGGTTTCTATATTTGGAAAGAGTCCAAAGCAGAGAGGCGTTCGTAATAATCTTGGGGCAATGTTACAAGAAGTAAGTGTGATTGATAGCATTACAGTGGAAGAGGCAATAGAGCTATTCCGCAGTTATTATAAGAATCCTGTAGCGAAAGAAACGTTACTGCAGTTATCAAATTTAGAATCAGAGCGAAAGCAAAGATGTGAGAAATTATCAGGTGGGCAAAAAAGAAGGTTAAACTTTGCGCTTGCACTTGCGGGAAATCCGGATTTGTTATTTTTAGATGAGCCGACAGTCGGAATGGATATTACGTCTCGAAGAACGTTTTGGGAAACGATTCGAAAGTTAGCAAGTGAAGGGAAAACGATTATTTTAACGACGCATTATTTAGAAGAAGCAGATGCTTTAGCAAATCGTATCTTATTATTTGCGAACGGAAAGATTATCGCAGATGGTACACCAGACGAAATGAAAGCAACGATTTCGAGAAAAACAATCACATTTTATTCGAAGGAAAGCATTCCTACAAAATTACTAAAGGAATTACCAAATGTAACAGAAGTAAAGTCAAACGAAGGACGCTTCATTTTAACAACGGAGGATACGGATGCAACTTTAAAAGCCATTTATCAAAGGAATTTACCTGTAATAGATGTTTCAGTTGAACGTGGAAGCCTTGATGAAGCATTTGAACAGTTTGTCGCAAATCAGAAGGAGGAAATCGCATGAGAGCGTTATGGATGCAATGCAAAATAGAAATTTTACGTACATTCCGCAATAAATTATTTATTTTTTTCTCATTATTAATGCCTGTTATGTTTTACTACATTTTTACAAATGTTGTTCAAGTACCACAAAACGGAGATGCGTGGAAAGCACACTATTTAATTTCGATGGCAACTTTCAGCATTGTAGGGACTGCACTCTTTAGTTTCGGTGTGAGACTTTCTCAGGAAAGAGGGCAAGGATGGACACATCTTCTAAAAATTACACCGCTTCCAGAGGGAGCATATTTAACAGCAAAAATTATCGCTCAAACAGTAGTAAATGCTTTTTCAATATTAGTTATCTTTATTGCAGGGATACTAATTAATCATGTTGAGTTAACGGTAGGGCAATGGATTGGTGCGGGGCTATGGTTATTGTTAGGGGTAACACCATTTTTAGCATTAGGAACAGTAATAGGTTCCATTAAGAAGGCGGACGCAGCTGCTGGCTTAGCAAATATTTTAAATATGAGCTTAGCTATAGTTGGCGGGTTATGGATGCCGATTGAAGTATTCCCCAAAATATTAAGAACGATTGGTGAGTGGACACCGACATACCATTTCGGAAGTGGTGCGTGGGATATTGTAGCTGGAAAATCAATTGGATGGGAAAATATCGCGGTATTAGGAGGTTATTTCCTTATATTTGTTGTAGTATCAATATATATAAGAAAAAGACAGGAAGCGGTATAAATGATAGAGAAAAAGAGGATTGAGGTTTTTCCGAAACATATGGGGTTCTTTCCGTATATGTGGTTTGTTTATCTATTATTTCCAATTTATCACTTAGCGCAGGCATCAGGATGGAAGCTTGTAATAGGAAGCTGTATGTTGATAATTTTTATCGTCACATACCGTCAGCTTTATTTTGTTCAGAGAACGTTTGTTTTTTGGGCTTGTATTCAAATGGTACTCATCTTTTTATTTGCTTTATTTTATAATCCTTTTATGATATTTTTTGGCTTTTTCACAGCAAGTGCGATGGGATTTGCGCCAAATAAGAAAGTATTTCGAGTGCTGTTATGTTCGTTAGTTATAATGCTTGGAGCATTTTTATTTGTAAATATGAATCAACTAACAACTACAAGTTTAGTAAATATCGTTCCGATGTTTATTTTAATGCTTCTTACGCCATTTGGTATGCGCAATTTTAATCAGAAAAAGATGTTAAAGAACCAACTGAATGAAGCAAACGAGCAAATTAAAGACTTAGTAAAGCGTGAAGAACGGCAGCGGATTGCGAGAGATCTTCATGACACATTAGGGCATACGTTATCTCTTATTACTTTGAAAAGCCAGCTTGTAGAGAAGTTAATTGTGAAAAATCCAGAGCGTGCAAGTGTGGAAGCGAAGGAAATTACACAAACGTCTCGTACAGCCTTAAAGCAGCTGAGAGAATTAATTTCTGATATGCGTATGATTACGGTAGAAGAAGAGCTAGAGCAAATAAAGGCAATCTTACAAGCAGCTAATATTGAATTAGAAGTGAGGCAAGAAGCAAGCTCGAGCTCGTTATCACCAATTGAACAAAATATTGTCGGGATGTGTTTACGTGAGGCCGTTACAAATGTTGTAAAACATAGTAAGGCAAAGCGGTGTGCAGTTTCTGTATTAGAATCGCAAGGTGAGCTGATTTTGAAAGTAGAAGATAACGGAATTGGTTTAACAGATCAAAATCATGATGGAAATGGTATCCGCGGCATGAAAGAACGAATTGCTCTTATTGATGGATTTGTTGAACTAGGTACAATCAATCCAGGGACGTTGTTAACAGTAAAAGTTCCAGTTGTTATTAGAACAGGAAAAGATGAGGTGAGGGCATGATTCGAATTATTATTGCAGAAGATCAACGGATGCTTCGTGGTGCATTAGGTGCCTTACTTGATCTAGAAGATGATATCGAAGTAATTGGGCAAGCGGCAAACGGGGAAGAGGCGCTAAAATTAATTGAATCGTTAAAACCGGATATCAGTATTATGGATATTGAAATGCCAATTCAAAGTGGATTAGATGTTGCTGAAGCGTTAAAGAAAGAAAAATCACCATGTAAAGTTATGATTTTAACAACATTTGCACGGCCAGGATATTTTGAAAGAGCAATGAAAGCTGGCGTGCACGGCTATTTATTAAAAGATAGCCCAAGTGAAGATTTAGCAGCAGCAATTCGTAATGTAATGAAGGGGAAACGAGAGGTCTCCCAAGAGTTAATGTTCGGTCTATGGCAGGAGCAAAATCCGTTGTCAGATCGCGAAAAGGAAGTATTGTTGCTTGCGAAAGAAGGAAAGACGGCAAACGAAATTGCGAAGGCACTTTATCTTTCACCGGGTACAGTACGTAATTATATTTCTGAAGTATTAACGAAGCTCGATGCGAAAAATAGAATTGAGGCAATTACAATTGCGGAAGAAAAGGGTTGGATATAAGAAGAAGTTTACCTAAGAGGAGTAAACTTCTTCTTTGTTATTGTACTTCTATTACCTTATTTACTTTTTGTAACGACTTGTAACCATGTGCTTCAAATGCCTTTGCAAATTCATTTGATACGGCAGTGCCATATAAATCTTTTGCAGCTTGTACGATGTGAGATTGAAGTGATTCAAAGTCTTCAGCGGAAGTTGCATAATTTTGCAATGCACGCATAACAACTTTGCTTACTTTTTCATTGCCTTGTTTTTGAACAGCAATACCGTTATATGTTTTACCTTCAGCTAATTGATATAATACGTGACTGATAATACCAGAATTCACGTGTGATTCTTGATTATTACCATCATTATAGAAATCTTGTAAATTTGTATATAATTTATGACCGCCGTCACCAATTTCCCTTGGGATATCACGAATTGTTAGGCCACCTAATGTATCGCCCATAATCCAGTTTCCTTTATCTTTCTTTACGTAATATTCGATTTGTGTACCCCAGAAATCCGCTAATCCCTCGTTTAGTGCAGATGTTTCAGCGCTTGGATATCTCACGACTTTATTTTTCGTCGTGCCACTGAATACAGCATGTCCAAATTCATGAGCTGTTACATCAAGAGCTGATGTTAGTTTGCCGTCTAAACCATCACCAAATACCATTTGGTTCCAAGCGGGATGCCAAAATGCATTTACATAGTCTTCTTTTATACCATCACTAACTTCAGTAGAATCAAAACCGTGTACACTAGCAACAACTTTTGAATCTTTATTATCGTAACTTTTTAGATTATGTTCTTTCTTAAAGTAATCATAAATATCACTCATGTTCTTCATAGCGCCCGCGGCTTCTTTATCTGCAAAATTAGGAGTGCTACTTGAAATTAGTGTCCCTGGATAACCAGCTTGACTATATCCCCCGAGGGAATCGGCGTAGTTTGCATTATAAATATAAATACCATTTCCGCGTGATAAATCCGCTAAATAAAATTTCCCATCAGTTCCTTTGGCAATATTGAAAGAGATGTTTTCTTGAAGTGCATTTTTCCCAGTTCCTTGCTCACTTGCAGTGGATAATCTAGGTGATGTTACTTGATTTATAGTCTTATTCTCTTTGTTTTTAATGAATTTTTCTTGGAAAAGTACTTCACCAGTTTTTAGATCAACGATAGCATTGCCATTTATAATTTGTTCATTGTTTTCATAAGTAAATGTAATAACAGTTGCGAATGTATAATAGCCATCTTTTTTCTTATAAACAACGGTTTCGCTAGAGAATTCTGTCTCAACCGCATCACTTGGAATTTGAACTATATCGCGTAATTTAGATTTCACTTCATTTTTCGACAAAAAATTTGTTATAGTAAGATTAGGTTGTTGATTTAAATTTTGAACAACTTTACCACTAACAGTTGTGATCACTCCATTTTTATCTACTTTTACAATGAGATCTTGGCCATATACTTTATAGTTTTTATATGTTTGTGCAAGGCGAACTTCGGTTTGATTTTCTTTGGTTTCTTTATTTGTAGGTTGGAAATCTACATTTTTTTCAGTAGTGACTTGTTCTTGTTGAGCTTTAGCCCCATCTACCTCACCTTTTAAATACTTTTTAGCAATATTTTCTTTCGTATCATTTTGAGGTTGTGTTAATTTCCCGATTGTTAAACCAGGCTGAGCAATTTCAACTTTGACTGCACTTTTGTCTAATTCTTGAGCATGAATAGCTTCTGTTGATAAAGGGTAAAGAAGACCGAATGTAACGAAAGCACTGGCAAGTTTTCTATAATTCATCTATAACACTCCTAATCTATTATTGTATGTGAGATGAATTGTATGAAAAATTTGCCGAATTTTATATATATTATGCATTATTTCATATCAAAAATTGTCGAATGCACATTATTGTAGTGGTATGACAACTTAAAAAATTAGATTGTTATAATGGGATGGTGAGTAAGTATGCAAGCAGAGAAATTAGGAAGTGAAATTAAGAAAATTAGAGTGTTAAGAGGACTAACACAAAAACAGTTATCCGAGAACATATGTCATCAATCGGAAGTAAGCAGAATTGAATCGGGTGCAGTATACCCAAGTATGGATATATTGCAAGGTATTGCAGCGAAATTACAAATTCCCATTATTCATTTTTATGAGGTACTCATTTATTCGGATATTGAAAGAAAAAAACAGTTTAAAGATCAAGTCATTATGCTTTGTAAGCAAAAAAGATATAAAGAAATTTATAATAAAGTATGGAATGAGCTGAAAAAGGAAGAATATCATCCTGAATTCCAGCAATTTCTTCAATGGCAATATTATGTAGCTGCTTACGTGTTGAAAAAAGTCGATTACGAATATTGTATTTTAGAATTAAAGAAATTGCTCAATCAACAATTGACAGGAATTGATGTATATCAGAATCTTTATATTGAAAACGCAATTGCAAACATTTATGCTGAAAATGGCTATTTGAAGAAGGGTATTGATTTATTTGAACAAATATTAAAACAATTAGAGGCGTTGCATGATAATGAAGAATTTGACGTGAAGGTAAGGTATAATCATGCAAAAGCATTATACTTAGATAGTCGATATGAAGAATCACTTTATCAAGTAAATAAAGCGATTGAAATATCATGCCGAATTAATAGTATGGCATTAATTGGACAGCTATATTATCAAAGAGGTGAATGCCTAAGGAAGTTGGAGTATGAAGAGGCAGAGATTGAAGATGCATATAAGAAGGCAAGTTTCTTTTTTGATATATTAGAAATGCATGCATATAAAGAAGCGCTCGTAAATAAAATCAGCAGATAAACAACCTAAAAAGTGGATATGCATAATTGCATACAATGTGAATAAATTTTCATGATATATTAAAAGTAAAAAATGTGGGTGATGGAATATGAAGAAATTACTTATTGGTAGTTTATTAACGTTAGCAATGGCATGGGGTATTTCATTAGGTGATACAACATTAGAGAAAAGTCAAATAATTTCTCATAATGATCAAGAGGTACAAGTAGCTGCAGATTTACCTTTTGAGTTTTAAAAAACAACCGCCTTATTTAGACGGTTGTTTTTTTATGGAGTAACATCCAAACGTCTTTACTAGAAACAGGTTTGCTAATAAAGAATCCTTGAATGTGATCACAATTTTGTCTATGTAAAAATTCCCATTCTTCTTCCGTTTCTACACCTTCTGCAATCACTTCTAAATTTAGTTCTTTTGATAGTGTAATAATGGAAGAGACAATTGCTTCTTCTAAAGGACTATTTGTAATTCCACAAATAAACTCTCGAGCAATTTTTAATGTGTTGATTGGATATTTTGTTAAATAAGCTAAAGAACTATAACCAGTTCCAAAGTCATCGATTGAAATTTGAATGCCGAGATTTTGAAGCTGTTCTAGTTTTGCAACTACAGATTGATTTTGATTAATTGCGATGCTTTCCGTAATTTCAATATCTAGTGCTTCTGGTTTCAGTTCTGTTTCTTCTAACACCTTTGAAATAGTTGGGATTAAATCAGCATGGTTAAATTGAACAACAGATAAATTCACACCAACTTTTAAGTGAGAAAAACCTTGATTATGCCATCTTTTTGCCTCTAAACAGGCAGTACGTAAAATCCAATTACCAAGTTCAATAATAAAACCAGTTTCCTCTGCTAGAGGAATAAATTGGGCAGGAGATACGATACCGAGTTTTGGATGCTTCCAACGTATTAATGCTTCAAAACCGATAATTTCTTTTGTTTTTGTGCTTACTTGTGGTTGGTATTCAAGGAAAAATTCATTTTGTTGTAATGCTTTTGAAAGTTCACCTTCTAAGAATTGAATTTCATTTTGAGCGATACTCATTTCTTTTGAGAAGAAAACAAATCTGTTTTTTCCATTTGCCTTCGCACGGTACATAGCCATATCAGCATTTTTCATTAACTCATTTACATCAGTTCCATAATCAGGATACATCGCAATTCCGATACTCGGTGTAATAGAGAGTTCTTCGCCTTGAATGAAGAATGGTTTGTTTAAAATAGTTAAAATCTGTTCAGCTATAAAAATTGCACTTTTTTCTGAGTACATTTCTGGTAATAGAATGGTAAACTCATCTCCACCTTGGCGAGCGACGACATCTTTTGAACGCAAGCAACCGCGTAGTCTGTTTGCTACTTCAATTAATAATAAATCTCCGACGTCATGACCAAGTCTATCGTTAATTTTTTTAAATCGATCTAAATCAAGGAACATGACGGCGACATCATTTGCGTTAGTTTGGGCTGTATTCAAAATGGCTTTTAAATCTTTTTCGAACTTTCGGCGATTTGGTAATCCAGTAAGTGCATCGTGAAAGGCTAAATGTTCTACTTGTTTTTGTTTTTCATATAAAGTGGTAATATCACGCGCTATCCCAAACATTCCGACCACTTCTTTGTTTATAAAAGTAGGGATAAGTGTAATATGGAGATAATAATAATAGCCTTCTTGTTCTTTTGTACGAACTTCTAACGTTTGTGGCTTACCTTCCTTTGTAATTTGTAAAGCCTTCTTAAGTAGTTCGTGGTCTTTTGAATCAATGAAGTGTACCAGAGAATAGCTTGCCACTTCGCAATAATAGGCAGTAAATAAGCTTTCGCATGCCTTATTAGATTGTTGAAAAATGCCATTCATATTTAAAGAGAAAACGGCATCGGGATGATCTTCGAATAAAGATTTATAGCGTTGTTCACTTTTTGATAATGCAAATGCACCTTCTTCAACTTCGCCCTCTAGTTGTGTAGTCAACTGTTCATATGTATGGATTAGTGCTTGATTATCTTTCCACATGTAAAGTTGCCGCAAGAATAACAAAATAAGTGATAACACGAGGCCGATTAACATGAATTTATCATCCCAAGGTTGAATGATAATAAAAGAAAAAGTAATAATTATACTAAAATAAGGTAGTATAAAACGTATATAATCGAATCGATAATATTTTGCTTTCGTTTCATGCTGCATTGGTTTATCCAAAATATATAGTATGGAAGAAAGTCCAATTAATAAAATAGAAGCAGTGTGTATTAAATAATTAATTTCAGCGGAAGTTTTCATCCCAAAATTCAATTGAAACAGATGAATATAACCGTATACGAGTATAATAGTGAAACCGATAATTAATGCGATTCTACTAGAAGAATATTGTTCTCTTCTATATAGGCTAATAACGGCGTAAATTACTAATGATTGTGCAATAAAATACCCAATTAAAATCCAAGTGTCCTTTGTTAACATGCGGAAGCTTGAAATATCTAAGATAAAAGTTAAGGTGAAATAAATGTTCATAATAATAATAAAGATGCTATCGAATGAGAATTGAGAAAGTCCCTTAATAGAGTAATTTTTTATAAACTTTATAGCAAATCCAACAAAGAGCAAAATATATTGTATGATAAAAAAAGGTAATGCTTTATATGAAAATATAGATTGATTATGCATGGAAATCGAACTAAGAAATAGGGTTATCTCCATAACTAATCCACATAGGCAAGTGCATAGTAATAAAATCCAAAATAGTTTATCACTGCGTTTCATTTTTTTAATAGCTTTATATAAACAGTGGCAAGAAAAAAGTGCAGCAAAACAGAATAAGAAAAGAATCCCAATTTCCTTTATATGCGACTCATTTGGAATAAAGAGTATCCAAAGAGCAAATATAGATATGTATATTATGACAAATTGTACATACTTTTTTTGATTAATCATATTATGACTCCGTTTCAATAAAGTTGAATCTCGGGGGAATGCTAATTTAAATAATAGCATATAAAATAGGATGTTTTTTACTATAAAAATTACTTTTTTGAAAAAATGGTGCAAAGTTACAATTTACCACTGTAACATTGCACCACTTATTCTTTTAATGCCTCTTATAGCAGAAAGTTCATCTATTAATCGGAATAGTGCTAAGTCTTTTTGTTTACTTTCAATCATAATATCGAAATTATGATTGTTTTTTTTTGCAACGTGTAAGAAGGGCTTAATAAACTCTAAATCGATATATTCAGCATGAGCCCTAAATTCTTTTTCCGATCTTGGGGAGGAAATGTGAACTTTAGGAGAGATATTTGTATGTGACCAAGTTTCAAAAATTGCAGGAAGCAACTCTTCTAGTGGTTGCTCGCAAAGATTGGCCATATGATGATGATAATCAAATACAAATGGGATATTTTCTTTTTGGCAAATTGATAAAGTTTCAGAAGTTGTATACGTTTTATCATCGTTTTCAAGGGTCATTTGTTTTTTTATATGTGCAGGAAGTTTTTTTATGTTTTCATGGAAGCGCTCAATTGCCTTTTCTTTATTTCCATAGGCTCCACCTACATGAATATTAATGTAAGAAGAATCTGCAATGCCTATAGCATCCAATATTTTATAATGATAAGTCATATCCGTAATAGCGTTAGTAGTAATATGTGGCTTGTCACTTGTAAATAAAGTAAATTGATTTGGATGAAAACTTATTCGTAAATTGTGTTCTTTAATTAAAGCCCCTATTTTACGCCAAAGTGGTGTGAATACCCCAATATAGTCAAACTCGACTTCGGGATGTGTTGCAAGTGGGACGATGGAAGACGATAGGCGATATAGCGGGATTTCATGCGCTATATTGTAATGAAGGATACGTATTGTGTGCTCTAAATTTTGCCTTATAACATGGTACAATTTGTCTTCTCGCTCTTGTTTGCTGAGTTTCTTAAAGCTTGTAAACGTCATTGTTTTGGCAGGAGAACAGTCCCAGAGTGCCATTGCATGTGAGACATATCCAAACCGCATAATCATATGAGATACACCTCTTTTATTCATTGTCTTTCCTATAAAAAGAAAGCAAGCATTGTTCCAATCCATTCTTTTCCTCTATCGATAAGAGAAGGTGGGTTTACATCGCTATAGGAAAGTACGGATGCATTCTCTAGATCTTCATGGAATTTATTTTTTACTGTTCGAATGAAATGTTTATTATATAACAGGCAGTTTATTTCATGGTTAATATATAAACTTCTCATATCAAAGTTTGCTGTTCCAATATCACAAATATCATCATCCACTATAATAATTTTGGCGTGAAAAAAACCTTGTTGAAATGCGTAAATATTGCAACCAGCCTGTATTAATTTTCGGCAGTACGGGAATTTTGCTTCTCGAACGAGAGGGTGATCAGCTTTTTCTGGAACGAGAATTGTGATTTGAACCCCTCTCTCTCTTGCTTTTAATAAGGCATTCATAATTTTTTTTCCAGGAATGAAATATGGTGTACCAATACAGATTTCTTTTTTTGCTCCGTTAATTAAATGTAAAAAAGTATGCTGTAAATAAGCACCATCAGTCGGAATAAATTGATGCATTATGGTACCTGGGTTTTGTTTTGGAAAATAAAGAGAAACATCCAATAAATTCTGTTTCGTATCATCAAACCAGTCATGCAAAAATTGCTTTTGTAAATCTTGAACCCCTTCTCCTGTAAGACGTAAATGATAGTCTCGCCATAATCCTAAATATTCATTATGCCCTAGATACTCTTCGCCGATATTAAAGCCCCCGATATAGCCAGTTTTCCCATCAATCACTGTAATTTTTCTATGATTTCTTTGATTGGCAGAAAAGAAAAGTAGAGGAAATTTTATCTTATGACAAAATGAAAAAGATACACCATGTTTTCGCAGGGAGCGAATAGCTTCGTTTGATAAATAATGGCTGCCAAATCGATCAAGTAAAAGTCGTACTTCAATTCCTTCCTGAGCCTTATCAATCAGCAACTTTAAAAATTCACGACTGATTTTATCGTTTTTTACAATGAAGAATAAAATATGAATGTGGTGCTGTGCTTGTTTTATATCAGTAAATAAGGCGTCATACAAATCTTTCCCGTATGTATAAAGGTGAAAATCACTTTGACGTAAAGGGAAAGTGCGAGAGCTTACCCGCTTTAAATGAAGAAGTCTCCCGTATGAAAGGTCAATTGTAATCCAAAGAGCAACGGATATTAACAAAAGAGATAAGTAGAGCATCAGTGAATTCCCTCCTTCGCATTCTTTTCACCTTCAGTGTGTTACAAATGATACGGGTAGCGCGGTTGTTATTATAAATTTCATCAGAGGATAGTATGTCGCACTGATTAAAGTTTCACTTTATCCCGCTTTAACGGGCAGTAAGCTTCCTGCTTCAAAAATTGATGAATAAGTAGAAATTAGTTTGGAAATCAACTGCCCGTAAAAGCCCGATTGGTTCAACTAATAATCAGTGGGGGATGAACCACCCCTATTGATTAAAGTTTCACTTTATCCCGCTTTAACGGGCAGTAAGCTTCCTACTTCAAAAACTGATGAATAAGTAGAAGTTAGTTTGGAAATCAACTGCCCGTAAAAGCCCGATTGGTTCAACTAATAATCAGTGGGGGATGAACCACCCCTACAGATTAAAGTTTCACTTTATAGTTTCACCGAAATAAACAGCTTTATGAAAAAATGTGTTGTTCTATAACAAAAAACTGTTGACTGAATGCTCACTCATTATATAATGGGGGTAGGGGATATAATTCAGAAAATTATATATTTTTGAAGATTCTAAAAAGAAAGAGGGCTTACAAAGAGAGGGGTAGCATAAAAATGAATAGCTTACTGATCATTAATTGGCTGGCTGCCATTGCTGTTATTGCTTATGCAGGATATTTGTTTGTATATCTTATACGGACGAGAATAGCCTACATACAATTAGGAAAAAAAATTGAATTTGACCGTCGTTTTAAAGAGCGTTGGGATCTTCTTAAGGTCAATGTTTTCGGTCAGAAAAAGCTGCTGAAAGATAAGAAAAGCGGCATCATTCACGTTATGTTCTTTTACGGATTTATTCTTGTCCAATTTGGAGCAATTGACTTCGTTTGGAAAGGACTCGCACCAGGATCACATCTTCCACTTGGACCACTATACCCTGCATTTACATTCTTCCAGGAAATTGTCACACTTGTTATTTTAATTGCAGTATTTTGGGCTTTTCATAGACGTTATGTAGAAAAGCTTGTTCGTTTAAAACGTAACTTCAAATCAGGTCTTGTTCTTATCTTTATCGGTGGTTTAATGATCTCTGTGCTACTTGGTAACGGTATGGGACTTATATGGCATGGCGAGGAGCTTTCATGGAGTGAACCAATTGCTTCTGCAATCGCTTACGTTTTTAGCGGGATAAATGAAACCGTAGCCATTTCAGTGTTCTATTTCTCTTGGTGGGTGCATTTACTAATTTTGTTAACGTTTTTAGTGTATGTTCCACAATCAAAACATGCGCATTTAATTGCGGGACCAGCTAATGTATTTTTCGGTCGTATTTCAAATCCAGGGAAGCTTGAAAAGATTGATTTTGAAGATGAAACACAAGAAACATTTGGTGTTGGTAAAATTGAAGACTTTAGACAAAATCAACTTATTGACTTATACGCTTGTGTAGAGTGTGGCCGTTGTACAAATATGTGTCCAGCAACAGGCACAGGGAAAATGTTATCGCCGATGGACTTAATATTAAAACTTCGCGATCATTTAACTGATAAAGGGGCTGCGGTAACATCAAAAGCACCGTGGGTTCCAGTAGTTGCCTTCAATAATACACAAGGAAATCAGTTAGCGATGATGGCAGCTGGAAAAGGACAACAAGAATCAGCGGCTACAACGCTCGCTTACGATCCGAGTTTAATCGGAGATGTTATTACAGAAGAAGAGATTTGGGCATGTACAACGTGTCGTAACTGTGAAGATCAATGTCCAGTTATGAATGAGCATGTTGACAAAATTATTGATTTACGTCGATATCTCGTTTTAACAGAAGGAAAAATGGACGCGGAAGCACAACGCGCGATGACAAACATCGAGCGTCAAGGAAATCCGTGGGGTCTGAACCGTAAAGAGCGTGAAACATGGCGCCAAGGTGATGACGAAGTAACAGTTCCAACTGTAAAAGAAAAATCAAAAGCTGGTGAGGAATTCGAGTATTTATTCTGGGTTGGTTCAATGGGATCATACGACAACCGTAGTCAGAAGATTGCAATATCATTTGCGAAGTTAATGAACGAAGCAGGCATTTCATTCGCAATTCTCGGTAATAAAGAAAAGAATTCTGGAGATACACCACGTCGCCTCGGAAATGAATTTGTATTCCAAGAGATGGCTACAAAGAATATCGAAGAATTTGAAAAGGCAGGAGTGAAGAAAATCGTTACGATTGATCCTCATGCTTATAACACATTTAAAAATGAGTATCCGGACTTTGGCTTGCAAGCAGAAGTCTATCATCATACAGAATTGTTAGCCCAGTGGGTGAAAGAAGGGCGTTTAAAGCCTGTTCATGCTATTGAAGAAACAGTTACGTACCATGATTCCTGTTATTTAGGAAGATACAACGAAGTGTACGAAGCGCCACGTGACATTTTGAAAGCGATTCCTGGAGTGAATCTTGTAGAAATGGCACGTAACCGTGAGACTGGAATGTGTTGTGGCGCAGGTGGTGGCTTAATGTGGATGGAAGAAACAACAGGCTCTCGTATTAACGTTGCTCGTACAGAACAAGCATTAGCTGTACAGCCATCCATTATCGGTACAGGTTGTCCATATTGCTTAACGATGATCAGTGATGGCACGAAAGCGAAAGAGGTAGAAGAAAAAGTTCAAACTCTTGATGTGACAGAGATTTTAGAACGATCTGTTATCGGACAGAAAAAAGAAGCGATGTAGTTTATAAGAATGTATACAACTTTAGAAAGAGGTGCAATGATTGCACCTCTTCTCAACGTAGGGATACCGAGCGAGCGCTCAGTGTTAAAAAATGAAATGGGGGAAAGAAACATGAGTAAAACAGTTATTTTAAGTGCTGCAAGAACACCAGTTGGAAAATTCGGAGGATCTTTAAAAGATGTAAAAGCGACGGAACTTGGAGGAATTGCAATTAAAGCAGCGCTTGAAAGAGCAAATGTTGCAGCTAGTGATGTTGAAGAAGTTATATTTGGAACGGTTATTCAAGGTGGACAGGGACAAATTCCATCGCGCCAAGCTGCAAGGGCTGCAGGAATCCCTTGGGAAGTGCAGACGGAAACAGTCAATAAAGTTTGTGCATCAGGCCTTCGTGCGGTTACGTTAGCGGATCAGATTATTCGTACTGGCGATCAATCACTGATTGTAGCTGGTGGTATGGAGTCGATGAGTAACAGTCCTTACATTTTACGCGGAGCAAGATGGGGATACAGAATGGGCAACAACGAAGTTATTGATTTAAACGTTGCTGACGGTTTAACATGCGCATTTTCAGGTACACACATGGGTGTTTATGGCGGAGAAGTTGCGAAGGAAGATGGAATTTCTCGCGAAGCGCAAGATGAATGGGCATATCGTAGCCATGAGCGTGCGGTTTCAGCGCATAAAGAAGGACGTTTTGAAGAGGAGATCGTTCCAGTAACGATCCCGCAAAGAAAAGGCGATTCTATTGTCGTTGCAAAGGATGAGGCGCCACGTGAAGATACAACGATTGAAAAGTTAGCAAAGTTAAAACCTGTATTTGATAAGACAGCGGCGGTGACAGCTGGTAATGCGCCAGGCTTGAACGATGGTGGTGCCGCACTTGTATTAATGAGCGAAGACAGAGCGAAGCAAGAAGGAAGAAAGCCATTAGCGACAATTTTGGCGCATACAGCAATTGCAGTGGAATCTAAAGATTTCCCAAGAACGCCAGGTTATGCAATTAACGCATTGCTTGAAAAAACAGGCAAGACAATTGAAGATATCGATTTATTCGAGATTAATGAAGCATTTGCAGCGGTAGCAATTGCAAGTACAGAAATCGCAGGAATTGATCCAGAAAAATTGAATGTAAATGGCGGCGCAGTAGCGATGGGACATCCAATTGGAGCAAGCGGAGCGCGCATTATCGTTACACTAATCCATGCGCTTAAGCAGCGCGGCGGCGGAATTGGAATTGCTTCGATTTGTAGCGGTGGCGGTCAAGGGGACGCAGTGATGATTGAAGTTCACTAATTAAAGTTCGAGGGTATAAAATTTATTAACAATTAAGGGGGAAGAAAAAATGGGTGTACAAAACATTGTTGTAATTGGTGCAGGGCAAATGGGATCAGGAATTGCACAAGTATGTGCAATGGCAGGATATGACGTGAAGGTACAAGATTTAAAACAAGAGCAATTAGATAGAGGTTTGGCTATCATTACGAAAAACTTAGCGCGCCAAGTAGAAAAAGGACGCATGAAGGAAGAAGAGAAGGAAGCGACATTAAATCGTCTTACAGTAACGCTTGATTTAGATTGTGTGAAAGAAGCGGATCTTATTATTGAAGCAGCTGTTGAGAAAATGGATATTAAAAAGAAAATCTTTGCGAATCTAGATGAAATTGCTCCAGAACACGCAATTTTAGCGACGAATACGTCATCTCTGCCAATTACAGAAATTGCAGCGGTAACGAAGCGTCCGGAAAAAGTAATCGGTATGCACTTTATGAATCCAGTTCCAGTTATGAAGCTTGTTGAGATTATTCGTGGTTTGGCTACAGATGATGCGGTATATGAAGCAATTGAAGATATTACGAAAAAAATTGGGAAAGTACCAGTTGAAGTAAATGATTTCCCAGGTTTTGTATCAAACCGCATTTTGTTACCGATGATTAACGAAGCAATTTATACGTTATATGAAGGTGTAGCGACGAAAGAAGCAATTGATGAAGTAATGAAGCTGGGTATGAACCATCCGATGGGGCCTTTGACGCTCGCTGATTTTATCGGTTTAGATACGTGTTTATACATTATGGAAGTGTTGCATGAAGGATTAGGAGATAGTAAATATCGCCCATGTCCGTTATTACGTAAGTATGTGAATGCAGGATGGTTAGGTCGTAAAACAGGTCGTGGATTCTACGTTTACGAATAAATTCCCCCTTTGTTACAAAATAGTGGTCTTACCAAATTGTTAAAAGGATATATAGCAAATGGAGGCGGAGTATATGAACTTTCGTTTTAATGAAGAGCAGCAAATGATGAGGAAAATGGTTCGGGATTTTGCACAGAAGGAAATAGCTCCCTTTGTTCCTAGTATGGAACAAGGGGTGTTCCCAAAAGAGGTTTTACAAAAGATGGGTAATCTTGGATTAATGGGGATTCCAGCGCCTGCAAAATACGGCGGGGCAGAAATGGATTTTATTTCTTACATTCTAGCAATTGAGGAAATCTCAAAGGTAAGTGCAACAGTTGGTGTAATTTTAGCTGTACATACGTCAGTTGGAATGAATCCGATTTTATATTTCGGAACAGAAGAACAGAAGAAAAAATATGTTTCTAAACTTGCAACCGGGGAATATTTAGGCGCATTTGCTTTAACAGAGCCAAATGCAGGATCGGATGCAGGGAGTTTGAAATCAAGAGCTGTAAAAAAAGGCGATCATTATATTATTAATGGATCGAAAGTGTTTATTACAAATGGTGGTGAAGCAAGTACGTACATTGTATTCGCTTCTACAAATCCAGATGCAGGAAAAAGTGGTATTTCTGCATTTATAGTAGAGAAAGATACACCTGGTTTAATCATCGGAAAAGATGAACATAAGATGGGGCTTCTCGGTTCTCGTACGGTACAACTTACTTTTGAAGATATGAAAGTGCCAGCTGAGAATTTACTTGGGGAAGAAGGACAAGGATTCAAGGTGGCAATGGCGAATTTAGATGTTGGGCGAATTGGAATCGGTGCACAGGCGTTAGGAATTGCTGAAGCGGCGCTTGCATGTGCGATTGATTATGCAAAAGAACGAGAGCAATTTGGGAAACCAATTGCGGCGCAGCAAGGGATTGGCTTCAAGCTTGCAGATATGGCAACAAGTGTCGAAGCAGCAAGGTTACTCGTATATAGAGCGGCGTCTCTTAGGGCGCAAGGATTACCATGCGGTAAAGAAGCATCTATTGCGAAATTATTTGCTTCTAAGACAGCGGTTGAAGTCGCGATTGAAGCGGTGCAAGTATTTGGTGGTTACGGTTATACGAAAGACTATCCAGTAGAACGATTTTTCCGTGATGCGAAAATCACGCAAATATATGAAGGAACAAGTGAAATACAGAAACTTGTTATTAGCCGTGCTTTATAAAAGGGCGAGGGGGAGACGGAGATGCATTTTAAACTATCAGAAGAACATGAAATGATAAGAAAAATGGTTCGAGATTTTGCTAAAAATGAAGTAGCACCAACAGCAGCTGAGCGTGATGAGGAAGAGAGATTTGATCGAGAGTTATTTGATCAAATGGCAGAGCTTGGTTTAACCGGTATTCCGTGGCCTGAAGAATACGGCGGAATTGGAAGCGATTACTTAGCGTACGTAATTGCTATTGAAGAATTATCTCGAGTTTGTGCTTCAACAGGTGTAACACTATCTGCACATACTTCACTTGCGGGATGGCCAATTTTTAAATTTGGGACAGAAGAACAAAAGCAAAAGTTTTTACGACCGATGGCTGAAGGGAAGAAAATTGGTGCATACGGCTTAACGGAGCCAGGATCTGGATCGGATGCTGGTGGAATGAAGACAATCGCAAAGAGAGATGGCGACCATTATATTTTAAATGGATCAAAAATTTTCATTACAAATGGCGGTATTGCTGATATTTATGTTGTTTTTGCGCTAACTGATCCTGAATCGAAGCAGCGCGGTACGAGTGCATTTATTGTAGAAAGTGATACACCGGGATTTTCAGTTGGGAAGAAGGAGAGCAAGCTAGGGATTCGCTCTTCACCAACGACTGAAATTATGTTTGAAGATTGCCGTATTCCTGTAGAGAATCTACTTGGAGAAGAGGGGCAAGGATTTAAAGTTGCGATGCAAACATTAGATGGAGGTCGTAACGGTATTGCGGCGCAAGCTGTTGGTATTGCACAAGGGGCTTTAGATGCTTCTGTAGAATATGCAAGGGAGCGCCATCAATTTGGAAAGCCAATTGCGGCGCAGCAAGGGATTGGCTTTAAACTTGCGGATATGGCAACAGATGTAGAAGCGGCACGCCTTTTAACATATCAAGCGGCTTGGCTTGAATCAGAAGGGCTTCCGTATGGAAAAGAATCAGCGATGTCAAAAGTATTTGCGGGGGATACAGCGATGAAGGTGACGACTGAAGCGGTGCAAGTATTTGGTGGTTACGGTTATACGAAAGATTATCCAGTAGAGCGTTATATGCGAGATGCAAAGATTACACAAATATATGAAGGAACACAAGAGATTCAGAGGCTTGTAATTTCTCGTATGTTAACGAAGTAGGAACGAAAGCGTAGGTATTTTCCTACGCTTTTTCCTTCCAAAAAATAATAGAGAGAGGTGAAGGTAATGGTTAAACATAATGTACATGCATCGGTGAAAGATGAAAAATTAGTTGCGTTAAGACGTGAACAAATGATTAAAGGTGCGGTGCAACTGTTTAAACAAAAAGGATTTCCGCGTACAACAACGAGAGAGATTGCAAAAGCGGCGGGATTTAGTATAGGGACACTTTATGAGTACATTCGTACAAAAGATGATGTTTTGTATTTAGTTTGTGATAGTATATATGAACATGTAAAAGAACGATTAGAGGAAGTAGTATGTACAGAAAAAGGGAGTATAGAAAGTTTAAAGATAGCGATAACGAATTACTTTAAAGTGATGGACGAATTACAAGAAGAAGTATTAATTATGTATCAAGAAGTACGTTTTTTACCGAAAGAATCTCTCCCATATGTATTAGAAAAAGAGTTTCAAATGGTAGGAATGTTTGAGGATATTTTAGAACAGTGTACGGAAAATGGAACGTTTATATTAAATAAAAAAGAAATACAGCTTCTTGCACATAATATTTTTATACAAGGACAAATGTGGGGGTTTAGACGCTGGGCGCTGCAAAAACTGTATACGCTTGAAGAATACACAGAAATGCAAATTAGGTATGTGTTGCAAGGTGCCCATATGCTTCCGAAATAAGGAACAGACAAATTATTAATTTTATTACCATATAAAAGTTTCCCGTTTTTTTTTGTAGCATATTTGTGCGACTTTTGTTTATAATGAATAGTATGGATTTTTTTAAGCAGACCGTTATATATAAGGTTATATTTGATGAAAGGAAGTGCCGCATAAGTGAATTTTAAGCAATATTCACCAGAAGAGCTAAAAGAATGTTCAATGATTGAAGTTGTACATAGCGTTTTAGGGGATAAAAGACAAGCAACGACATTCAACGAGTTGGTTCAAGAAATCGCTCAAGTGCTGGGACTATCTCAAGAGCAAGTTAATGCGAAACTCGCACAATTTTATACAGACTTAAACATCGATGGACGTTTCATTAATTTAGGAGAAAATCGTTGGGGACTACGCAGCTGGTACCCATATGAGCAAATTGATGAAGAAATCTTACCACAGCCAAAACCGAAGAAGAAACGTAAAGTTGAAGAAGACGGTTTTGACGACTACATTGAAGAAGATGAAGATGACTTTGACGATGCAGACGGAAATGCAGACGAAGAAGATGATGTAGAAGATTTGGACAAGGTTCTTGAAGAAGAAGACGGAGATGACGACGATCTTGATGATTTAGAAGAAGATGAAGAAGACGACTTCGCTGAAGAAGAACTTGAGTATGATGAAACTGAAGAAGAAGAGGAAGAACTGTAGTTCTTGACTTTTCATTATCGTCCATGTAGAATCATTTTTGGGCTCTTTAAAAAAGGACGATAATACTTTTAAAGTGTAAATATAAAAGAAAATTGCTCCCTACTTATTACTTTATGTGATGAGGGGAGCAATTTTCTTTTTTGTTTTTTGTTTAGAAAATAAAAAGAGTCTAACAATAAGATGGATACAGTGTTATCTACATACGTTGCGCTTTGCAACGGTGATTATATAACAGCAAAATAGAAGGGAGCTTTTTCATGACTAAGTATATTTTTGTAACAGGCGGTGTAGTATCGTCTTTAGGAAAAGGTATTACAGCAGCATCTCTTGGAAGACTTTTAAAAAATCGTGGTTTAAATGTAACGATTCAAAAGTTTGATCCATACATTAACGTAGACCCAGGGACTATGAGCCCATACCAACACGGTGAGGTATTCGTAACAGATGATGGCGCAGAAACTGACTTAGACCTTGGTCACTATGAGCGTTTTATCGACATTAACTTAAACAAATACAGCAACGTAACAACAGGTAAAATTTACTCTTCAGTTCTTCAAAAAGAGCGTCGCGGTGAATATTTAGGAGGAACAGTTCAAGTTATTCCTCACATTACTAACGAAATTAAAGAGCGCGTATATCGTTCTGGCCGTGAAACAAATGCGGATGTTGTTATTACAGAAATCGGTGGAACTGTTGGTGATATCGAGTCTCTACCATTCTTAGAAGCAATCCGTCAAATTAAGAGCGACATCGGTCGTGACAATGTAATGTACATTCACTGTACGTTAATCCCGTACTTAAAAGCAGCGGGTGAAATGAAAACAAAACCAACACAACATAGTGTTAAAGAACTTCGTAGCTTAGGTATTCAACCAAATATTATCGTTGTTCGTACAGAACTTCCTGTTTCTCAAGATATGAAAGACAAGCTTGCATTATTCTGTGACATCGATACAAAAGCAGTTATCGAAGCTCGCGATGCAGATACTTTATATGCGGTTCCATTATCTCTTCAAGAACAAAACATGGACCAAATCGTTTGTGATCACTTAAAATTAGACAATCCAGCTGCAGATATGACAGAGTGGACTGCGCTAGTTAACAAGGTACGTAACCTTTCTAAGAAAACAAAAATCGCTCTTGTTGGTAAATATGTAGAACTTCAAGATGCATATATTTCTGTTGTAGAAGCACTTCGTCATGCTGGTTACTCATTCGATACAGATGTAGAAGTAAAATGGGTAAATGCTGAGCACGTAACAGCAGAAAATGTACAAGAATTAGTAGGAGACACAGATGGTATCCTTGTACCAGGTGGCTTCGGCGATCGTGGTGTAGAAGGTAAAATCGTTGCGATTCAATATGCTCGTGAAAACAAAGTTCCATTCTTAGGAATTTGCTTAGGTATGCAACTTGCATCAATCGAATTCGCACGTAATGTATTAGGTTTAGAAGGTGCTAACTCTTCTGAAATTAACCCTGATACACCATACGCAATCATTGACCTATTACCAGAACAAAAAGATGTAGAGGACCTAGGTGGTACACTTCGTCTTGGTCTATACCCATGTAAGCTTTCTGAAGAAACAAATGCTTACAATGCTTATAATGAGCCGGTTGTATATGAGCGTCATCGTCATCGTTATGAGTTCAACAACCAGTTCCGTCCGGATATGGAAAAAGAAGGATTCGTATTCTCTGGTACAAGCCCAGACGGTCGTCTAGTTGAAATCATTGAATTAAAAGACCACCCTTGGTTCGTAGCAGCACAGTTCCACCCAGAACTTGTTTCTCGTCCAAACCGTCCACAACCATTGTTCCATGACTTCGTAAGAGCTTCTATTACGAATAAAGAGAGCAAGTAATAAAAAAAGCGCCGTCACTTTAAAGTGACGGCGCTTTTTTTAATATTCGTTTAACATTTCATCGATTGTAAATTTGATTCCGTGATAAGCAAATAAAGCCACTATTAAGCTTGGGAACCCGTAGCGATTACCTTCATCGTCTGGAATAAGGCCTTTTAACAGTTTTGTATCAATATGTACGTCTGTATATTGTTCCAGTGATTTCGTACCTTCTTGAAGAGCAGAAATGCCGACAATAGAGTGTCCCTCTTCTTGTAGTTTTTTTGCAATTTCTACAACTGCTTCATCTGTTGAAAAACGGCTAATAAGAAGTACACGATCCGCAGAGGTTACTTCTGCTTCTTTACCATTTTCAAATAAGCGTTTTGCTTGCTTCATTGGTTCAGCACCGAATAGTGCTTCGGTAACAACACCATCCATTTCATTTGTACCATATAAATAAATGAAACCATCGCCAATTAGTGCTTGAGCAAGTAAACGAGCGCTATCTTCTATATTCATTTCTTCTTTTTGAGAAACTCTGGAGAAATAACCACTTAATTGAGTTGAAAAAATTTTTAACATAATGTTACTCCCTTCGTACGTGTTTGCCGGCTTTCATTATAGTTTATTTTTTTAGAAAGGTGAAATCGTAGGGTAGCATAACAAAATAGGAAACGGTAAAATAAGAAAGAATAGGAAGGAATTTGCCAAAGAATAGCGAAAATAAATCGTTAAGATATAAGAAGCTTTAAATCTTGTACTTACACAGAAAGGTTGGGAATTATGGAAGGTAAAATTTTAATCGTTGATGATCAATATGGGATTCGTGTGTTATTACATGAAGTGTTCCAAAAAGAAGGTTATCAGACATTCCAAGCAGCGAATGGATTTCAAGCTTTAGATATCGTGAAAAAAGATAATCCGGATTTAGTAGTATTAGATATGAAAATTCCAGGCATGGATGGTATAGAGATTTTAAAGCATGTAAAAGAAATTGATGAGAGTATTAAAGTCATTTTAATGACTGCTTATGGAGAGCTTGATATGATCCAAGAAGCAAAAGATTTAGGTGCTTTAATGCATTTTGCTAAACCATTTGATATTGATGAAATTCGTCAAGCTGTGAGAAATGAGCTCGCTGTAGAGGCATAAAAATGAATTTTTTATAAAAAATATGGAAAAAAGCGTTTACATGGACTATTGTGCAGGTGAATACGGTTGAGTTTTTGAGTACAAGTTGTTATCCTATTGAGTGTAGAAAAAAGTCCGGTATGTAGATATACATATTTTACCTTATTCTGGTCATACTACCAGCGATAAGAACTTATCGGATACAAAAAACGTTTTTTAGGAGGATTCACCATGCCTTTAGTTTCTATGAAAGAAATGCTAAACAAAGCACTAGAAGGAAAATACGCAGTTGGTCAATTCAACATGAACAACTTAGAGTGGACTCAAGCTATCTTAGCTGCTGCGGAAGAAGAAAAATCTCCTGTAATCCTAGGTGTATCTGAGGGTGCAGCTCGTCATATGACTGGTTTCAAAACAGTTGTAGCTATGGTTAAAGCTTTAATCGAAGAAATGAACATCACTGTTCCTGTAGCGATTCACCTTGACCATGGTTCAAGCTTCGAAAAATGTAAAGAAGCAATTGATGCAGGTTTCACATCTGTAATGATCGACGCTTCTCACCACCCATTCGAAGAAAACGTTGAAACTACTAAACAAGTAGTAGAATACGCACACGCTCGTAACGTATCTGTTGAAGCTGAGCTTGGAACAGTTGGCGGACAAGAAGACGACGTAATCGCTGAAGGCGTAATTTACGCTGATCCAGCAGAGTGTAAGCACCTTGTTGAAGCAACAGGTATCGATTGCCTAGCTCCAGCTTTAGGTTCTGTACACGGTCCTTACAAAGGTGAGCCTAACTTAGGATTCGCTGAAATGGAACAAGTTCGTGACTTCACTGGCGTACCTTTAGTATTACACGGTGGTACTGGTATCCCAACTGCTGATATCGTAAAAGCTATCTCTTTAGGTACTTCAAAAATCAACGTAAACACTGAGAACCAAATCGAGTTTACAAAAGCTGTTCGTGAAGTATTAAACAAAGACCAAGAAGTTTACGATCCTCGTAAATTTATCGGACCTGGCCGCGACGCTATTAAAGCAACTGTTGCTGGTAAAATGCGTGAGTTCGGTTCTAACGGTAAAGCGTAAGAATAAAATTCCGTTTTGGAAACCGTCTAGTCTTTTAGACGGTTTCCTTTCGTTGTATAATGAAAGCGTGAACAAGTCGAAAGATTTTATCATTTTTGGTTTTTAAATAGAAAATAATGTGCATAGTCCTATTAATAAATGTGATAACGTATCTAAATTGATAAAGTGAATTCGATGAATAGTTGATCTTTATCTATTCGTGCTACAGGAGAAATGAAGATAATGGTTTCCTATTTATCCCGCATTAAAGGGCAGTAAGACCCCCACCTCAAAATTTAGTGGAAGCAAAGAAGTTAGGTGGGGGTCAACTGCCCGTAAAAGCCCGATTGGTTCAACTAATAACCAGTGGGGGATAAACACCCCCGACTAATTAAAGTTTCACTTTATTGAGTTTTGGGATGGAAAGAGTAATTGAGATTCTTAAGGGGAGCTTTCTATAAAAATATAGAAAGTAAATACATTCACAAGAAGGGAGCTCAATATGGAAAAATTGCTAATTGAAGGCGGAAGAGCTTTAAATGGAACAATTCGAGTAAGCGGTGCAAAGAACAGTGCCGTTGCATTAATTCCAGCGACAATTTTAGCAGATACTCCAGTAACTATTGGTGGTGTCCCTAATATTTCGGACGTGAAAATGTTAGGAGACTTACTAGAGGAAATTGGAGGGAAAGTAACTTATGGACAGGAGGAAGAGATGGTAGTCGATCCTTCTAACATGGTTGCAATGCCTTTGCCAAATGGAAAAGTGAAAAAGTTGCGCGCTTCTTATTATTTAATGGGTGCGATGCTTGGCCGTTTTAAAAAAGCTGTTATTGGGCTTCCGGGTGGATGTCATTTAGGACCGAGGCCAATTGATCAGCATATTAAAGGGTTTGAAGCGCTGGGTGCACATGTTACAAATGAACAAGGTGCCATCTATTTAAGGGCAGATGAACTACATGGAGCACGTATTTATTTAGATGTTGTTAGTGTGGGAGCTACGATTAATATTATGCTAGCAGCTGTACGAGCGAAAGGTAGAACTGTTATTGAAAATGCAGCGAAAGAGCCCGAGATTATTGATGTAGCTACATTGTTAACAAGCATGGGAGCACGTATTAAAGGTGCTGGTACAGATGTAATCCGAATAGATGGTGTGGACTCTTTACATGGTTGTCACCATACTATCATCCCAGATCGTATCGAAGCTGGTACGTATATGATTCTAGGAGCTGCATCAGGAGGAGAAGTAACGGTTGATAACGTTATTCCTCAGCACTTAGAATCAGTTACTGCAAAGCTAAGAGAAGCTGGTGTTCAAGTTGAAACGAACGATGATCAAATTACGGTGAACGGTAATAGAAAGTTAAAAGTAGTTGATATCAAAACGCTTGTATATCCAGGTTTTCCAACAGATTTACAACAGCCGTTTACGACGCTTTTAACAAAAGCGCACGGGACGGGAGTTGTAACAGATACAATTTACGGTGCCCGTTTCAAACACATTGATGAATTACGTCGTATGAATGCTCAAATTAAAGTAGAAGGTCGTTCGGCAATTGTAACTGGTCCTGTGTTACTGCAAGGTGCAAAAGTGAAGGCGAGTGATTTACGAGCGGGAGCGGCACTTGTTATTGCAGGGTTAATGGCAGATGGAATTACAGAAGTAACAGGACTTGAGCATATTGATCGAGGTTATGAGAATATAGTGGACAAGCTTAAAGGGCTTGGAGCAAACATTTGGCGAGAACAAATGACAAAACAAGAAATTGAAGAGATGAAGAACGCATAAGTGATACTTCCGCAAGGGGGAAGCGAAGGATCACTACTTGCGGAAGTACACTTTATAGAAAAACACGGTTCACAAAATACGGCAGAAATATAAAGACTTAAAGGAGAGGGATTATTGTGGAAAGAAGTTTATCTATGGAGTTAGTACGTGTAACAGAGGCTGCAGCATTATCATCAGCGCGTTGGATGGGGCGCGGGAAAAAAGATGAAGCAGACGGTGCAGCAACATCAGCTATGCGTGATGTATTTGATACAATTCCGATGAAAGGTACAGTTGTAATTGGTGAAGGTGAGATGGATGAAGCACCAATGCTATATATCGGAGAGAAATTAGGTACAGGATATGGACCACGTGTAGACGTTGCAGTTGATCCTTTAGAAGGGACAAACATCGTAGCAGCTGGTGGCTGGAATGCTCTTGCTGTTATTGCAATTGCAGACCATGGTAATTTGTTACATGCTCCTGACATGTACATGGATAAAATCGCGGTTGGCCCAGAAGCAGTTGGGGCGGTCGACATTGATGCGCCTATTATTGATAACTTACGTGCAGTTGCGAAAGCGAAAAATAAAGATATTGAAGATGTTGTAGCGACAGTTTTAAATCGCCCACGTCATCAAGAAATTATCGAAGAAATTCGTAAAGCTGGTGCTCGTATTAAATTAATTAATGATGGAGATGTAGCTGGAGCGATTAATACAGCGTTTGATCGTACAGGTGTAGATATTTTATTTGGATCTGGTGGAGCACCTGAAGGTGTATTAGCAGCAGTTGCTTTAAAATGTTTAGGTGGAGAAATTCACGGAAAACTATTGCCACAAAACGAAGCTGAATTAGCGCGTTGTAAAAAAATGGGCATAGAAGACATTAATCGTATCCTTCGTATGGAGGACTTAGTAAAAGGTGACGATGCAATCTTTGCAGCAACAGGTGTAACAGATGGAGAACTATTACGCGGTGTTCAATTTAAAGGTAGCGTAGGAACAACGCAATCTCTTGTTATGCGTGCGAAATCAGGCACAGTTCGCTTCGTAGATGGTCGTCATAGCTTAAATAAAAAACCGAACTTGGTTATTAAGTAAAAGGTGGAAGCGGCTCGCTCAGAATCGCAGGACATTGGAACTCTCGACCTTGAAGCGCTCTTTGCTTCGAGTGAGAGAGTGAAATGACCGGAGATTCTAGCCGCTGGAACTGGATTTAAGTAAAAAGCGTAAGCAGCTTGCTCAGAAGGGGAAGGCATTGGAACTCCTGACGAAGAGGCATTTTGTGCCTCGCAGGAAGGGGTGAAATGACTGACCCTTCTAGCCACCGACCATTCTAGCTGCTGAAGCTGGATTAAATAAAAAGCGTAAGCGGCTCCTTCAGAAAGGTTAAAATGGTCGATCTTTTTAACTATCGGAGCTGGAACTAAACTAAATAAGAAGCGAAGACAAATTTTCTTGTCTTCGCTTCTTGTATTTGTGTTCCAACGTATTGATTAAAACTAGATAAAAGGGTTACAATAGTGAATATTACCCTACTTGAACTTATTGCCTTTCATTATTAATTATTTGCCTTCCGTATTTTTCCCTTTACCCATGAAAAAAGAGAATAACGTTAAAGTGTGGTGTCTGAATGAATTTGTCAATTGCAGCATTAGAAAACATGAAATTAAAAGAGTTATACGAGCTTGCGAAAGAATTTAAGATTTCGTATTATAGCAAGTTAACGAAAAAAGAGTTAATCTTTTCTATTTTGAAAGCTCGAGCAGAAAAAGAAGGTTTCTTTTTCATGGAAGGCGTATTAGAAATTATTCAATCAGAAGGATTTGGATTCCTACGTCCTATCAACTATTCTCCAAGCTCAGAAGATATTTATATCTCAGCTTCGCAAATTCGTCGTTTCGATTTACGTAATGGAGACAAAGTTTCTGGTAAAGTACGACCTCCGAAAGAAAATGAACGCTATTTTGGGTTATTACAAGTTGAAGCTGTAAACGGAGATGATCCAGATTCAGCAAAAGAGCGTGTGCATTTCCCTGCATTAACACCATTATACCCAGATCGCCAAATGAAATTGGAAACGGAACCGAAAAAGTTACCGACACGTATCATGGATTTAATCGCACCAGTTGGATTTGGACAACGTGGTTTAATTGTTGCGCCTCCAAAGGCTGGTAAAACAAGTCTATTAAAAGAAATTGCACACAGTGTTACAACAAATCATCCAGAAGCAGAATTAATTGTTCTTTTAATTGATGAGCGTCCAGAGGAAGTAACAGACATTGAACGTTCTGTTAAGGGTGACGTTGTAAGTTCTACTTTTGATGAAGTACCAGAAAATCATATTAAAGTAGCTGAACTTGTGTTAGAACGTGCAATGCGTCTTGTAGAGCACAAAAAAGATGTTATCATTTTAATGGATAGTATTACCCGTTTAGCGCGAGCTTACAACCTCGTTATTCCGCCAAGTGGTAGAACATTATCGGGTGGTATCGACCCAGCGGCTTTCCATAGACCGAAGCGTTTCTTTGGAGCTGCACGTAATATTGAAGAAGGCGGTAGCTTAACGATTTTAGCAACAGCCCTTGTTGATACAGGATCTCGTATGGACGATGTTATTTACGAGGAATTTAAAGGAACTGGAAATATGGAACTTCACTTAGATCGTTCGTTAGCTGAACGTCGTATCTTCCCAGCGATTGATATTCGTCGTTCTGGTACACGTAAAGAAGATCTATTAATTCCAAAAGAGCATTTAGACAAGTTATGGGGCATTCGTAAAACAATGCGTGATACACCAGACTTTGTTGAAAGCTTCTTACGTAAGCTTCGTCAAACGAAGACAAACGAAGAATTTTTACAAAACATTGTTGCAGACTCTAAAAGGTATGTAACAACTAAGTAAAGGGAAAAGATTGGGACTCGCTTATTTTATAGTAAGCGAGTTTTCTTATGCCTTTTAGGTGATATTAAAGAGAGAAATAAGTGGGAGAACCTTAGCTGGTCAGAGCTGAGCGAGCCCAAGCCACTTTAAATTTCAAAAGACAAAAACAGGTAGTTGCAAAATGAAGTTAGCCTTGTTATAATTTCATCATATGTGTTTCATCAATATAGTTGTGTATGCAGCTGAAGATGAAAAACTCTGTTTCGAAAATGATTCAGGGCGGAAGGAGATGAAAAGAATGAAAGCAGGAATTCACCCAGATTACAAGAAAGTTGTATTCATGGACACAAACACAGGCTTCAAATTCTTAAGCGGGTCTACTAAAGGCTCTAGCGAAACTGTTGAGTGGGAAGATGGTAACACTTATCCATTACTAAAAGTTGAGATCAGTTCTGATTCTCACCCATTCTACACTGGACGTCAGAAGTTTGCTACTGCAGACGGACGCGTTGATCGCTTCAATAAGAAATACGGTATCAAGTAATAAAAACATAAAACAGGCAAGTGTATGTATTCGCTTGTCTGTTTTTTTTGTGAAAATATTATACCTTTACCCTACTTTTAACTAAAAAGTAGATGAAAGGAGAGCTTCATGTACTTAATAAATCAAAATGGCTGGATTGAAGTGATTTGCGGTAGTATGTTTTCTGGTAAATCAGAAGAGTTAATCCGCCGTGTGCGCCGTACGCAATTTGCAAAACAACATGCAATTGTATTTAAACCATGTATTGATAATCGCTATAGTGAAGAAGACGTTGTATCGCATAACGGATTAAAGGTAAAAGCAGTTCCTGTTTCAGCTTCAAAAGATATATTTGAACATATCACTGAAGATATGGATGTAATTGCAATCGATGAGGTACAATTCTTTGATGGGGACATTGTGGAAGTGGTGCAAGTATTGGCAAATCGTGGCTATCGTGTCATTGTAGCTGGTTTAGACCAAGATTTCCGTGGTCTACCATTTGGACAAGTTCCTCAGCTGATGGCAATTGCTGAACATGTAACAAAGCTACAAGCAGTATGTTCTGCATGTGGATCTCCGGCAAGTCGTACACAACGATTAATTGATGGAGAACCAGCGGCATTTGATGATCCGATTATTTTAGTTGGGGCTTCAGAATCGTATGAACCACGATGTCGTCATTGTCATGCAGTTCCTACAAACAAAGACAAGTAAAACTCGCTGCGCAAGGCGGGTTTTTTTCAGAATGGAGAGTGTGGGTGGTGTGAGCCGCTTACGCTTTTAAATATTATCTAGCTTCAGCGGCTAGAATCTCCGGCCATTTCACTCTCTCGCTTGAAGCAAAAAGCGCTTCAAGGTCGAGAGCTCCAATGGCCTGCGATTCTGAGCAAGCCGCTTACGCTTTTAAATATAATTTGCGTTTTTTTGAGTAAGTACCATATACTATTTGTATTAGATACTAGGATGTAGAGGTGAATGATGTGTTAGATCGTTTGCAAGCTGTAGAAAATCGTTATGAGAAGTTAAATGAATTGTTAAGTGACCCAGAGGTTATTAGCGATACAAATAAGCTTCGTGAATATTCAAAGGAACAGTCTGATATACAGGAAACGGTAGAGGTGTATCGTGAGTATAAGGATGTTCGTGAGCAATTAAAAGATGCGAAAGCAATGTTAGAAGAGAAGTTAGACGCAGAAATGCGTGACATGGTAAAAGAAGAGGTTTCTGAGTTAGAATCACAAGAAAAAACGTTATCAGAACGTCTGAAAATTTTACTAGTTCCAAAGGACCCTAATGATGATAAGAACGTTATCGTTGAGGTTCGTGGGGCTGCTGGTGGCGACGAGGCCGCTTTATTTGCTGGTGACTTATACCGCATGTATAGCCGTTATGCTGAGGTTCAAGGTTGGAAAACAGAAATTATCGAGGCTAGCTATACAGAGTTAGGTGGATATAAAGAGATTATCTTTATGATTAACGGTAAAGGTGCTTTCGCGAAGCTGAAATTCGAGAATGGTGCTCACCGTGTACAACGTGTTCCTGAAACGGAATCTGGTGGACGTATTCATACATCTACAGCAACTGTAGCTGTATTACCAGAGGCAGAAGAAGTAGAAATCGACATTCACGAGAAAGATGTTCGTGTTGATACATTTGCTTCTAGTGGTCCTGGTGGACAAAGTGTTAATACAACGATGTCAGCGGTACGTTTAACACATTTACCGACTGGTGTAGTTGTATCTTGTCAGGATGAGAAATCACAAATTAAGAATAAAGAAAAAGCGATGAAAGTATTACGCGCACGTGTTTATGATAAGTTTAGACAAGAAGCACAAGCTGAATATGATCAAAACCGTAAACAAGCTGTTGGTACGGGCGATCGTTCAGAGCGTATTCGTACGTATAACTTCCCGCAAAACCGTGTTACAGACCATCGAATCGGTTTAACGATTCAAAAGCTAGATCAAATCTTACAAGGTAAGTTAGATGATTTCATCAATGCCTTAGTGATGGAAGATCAGGCTCAAAGGATGGAGGCAGCTGAGTAATGCGTGTCTATGAAGCCCTGAAATGGGCTTCTTCTTTTTTACAGGAAAATGGACGAGATGAAAATGCGGGAGAAATTGTCCTTTGTCATGTATTAAAGATGAACAGAACAGGATTACTTATGAATATGCGTGAAGAAATAAATGAGGAACAAGAGGCAAGCTTTACGGAGTTTATCCACAAACATGTAGAAGGTATTCCTATTCAATATATGATTGGTTATGAAATGTTTTATGGCCGGTCGTTCTTTGTGAATGAAGAAGTATTAATACCAAGACCGGAAACAGAAGAGCTTATAGTAGGAGTATTAGAAAGAATTGAGCGCCATTTTGGCGACAAGGAACTACATGTAGCAGATATAGGCACAGGTAGTGGAGCGATTTCTATTACGCTTGCTTTAGAAAATAAAAATCTCCACGTGTATACAGTAGATATTGCACAAGAGTCGATTGAAGTTGCAAAAGAAAATGCAAAAGCTTTAGGTGCAGAAGTAACGTTCTATCACGGTGATTTATTGTCACCATTTCATAAAACGGGTCAAAAGCTAGATGTTGTTGTTTCAAATCCTCCATATATACCGGAAGAGGATTGGCGTGGTCTTTCTCCTGTTGTGAAAGAGCATGAGCCGAAGAGAGCGCTTGTTGGTGGAGAAGACGGATTAGATTTTTATCGCCGTTTTATGGAAGAATTGCCGAATGTGTTGCAGGAGAAAGCAATTGTAGCGTTTGAAATTGGAGTAGGACAAGGTGAGGATGTAAAAAGATTGTTACAACAAGCTTTTCCACATGCCCATGTTGAGGTTGTTTTTGATATTAACGGAAAAGACCGTATGGTATTTGCAGAGATGGAGTAAGGTTCACACCTTACTCCATTTTTTTGTGGGAAAATTCATATAGATTTTGAATTTAATAGTTTAGAAATATGAAAGTCTGTCCACACTGTTTGTAGAGGGGACGGTGGAGGAAATGAAAAAACAAGTTATTGCTTATCTTCTTATATTATTAATTGGTGCACAGTTACTTGTGCAGTTTGGATATATGAAAGCTGATGCAAAAGGGCCTTCAGTTATTCCGAAAGAGGCCGTTCGATTACGAATTTTAGCAAATAGTGATTCAGATAAAGACCAGGCATTAAAGCGTAAAGTGCGTGATGAAGTAAAAGCACAAATTGATGGATGGGTAGCGGATTTAACTTCATTTGAAGAGGCGCGCAAAGTAATTCAAAGTCATATTCCAGAAATCGAGAAAACGGTGGAAAATACGTTAAAAAGAGAAGGAAGTAAAGAATCATTTCAAGTGAAATTTAGTAAGAATGTAAAGTTTCCTACAAAGGTATATGGGAATTTTATTTATCCAGCAGGAGAATATGAAGCGGTATTGATTACAATTGGAGAAGGTGAAGGGGCGAACTGGTGGTGTGTATTATTTCCACCAATGTGTTTCTTAGATTTTTCGAGTGGGACAGCTGTAAGAAAAGAAGAGCACGTTGTGAAGGCGGAATCTCCTGAAGAGGAGCAGGTGAAACAACTAGATGAGGAAGTAGTAAATACAGAAGAGAAGAAAGTGGATAAGGTTAAAGAAACGAAAGTTGTAAAACAGGAAGTAGTAAAAGAAGTAACAGCTTCTGAAAAGAAAGTAGTAAAAAATGAAACAAAAGTCGAAGAGCAGCCTGTAAGTAAAGAAGAAACAAAAACGGTGGAAAAAGTGGAGAAACCTGTGGAGAAAAAACAAGAAAAGCAAAATGAGTATGTAAAAGTAGAAGAGGAAGAAAAAAAGCCAGAAGTTAAATTGTTTATTGTAGAAGCTTTTACATCTTTATTCTCTAAATAGTACTATTAATAAATCCCTCCTCATATATAAAAATGAGGAGGGATTTATTATGAAGAAAGTGTATTTTGCTACGAAAGCAGATGTGGAAAGATTACATTCTTTTTTCGGACAAGCTAATAAAAAAGATGATAAAATAAATGAGTTGTACGCACAATTTATGATTTTGGAAGAGGCGGAAGAAATAAGAGCTGTAATTGGTTATGAACAAAGTGGGGAAGATGTACTTATTCGTTCTTGTTTATTCACACCTCATGTGGATAAACAGACTTTCTTATATTTTTTTGAAATGTTTTTGCAGTATATGAAAGAAAAAAGTGTTCAACAATTGTACTTACTAACAAACCATCCACAATCTGTACCGATCTTTCAGTTCTTTGACTTTTTTACTATAGAAAAGGATGAGGTTCCAGAGGGTATTCAACAGTTAGAACATTTTTGTAAAAATATAAAAGAGCAGAATGCAATAATACTAAATTGTCAGCTATTCACAAAGTTATCCACGGATTAATTGGGTTTATCCACATTTTGTGGATAAACCTTGTTTGTCTTTTGGATAAATCTCATAGTAAACTAAAAATAGACAAGTATTTAAGGGTAGAAAAGGACGTGGAAAAAAATGCATACAAATATGTGGGTTGTGGATAATGTTGTGGAAAGAAAAAAATATTATCCACAGTTACAAGAAGCAGCAAAATTATTAAGAGAAAATGAGGCGGTTGCTTTCCCTACGGAAACAGTATATGGGTTAGGTGCAAATGCGATGGATGATGAAGCAATCGCGAAAATTTTCGAAGCGAAAGGAAGACCGAGTGATAATCCACTCATTGTCCACATAGGTACAAAATCTCAGTTAGATGGGATTGTGAAAGAAATCCCACCAGTTGCAGAGAAGTTAATGGCGCATTTTTGGCCAGGACCATTAACAATTATTTTGCCGAGAAAAGAAGGGATTTCAGAGAGGGTGACGGCGGGACTTAATACGGTTGGGGTAAGAATGCCTGATCATCCAGTTGCACTTGCTCTTATTGAAGAGGCGAATGTACCTGTTGCGGCACCAAGTGCGAATCGTTCAGGGCGTCCAAGTCCAACACTAGCTTCTCACGTATATGAAGATTTGAATGGGAAGATTGCAGGTATTGTTGATGGTGGTGCAACTGGAGTAGGCGTTGAATCAACTGTAATTGATTGTACAAGCACGGTTCCAACAATATTACGTCCAGGTGGGATTACGAAAGAACAATTAGAAGCGGTGATAGGTACCGTTTCTTTAGATCCAGCTTTAAAGGATGAGAAGGAAAAACCGAAATCACCTGGAATGAAATACACACATTATGCGCCGAAAGCACCACTTAGTATTGTTGAGGGCTCACGTGAGTTTATTCAGCAACTTGTGGATGAGAAAAAGGAAGAAGGATTTAAAGTAGGTGTATTAACGACGGAAGAGTATCAGCATGTATATAACGCAGATGTTATATTGTCTTGTGGTGTTAGAAGTGACTTAGCTAGCGTTGCGACTAAATTATATGATGTACTTAGAACATTTGATGCAAGTGAAGTGGATGTTATTTTTAGTGAGTCGTTCCCTAATGAAGGAATAGGAAATGCTATTATGAATCGTTTAACAAAAGCGGCAGGACATCATATTATTATTGAATGATAAGGTAAGGTTAGCAAACAGAATATTTCTCCTTGGATAAGCATATTGTGAAGTAGCACGTCCAAGGAGGGGCATGAATGACGTTTGAACAGCTAATACCTTTAATAATTATGGCATTCGCCTTAGGGATGGATGCGTTCTCGGTGAGTCTTGGTATGGGGATGATGCCCCTAAAGTTAAGACAAATCCTGTATATTGGTATGACGATAGGGATATTTCATATTATTATGCCATTTATAGGGATGGTACTAGGTCGTTTTTTATCAGAGAAGTATGGAGATATTGCACATTTTGCGGGTGCTATTTTATTAATCGGACTAGGTTTTTATATCGTATATTCGACCATTTTACAAAATGGAGAGACTAGAACTGTCCCTATTGGAATTAGCTTATTCGTATTTGCATTTGGCGTTAGTATAGATAGTTTCTCAGTAGGGCTTAGTCTTGGTATTTATGGGGCACAAACAATCATTACGATATTACTTTTTGGATTTGTTAGCATGTTGTTAGCGTGGATTGGTTTATTAATTGGTAGACATGCGAAAGATATGCTCGGTACATATGGCGAGATAGTAGGTGGCATCATTCTAGTTGGATTTGGATTATATATCCTTTTTCCTATATAATTTTATGTAGGAGGGAATTATGAACAAGCTATTGGGATGGTATGTTAAGTTTTTAACCTTCTTTCCTCGATGGCTAAGAAGGCTTATAATTTGGGGTATTATTTTGCAAATTGCAATTTTAGGTTGGATTAAGTTAATTCGCGAATAGTAAGATAGCTCCTTTCTGTGCATAGTTTTGTTTGTACTATATTGATTGCGCTAAAAAATTACACATATAGAAAGGATGAGATGAATGACAAGATTGAAGCAAGTTTTTGGTATTATTATTAGTTTTTTTGTTTTTTGGTTTAGTATGCTCGGTGTACAAATGTTTGCTGAGTTTTTAGATATTGAGTCATTGAAATTTGTTGCAGGAAAGACTGAGGCGGCGCGTGCTTTTTACTCTCCGTACCCGTTTTTAATTGTTTTTCTTATTACACTGCTTTCCCTATACTTCTTCGTAATTAAGCTAGGGAAGCCGAAAAAAGAAAAACTGCCTACTTTAGAGGAAAAGAAGGAAGAATTACAATGATAAAATCCCCTGCTAAAAAGCAGGGGATTTTTATGTTTGAGTGATGGCAGGAATCGATTCTGAACGAGCCGCTTCCGCTTTTAGATATTTATCCAGCTCCAGCGGCTAGAATGGTCGGTGGCTTCGCGTCTTCCTATGAGGCAAAAAGCGCCTCTGCGTCAGAAGCTCCATCCCCCTCTCATTCTGAGCGAGCCGCTTCTGCTTTTAAACTGGCCTAACCAGTTCAAATTGTTCTCCTAATTTTGCATAGTTGTGTCCTGCTAGGCGGCTTATTGGTTTGAGTCCTTCTGCGTGAATGCGCCCTTTTTCATATAGATGCTCGGCAACGTGGAAACGAACGACGCGTCCAATTAGTAGATCACAAGCTGGTGAGTCTTCTGTTCCACCAAGTGGAATTGCACGTTCTAATATACATTCCATTCGAATATTTGCTTCTTTTACACCTGGAACAGAGATGACTTCACTTTCAATTGGTGTTAGTTTTGCTAGTTCAATTTCACTTTCATTTGGCGGGAGATTAGCTGCTGTTTCGTTAATTGCTTCTACGTAAGATTCATCAGAAATATGTACGACAAACTCACCTTTTTCAATTGCGTTTCGGGAAGTGTCCTTTCTTTCTCCGGCTTTTCGTTGTACAGAAACAGAGATAAGTGGTGGATTAGCAGCGACAATATTGAAATAACTATATGGTGCGCCGTTTAATACACCGTCTTTTGTTACAGAAGTAACGAATGCGACAGGGCGAGGGATGATACTTCCAGTAAGTAATTTGTAATTATCTTTTTCAGTTTGTTCATTTGGATTAATGGATAACATGCTTGTAATCCCCTTTCTAAATATGAATACTTATTGTTTGTTTACAAGATATCGGTGAGAAAATCCTGCTGGAAATAATATTTTGTTTCATAAAAAGAACTTACTTCAATTGTAATGAAGTAAGTTCTTTTTCAAGAATCTCAAGATTGAGATGAAAATTAAAGTAAAACGTATGCGCCAGGTCCGATTAAAGCTACACCAACAGCAACAGCGATTAACATTAAATTATATTCATATCCGTTTTGTGTCACCCAGTAACCATTTTTCCCGTGAACAGTGAAGATAGCCATTAACATTGTTCCAACGATAAATAATGAGCCAACTATAATGAAAATACCTGATGCGAATAAGAAACCACCTAGTAATTCAGTTGCACCAGCCATAAATGCCATAAATACACCAGGACGTAAACCGATTGATTCCATCCAGCCACCTGTTCCTTTTAAACCGTAACCGCCGAACCAACCAAATAATTTCTGAGCACCATGACCCATGAATGTAATTCCTATAATAAGACGAATAATAAGAAGACCGAAATCCATCATTTTTAAAAACCTCCTAAAAGTTATTAACTTACCTTACGTAAGTAATGATAAAATAGTTACTTACTTTAGTCAAGCGGATTTTGAAAAAAGTTTGAATTAAATTTTACAAATTAACAACAAAAAACAAAATGTAGTAAAGACCTCTAGACAAGTTGGGCAAAAAAAGAGAAAATATAAATAGAAGTTAACTTCTTATTGTTATTCAGACAATCAGAATTGACTGGAATTTTGTGAAGCGCTACAATAAGAGTCTATTAGTAATGACGTAATTTATTTCGAAAGCGTTTTTACAGTATAATATTCGAAGTATGAAGTCTTACATGTATCCCGAGCTTTACTAGGGATTGCCCTATAAACTTTTAGGTAAATTATAAGGAGGACTATCCTATGTTTAAAAAATTATTTGGTCTTGGTTCAAAAACAAATGAAGAAACAATCGTAGCTCCATTAACTGGAGCAGTGAAAAATATTGAAGAAGTACCAGATCCAGTATTCGCTGGTCGTATGATGGGTGACGGTGTTGCAATCGATCCTACTGAAGGTGTAGTTGTATCTCCAGTTGATGGTGAAATCGTACAATTATTCCACACAAAACATGCTATCGGAATTAAAGCGAAAAACGGCACAGAAATTTTAATCCACGTTGGATTAGAAACTGTAAAAATGGAAGGCGAAGGTTTCGAAGCTCACGTTTCTGAAGGCCAAGCTGTAAAAGCTGGAGATAAATTAATCTCATTCGACTTAGAATTAATCCGTGAAAAAGCGAAAAGCACAATTACTCCAATCGTTATTACAAACACAGATGCAGCTGAGTCTATTAAGACAACTGTAGGCGTAACAGCTACAAAAGGTTCAACAGAAGTAATGAAAGTTACAATGAAATAATTGCTGTATAAGAGGAATCTGTTTAGTATGAAATGGATTCCTTATTTTTGTTGCATATTCAGTAGGTATGTTAAAATACTCTGGGCACTTGGAAATAGGGTTTCACATATATGTGGATAAGGCGCATTTTTCTTAGAAAAAATATAAGAGAACTGCGCTTTTTGTATATTCACATTTCTTTTGTTCTATTCTAATGTAAGTTATGATGAGTGGTAAGAAATCGAATATAGGGGTGGGGTTGGATGAAACGAGTGTTATTTGTTTGTACTGGCAATACATGTCGTAGTCCGATGGCTGAGGCGTTGCTTCGTCATCACGGAGGAGATAGGTTTGAAGTGCAATCTGCCGGTGTTTTCGCCTATCCTGGGAGCGATGCATCGGTATATGCGAAGGAAGCTTTAGCTGAAAAAGGGATTTCAATTAATCATGCCGCGCAGCAAGTAAACGAAACTTTGCTTGATTGGGCTGATATTGTCGTAACGATGACAGAAAATCATAAACACATTGTACTTGGGCATTATCCGAGTGTTGAAAAGAAATTGAATACGTTATATGGATTAACTGAAGGTATAGGTAAGGACATTTCAGATCCATTTGGAGGCTCGCTTTCTATTTATAAAAAAACGTTAGATGAGATGGAAAAACTTGTACAAACTTTACTGAAAAAACATTCAGTAGGTTGATGTTTCGTGTATAATACGATATTGGAGATCACTTCGTCCTATTGAGGTAGCAAGTGTGAAATGAAGATAATTGATTGAAACTTTGGAGGGGTAAAAATGAAAGTAGTAATAGCATCTGATCACGGCGGTATGAATATCCGCAAAGAACTTGTAAGTTTATTAGAAGAGTTAAATATTGAATATATTGATTTAGGTTGTGAATGTGAAGCTGGTTCTGTTGATTACCCTGACTTTGCGTTTCCGGCAGCTGAAATGGTAGCGAACGGTGAAGTAGATCGTGGTATTTTAGTTTGTGGGACAGGCATTGGTATGTCAATCGCAGCAAACAAAGTAAATGGTATCCGTTGTGCGTTAGTTCATGATACTTTCAGTGCGAAAGCAACGAGAGAGCATAATGACACTAACATGCTAGCAATGGGCGAGCGTGTAATTGGTGCTGGTCTAGCGCGTGATATCGCAAAAATCTGGTTAACAACTGACTATGAAGGTGGTCGTCACGAAAACCGCGTAGGAAAAATTAAAACATACGAAACAAAGTAATAGATTCTAACTATTAGTAGTGTGAAATATAATTTGGTGAACCAACCTGTGAAAGGAAGAGGCGTAATGACAGAAATCGTAAAAGTAAGAGAACAGCTACAAATGTCGCTTTCTGATTTCCAAGAACAAGCTTCATTACAAAGCGGTCAAATTTTTGTAGTGGGTTGTAGCACGAGCGAAGTGCTAGGCGAAAGAATTGGAACATCAGGAACGATGGAAGTAGCAGAGGCGATTTTTTCTGAGTTAAAACAATTTCAAGAGCGAACAGGTATTGAATTAGCGTTTCAATGTTGTGAGCATTTAAACCGTGCTTTAGTAGTTGAGAGAGAAGTAGCGATAAAATATCAATTTGAAATTGTAACAGTTACGCCTGTTAGATCAGCAGGTGGTGCATTGGGGACATATGCGTATCACAATTTGAAAGATCCGGTAGTAGTTGAGTTTATTAAAGCAGATGCAGGAATGGATATTGGTGATACATTTATTGGTATGCATTTAAAACATGTAGCTGTTCCGGTTCGTACAAGTGTGAAGGCAATTGGAAGTGCGCATGTAACGATGGCCAAAACACGTGGAAAACTAATTGGTGGAGCACGTGCTGTTTACGCGGTGACGGAAGAGACTACCACTTGCCGTTAAATATGAGAAATTAGGAAGTCATATAGTAGCTGTTTATCATAAGATAAAAGGTATGTTGTCTGACTTTATAGTAGAAGAAAGAAAAGACCGATTTTCGGTCTTTTTTTTCTTTTATGATATAGAAAGTCATGTTAGAATGTAGTTGAAAACATGAAGGTTCGAAAGAATTACAACCTGAATTTTCGTTTTTTCTGAATAAATGAGAAAAAACTGTTGGGAATCGATGTAATTCGTTCAGAAAAGGGGGATTTTGGTGGATCATTTAAAACGTCAAGATGAAAAGGTATTTGCTGCAATTGAGGCAGAACTAGGAAGACAGCGTTCAAAGATTGAGTTAATTGCTTCGGAAAACTTTGTAAGTGAAGCGGTAATGGAGGCGCAAGGTTCTGTTTTAACAAATAAGTATGCTGAAGGATATCCTGGAAAACGTTACTATGGTGGCTGTGAACACGTAGACGTAGTAGAAGATATCGCACGTGATCGCGTAAAAGAAATTTTTGGCGCAGAGCACGTAAACGTTCAACCACACTCTGGTGCACAAGCGAACATGGCAGTATACTTCACAATTTTAGAGCAAGGCGATACAGTACTTGGTATGAATTTATCTCATGGTGGTCACTTAACACACGGAAGCCCTGTTAACTTCAGTGGAGTACAATATAATTTCGTAGAATATGGCGTGGATGCTGACTCTCACCGTATTAATTACGATGATGTATTAGCAAAAGCGAAAGAACATAAACCAAAATTAATCGTTGCAGGTGCAAGTGCATACCCTCGTGTTATCGATTTCAAACGATTCCGTGAGATTGCAGATGAAGTGGGTGCATACTTAATGGTGGATATGGCACATATCGCTGGTTTAGTAGCTGCTGGCTTACATCCAAATCCAGTACCACATGCACATTTCGTTACAACGACAACACATAAAACGTTACGTGGTCCGCGCGGTGGTATGATTTTATGTGAAGAGAAGTTTGCAAAACAAATTGATAAATCAATCTTCCCTGGTATTCAAGGTGGTCCACTTATGCACGTAATCGCTGCAAAAGCTGTTGCGTTTGGTGAGACACTTCAAGAGGATTTCAAAACGTATGCACAAAATATCATTAACAATGCGAACCGCTTAGCTGAAGGTCTTCAAAAAGAAGGACTTACACTTGTTTCTGGCGGAACAGACAATCACTTAATCTTGATTGATGTTCGTAACCTAGAAATCACAGGTAAAGTAGCAGAGCACGTATTAGATGAAGTTGGTATTACAGTGAACAAAAATACAATTCCATTTGAAACAGCAAGCCCATTTGTAACAAGTGGTGTACGTATCGGTACAGCAGCTGTAACATCTCGTGGTTTCGGTTTAGAAGAAATGGATGAAATTGCGTCACTTATTGCTTATACATTAAAAAATCATGAAAATGAAGCTGCATTAGAAGAAGCACGTAAGCGTGTAGAAGCGTTAACGAGCAAATTCTCAATGTATCCAAATCTATAATAGATTGAAGAAGACTGCTGAAACGTAATTGTTTTGGCAGTCTTTTTTGTGGACATATATTATTTTTAAAGTATGTATACAAATGATGAATAAATTTTGGCGATATAATGAAGGATACAGCTCCCATAATTGGTAAAGATACTAGATAGATTCATCGTAAAATCATGATTTTGCCAAATTTGCCCTTGAATATTAGTAGCGTTTTCTTTACAATCGTAAATAGTGTAAAAAAGCGTGCAAACGCATGAATATCATCTAAAGGAGAGATTCACATGGGAAAACTGTATGTATTTGATCACCCGTTAATTCAACATAAGATTACATATATTCGCGATAAGAATACAGGTACGAAAGATTTTCGTGAATTAGTGGACGAAGTAGCAAGCTTAATGGCTTTCGAAATTACTCGCGACCTTCCGCTTAAGGATATTGAAATTGAAACGCCTGTAAGCAAAGCGACAACAAAAGTGATCGCTGGTAAAAAACTTGGTTTAATTCCGATTTTACGTGCAGGTTTAGGAATGGTTGATGGAATTCTGAAATTAATTCCAGCAGCAAAAGTAGGACACGTTGGTTTATACCGTGACCCTAAAACATTGCAACCGGTAGAATACTATGTGAAACTTCCAACGGATGTAGAAGAGCGTGACTTTATCGTACTAGATCCGATGCTAGCAACAGGTGGTTCTGCGGCTGAAGCAATTAACTCTCTGAAAAAGCGCGGTGCGAAACAAATTAAATTAATGTGTATCGTTGCAGCTCCAGAAGGGGTAAAAGTAGTACAAGAAGAACATCCCGATGTTGATATTTATGTAGCAGCATTAGATGAGAAATTAAATGACCACGGATATGTAGTACCAGGTCTTGGTGATGCTGGTGACCGTTTATTCGGAACGAAGTAAGACAACTGACGAGCAGGGGAGATTCCCCTGCTCGTTTTTTTTTGCTGTAAGCAAGTAGGGGAGGGGAGAGGAGAGGATAAATATACATCGTATATACAACATAAGTTGCATACACATCACATATAATATAGAAGTCTTACGTCTGAGGAACACTATATTATGGAAGAAAAGCGTTATATCTCGAAAATATAATAGTGACAAACTTGTGAACATTTCCTTCTATTATAAAGAGAAAACTGTTAGAAATTGCATATATGTAACCAGTATTTAGAAGGGGAACGTTTTCATTTTTGGGAGGAAATGCCTAATACTCAAATTTTTAGATTTTTTACGATTTCTCGTTGACACTGTTAATACCCTATTGTATGCTAACAACGGGGATAGATGGTAGGGCTTTCAGTGACAAAAATACATCTATTCCGTGACGAAAATGTAAACTTTTTGTTTTGTATAGGATTTATGCAAAAAAATGAGTTATTATTAACACATCGTGAATGAGGGTTACATATTGGAGGGATGAATCCTTGCAAAAAAACGATCGCAGCCATATAAAAGCATATGCTTTAATGTCAGGAATTCTTGCTCAATTAGTCGGTTCCATACTTGTTGGAATCTTTGGTGGGCAGTGGATTGATAATAAGGTTGGAACGTTTCCATTGTTTCTTATTATAGGGTTATTACTCGGGTTAGGAACAGGGGTATACGCAATGATTCGACTCATTCGACATTACTATTCGGGAGAGCAATGATGATAGACGTACATGGACTTGTCCAAAGACAAAAGAAATATATGTACTACTTGCTTGCGCTTCTAGTGCTAGGATGGGGATTTACCTCTTACAAGGATGTATTTCTTGGGCTGATTATCGGAACGATTTTCAGTTTTCTTAGTTTGCGCATCATTGCACGTAGAACAGACAAGCTGTTAGATCGCGTAACAAATGGAGAAAACGTGAAGTTTAAGGCGACAGCTGTAAGTACATATTCAAGATTCGCCACGATTGGGTTATTAATTTTATTTGCAGCCAAATATCAAGAGTTAATTGCGATGTGGGGCTTAGGTGTAGGATTGCTGACAGGATACCTTGTCATGATCATAGATTTTCTTTATTTAGAGTATAAGAGCAGGGAAGAGAGGTGAATTACTAGTGGAACACGGTAAATTAGTTAAATTTCTAGGTTTAACGTTCGATTTGTCATCAGTTATGATGGTTACTGTAGCAGCAGTTATTGTTTTCTTAATCGCTGTTATCGGAACTCGCAGCTTAGCCCTTCGCCCAACCGGGATGCAAAACTTCATGGAATGGGTGTTTGACTTCGTGAAAGGGATTATCAATAGTACGATGGACTGGAAAACAGGTGGACGTTTCTTAACGCTTGGCGTTACGCTTATCATGTTTATCATCGTATCGAACTTCCTTGGTTTACCATTCATGTATTCAGCAACTGAAGCTGGCGAACATATTGCATGGTGGAGGTCACCAACGTCTGATCCAGCAGTTACATTAACATTAGCCGTGATGGTAGTTACCCTCACCCATTATTATGGAATTAAGATGAAGGGTACGAAAGAGTATGTTAAAGGTTATTTCCAACCTATGAAATTCTTATTCCCATTAAAGGTTATTGAAGAGTTTGCTAACACATTAACGTTAGGTCTTCGTTTATTCGGTAACATTTATGCAGGTGAGATCTTATTAGGATTACTTGCTAAGTTAGGCGGGGCATCATTCCTTGGAGCATTAGGTGCGCTTGTACCGATGTTAGCATGGATGGGATTCAGTGTATTCGTTGGATCAATCCAAGCATTTATTTTCGTTATGTTAACGATGGTTTATATGGCTCATAAAGTAAGTCATGACCATTAATATAATTTAAGTAAGAAAAAATTTATTTTTTTATAATACAAAGGAGGACAAATTAAATGAGTTTAGGTGTAATCGCAGCTGCAATTGCAATTGGTTTATCAGCATTAGGTGCAGGTATTGGTAACGGTCTTATCGTATCACGTACAATCGAAGGTGTTGCTCGTCAACCAGAATTAAAAGGCGCACTTCAAACAATTATGTTCATCGGGGTTGCTTTAGTTGAGGCACTTCCAATCATCGGTGTAGTTATTGCATTCATCGTAATGAACAAATAAGGGAGACTCCCCTTACATAGATGGCGAAGAGTGTTTTTCCGAACTTTCTTCGCCATTGCTTTATGAACGAAACGTATGTCTTTTTTTTTCATATGATCAATTTAGATATTTTGAAGGGAGTGAATCCTTGTGCCAACTTTATTATTAGGAGCTGCCATTCCATTTGGAACGATTGCTTATACATTGTTCATTTTCTTAATTCTATTAGTAATGCTACGCAAATTTGCGTGGGGTCCTTTAATGGGAATTATGAAAGAACGTGAAGAGCATGTTACTAATGAAATCGACGCTGCAGAAAGAAGTAACGCTGAAGCGAAGAAGTTAGTAGAAGAACAACGTGAAATGTTAAAACAATCGCGTGTTGAAGCACAAGAGTTAATCGAAAGAGCGAAAAAACAAGCTGTAGATCAAAAAGATGTGATTGTTGCTGCTGCGAAAGAAGAAGCAGAATCAATTAAAGCATCTGCTGTACAAGAAATTCAACGCGAAAAAGAGCAAGCAATTGCTGCTTTACAAGAACAAGTCGCTTCTTTATCTGTTCAAATTGCTTCTAAAGTAATTGAAAAAGAATTAAAAGAAGAAGATCAAGTTAAGTTAATTCGCGATTATATTAAAGAAGTAGGAGAAGCGCGATGAGCAATGGGATTGTAGCAAAACGTTATGCTGTCGCTCTTTTTAAAATTGCAAAAGAAAAACACGTATTAGAAATGTTTGAAGAAGAATTACGCCTTGTACAAAACGTTTATGTAAAGAACGGGGAACTACATAGCTTTTTAACGCAACCAAACATTTCAAAAGAGCAGAAGAAAACGTTTCTTGCAAACGTATTCGGATCTGTTTCTGAATCAATTTTAAATACGTTATATATTTTAATTGATAACAAGCGTATTGATATCTTACCTGAAATTGCAGATGAATATGTTGTTCTTGCTAATGAAGAACGTAACGTAGCGGATGCAACTGTATATTCTATTCGTCTTCTATCTGAAGAAGAGAAGCTTAACATTGCAGAAGCATTTGCAAAGAGAACGGGAAAAGATGCAATTCGCGTGAAAAATGTTGTAGATGAAGATTTACTAGGCGGAATTAAAGTACGTATTGGAAATCGCATTTATGACGGAAGTTTACAAGGAAAATTAGCACGTATTCAGCGTGAATTAATGAAGAATAGATAGGGGTGAAGCACATGAGCATCAGAGCTGAAGAAATTAGCGCACTGATAAAGCAACAAATCGAGAACTATCAGTCTGAAATCGAAGTTAGTGATGTTGGTACAGTTATCCAAGTTGGTGACGGTATTGCGCGTGCTCATGGTCTTGATAACGTTATGGCTGGTGAACTTGTAGAGTTCTCTAACGGCGTTATGGGACTAGCACAAAACTTAGAGGAAAACAACGTAGGTATTATCATTTTAGGACCTTACACAGAAATCCGTGAAGGTGACGAAGTTCGTCGTACTGGTCGCATCATGCAAGTACCAGTAGGAAAAGAACTAATTGGTCGTGTTGTAAACCCATTAGGTCAACCAGTTGATGGTTTAGGCCCAATCAATACAACAAACACTCGTCCAATCGAAAGTCCAGCACCAGGTGTAATGGATCGTAAATCTGTTCATGAGCCACTTCAAACAGGTATTAAAGCGATCGATGCTCTTGTACCAATTGGCCGTGGTCAACGTGAGTTAATCATCGGTGACCGTCAAACTGGTAAAACAGCAGTTGCACTTGATACAATCATTAACCAAAAAGATGAAGATATGATTTGTATCTATGTAGCTATCGGACAAAAAGAATCAACTGTACGTAACGTAGTAGAAACACTACGTAAGCACGGTGCATTAGAGTACACAATCGTTGTAACTGCATCTGCTTCTCAACCAGCTCCATTATTATACTTAGCTCCTTATGCTGGTGTAACAATGGGTGAAGAGTTCATGTACAATGGTAAACACGTATTAGTAGTATATGATGACTTATCAAAACAAGCAGCGGCTTACCGTGAGCTGTCATTACTATTACGTCGTCCTCCAGGTCGTGAAGCTTATCCAGGGGATGTATTCTACTTACATTCTCGCTTATTAGAGCGTGCAGCAAAATTAAGTGATGCAAGAGGCGGCGGTTCTTTAACTGCACTACCTTTCATCGAAACACAAGCAGGGGACGTATCAGCTTACATCCCAACAAACGTAATTTCTATTACGGATGGACAAATCTTCTTACAATCTGACCTATTCTTCTCTGGCGTACGTCCAGCGATCGATGCGGGTACTTCTGTATCTCGTGTTGGTGGATCTGCTCAGATTAAAGCAATGAGTAAAGTATCAGGTACACTTCGTCTTGACCTTGCATCTTACCGTGAGTTAGAAGCGTTCGCTCAGTTCGGCTCTGACCTTGATAAAGCAACTCAAGCGAAACTAAACCGTGGTGCTCGTACTGTTGAGGTATTAAAACAAGGATTACACAAACCGTTACGTGTAGAGAAACAAGTTATCATTCTTTACGCTTTAACACGTGGATTCCTAGATGATATCCCAGTAGTAGATATCACTCGTTTCGAAGAAGAATTCCATGCTTGGTTAGATTCTAATGCGACTGACTTATTAGAAGAAATCCGCACAACTAAGAAACTTGCGGATGACGACAAATTTGCAGCAGCAATTAACGGATTTAAAAAAGTATTCGTAGCTTCTGAGTAATAAAAGCGGAAGCGGCTCGTCCTGAATGTGAGGGGGAAGAAGTGAAGCCACCGAACATTCAAGCCGCTGGAGCTAGATAATAATATATATAGGCATCTCAATCTTTGAGATTGCTGACGGTTATGTAAAGGAAAAGAGTAGGTGCACCTATTCTTTTCCTTCAATCATGAGCAAGAATATCTTGCAACGTAGATTAGGAAGAGGATTCTTACTAATCGTGCCAACTTCCGGAAAAAAGGTGGTGAAAACCTGTGGCATCTTTACGCGATATAAAAGCGAAGATTACCTCGACAAAGAAAACGAGTCAAATTACGAAAGCGATGGAGATGGTATCTGCATCTAAGTTAAACCGTGCAGAACAAAATGCTAAATCTTTCGTTCCGTATATGGAAAAGATTCAAGAAGTAGTAGCGAGCATTGCGCAAGGAAGTAAAGGAATTAATCATCCGATGCTAAATGCGCGTCCTGTAAAGCGTACAGGATACATCGTTATTACATCTGATCGCGGACTAGCAGGTGGTTATAACAGTAACGTATTACGTACAGTGAGTAACGTAATTCGTGAACGTCATAATATGGATTCAAACCAATATTCAATTATTGTGCTTGGACGACTAGGACGTGATTATTTAAAACGTCGCGGCTTTAACATCATTGATGAAGTAGTTGGATTATCTGACCACCCATCATTTACTGATATTAAAGATCTTGCTTCTCGAGCAATTGCGATGTTTGCAGATGGTGCTTATGATGAGCTGTATATTTACTACAACCATTACGTAAGTAAAATTTCACAAGAAGTAACGGAAAATAAAATTTTACCGCTTACTGATGTGGCGTCTGATAAACCGACGACAGCTTATGAATTCGAACCTTCTGAAGAAGAGATTTTAAAAGTACTATTGCCACAATACGCAGAAAGCTTAGTGTACGGTGCATTACTAGATGGTAAAGCAAGTGAGCACGCAGCGCGTATGACAGCAATGAAGAGTGCTACAGACAACGCAATGGAAGTTATCGATTCACTTACACTTTCATTCAACCGTGCGCGTCAGGCAGCGATTACGCAAGAAATTACGGAAATCGTTGGTGGAGCAGCAGCGTTAGAATAGTATTAAAAGCGGAAGCGGCTCTTTCAAAAGAGTCGCGTAAGCTAAACTAATAAAAAATTAAAAGCCAACTTCTCTTAGAAAGCTGGCTAATTAAAAGAAAGCTAGGAGGGAACCCGATGAATAAAGGGCGCGTTACGCAAATCATGGGTCCGGTTGTAGACGTTAAGTTTGATGGCGGAAAGCTACCAGAAATCTACAACGCCCTTACGGTAAAACAAAGCAACGAAAACGGAAGCATGAACTTAACATTTGAAGTTGCACTTCATTTAGGTGATGATACAGTTCGTACAGTTGCGATGTCTTCCACAGATGGACTTGTTCGTGGCACAGAAGTAGAAGATACTGGTAAAGCAATTTCTGTACCAGTTGGTGATGTAACACTTGGACGTGTATTCAACGTATTAGGTGATGCAATTGACTTAGATGGTGAACTTCCTGCGGATGTACACCGTGATCCAATTCACCGTCAAGCACCTGCATTCGAAGAATTATCTACTAAAGTAGAAATTCTTGAAACTGGTATTAAAGTAGTAGACTTACTTGCTCCTTACATTAAGGGTGGTAAGATCGGCCTATTCGGTGGTGCCGGTGTAGGTAAAACAGTATTAATTCAGGAATTAATTAACAACATCGCACAAGAGCACGGTGGTATCTCTGTATTCGCTGGTGTAGGTGAGCGTACTCGTGAGGGTAATGACTTATACCACGAAATGAGCGATTCTGGCGTAATCAAGAAAACTGCGATGGTATTCGGACAAATGAACGAGCCACCTGGAGCACGTCAACGTGTTGCATTAACAGGTTTAACAATGGCTGAGCATTTCCGTGATGAGCAAGGACAAGACGTACTTCTGTTCATCGATAACATCTTCCGTTTCACGCAAGCGGGTTCTGAAGTATCTGCCCTTCTTGGTCGTATGCCATCTGCGGTAGGTTACCAACCAACACTTGCAACAGAAATGGGTCAATTACAAGAGCGTATTACATCTACAAATAAAGGGTCTATCACGTCTATCCAAGCGGTATATGTACCAGCCGATGACTATACTGACCCAGCACCAGCTACAACGTTCGCTCACTTAGATGCAACAACAAACTTAGAGCGTCGTTTAACACAAATGGGTATTTACCCAGCCGTAGATCCATTAGCATCTACATCTCGTGCACTGTCTCCAGAAATCGTAGGAGAAGAACATTATGAAGTAGCTCGTCAAGTACAACAAACTTTACAACGTTATAAAGAACTTCAAGATATCATCGCTATCTTAGGTATGGATGAGTTATCTGAAGAAGATAAGTTAGTTGTACATCGTGCTCGTCGTATTCAATTCTTCTTATCTCAAAACTTCCACGTAGCTGAGCAGTTTACAGGTCAAAAAGGTTCTTACGTACCTGTAAAAAATACAGTTAGTGGTTTCAAAGAAATTCTAGAAGGAAAATATGATGACCTTCCAGAAGATGCATTCCGCTTAGTAGGTGGCATTGAAGAAGTTATTGAAAACGCGAAGAAAATGATGGCGTAAGGCCTTAGGAGGGACGAAGTATGAAGACATTTCCAGTCAGTATTGTAACTCCTGATGGACCGGTTTACGAAAAAGAAGTAGAAATGGTAAGTGTAAAAGCAGAGAGTGGGGAAATGGGGATCTTACCAGGTCACATTCCAACTGTTGCACCATTAAAAATTAGTGCAGTTCGTCTGAAAAATGGTGGACACACTGATTATGTAGCAGTAAGCGGTGGCTTTATCGAAGTTCGTCCAGATAAAGTGACTGTATTATCATCATCTGCTGAAGAAGCAAACCATATCGATATCCATCGTGCAAATGAAGCGAAGCGTCGCGCTGAGCAACGTATGCAAGATAAACAAGCACATGTTGACTTTAAACGTGCAGAAATGGCCTTGCAACGTGCCGTGAACCGTTTAAACGTTTCTGATATGAAGTAAAAAAAATCCGTAAGGGCCCTTGCCTTTACGGATTTTTTTGTCTATTTCATGGATAATTTTACAAAATTGGTATAATTATATTGATGCTTGTATAAGTAGAAGTGTACAACAATTTATATTTTATGAAGGGGATGAATCAATAATTGGTGAAATGAAACGAGAAGCATTGTACTCTTTAAAGGGAAAATGGGGACTAGGTGTTGGGTCAACAATTTTATATTTTATTTTAAGTTATGTCGTTTCGATGGCTGCAATGCTTATACTATTAATTCCAGGAATTATTATATTTCTCTCAGTTGTAAGTTTAACTGGATCATTTGAAGAGGAAACGATGTCAATTGGAGCAGGTATTACCTTTGGGATTTTTTATTGCATTATGATAATTTTGAGTAACGCATCGTATGGGATTACATCATATGGTTATACAAATGTATTTTTACAGATTAGTAAACGAGAAGATGCTAAAGTAGATCACTTATTTGAAGGATTTCGCGGTTTTAAAAGAATGATGAAAACAATGTGGGCAATGCTTGCAATTTTGTTATATACAGGTAAGTGGATTCCGATGCTGTTAATAGGCTTATTTGCATTGTTAGGTGAAGAAGGGAATACGTCATTTGCAATAGCTTTCTTCGTGCTATTAGCGATTTCAATTGTTGGTATGATTGTGATGTATTTTTCTTATGCGCTGACGTACTATGTAATGATTGAAAATCCAGAATATAGTGTTTCGCAGGCGATGAAGGAATGTAAGAATCTTATGAAGGGGCATAAGTTAGATTTGTTTCTTTTATGGCTGAGCTTCATAGGATGGGCTATTTTAGCGCTTCTTACTTTTGGAATAGGCTTTCTTTGGCTTAGTCCGTATATGAGTACAACGACAGCATACTTTTATCGCTACATCTCAAAAGGTGAATTGCAATAGAAACATGCTATACTAATAGAATTATTGTGTATAGGAGGCTAAATATGATTAGTGATCTAAAAGGAGAAGCACTAGATTCATTAGAAGGGAAATGGGGATTAGCAGTCGGAGCCACATTACTTATTTCTGTTATAATGATCACTTTTAACTTTATTGTTGATTTTTCGTTTACACAAATTTTGGGTTGGGAAGATATGAAAAACTCCATGATAGTAGATATTATTACAACTTTTATGGTAGGTCCATTAACGTTAGGTGGCTATTATTTAGCGCTACATATAATTCGAGAAAAAGACGCGCGTATTGGGCATATATTTAGATGGTTTACAGCAGGAAGTAAGTTTATAAAGTCATTTTTATTATATATAGTAGTGAACATTTATATTTTCTTATGGTTTTTACTATTTATTATTCCAGGCATCATTAAATCATTCTCTTATGCGATGACGTACTTTATAATAAATGATCATCCTGAGTATTCCATAAATCAAGCTATTACAGAAAGCCGTCGTATGATGGATGGGCATAAGATGGAGTATTTCATTTTATGTTTAAGTTTTATCGGTTGGTTTATATTGAGTTGTATTACGTTAGGGATTGGATTCTTATGGTTAATTCCATATTTCTACACAACATCTGCGGCTTTTTACGAAGAAATCGCAGAAGAATATTATGAGAAAAAATTTAGCACTATAAAACCCCCAGTATGAATTATTTGTTCATACTGGGGGTTTTTTGTAGAAACTTTATAAATTGATTACTAGTAAGTGGTTTACTGAAATAGTAACCTTGCATATATTTACAGTTATGTTTTTGCAGAAACTTAAGCTGTTTTTCGGTTTCAATTCCTTCGGCAACGACTGAAAGATTTAAAGTATTTGCGAGGGAAAGGATTGTAGAAACGATGGCTCGTTCTTCAGGACGATGATCGGCTAATTGTGTGAATTCTCTCGGTACTTTTAATGTGTCGATTGGAAAAATTGATAAATAAGCAAGAGAAGAATACCCAGTACCGAAGTCATCAATGGAAGTTTGGATACCGTATTCTTTTAATTGCTTCAGTGTTAATAACGTTTCTTTCTCGTCAATCATTGCAATTCTTTCTGTTAACTCAAGTGTGACATATTTTGGGTCGACGCTTACGTTGTTTAATATTTGTGAAATGTTTTCGATTAATTGATCTTGCCGGAACTCTTTTGCGGATAAATTAACACTTATTTTTAAATTTTGGTAGCCAAGGATATGCCATATTTTTAATTGGAGACAAGCTTCTTGTAATACCCAATGTCCAAGTGGGACTACTTGTGGCGTCTCTTCTACAATTGGAATAAACTCACATGGTGAAATATCACCTAATAGTGGGTGTTTCCAACGTATTAAAGCTTCAGCGCCGATGATTTTATTTGTTGTCGTATCAATTTGTGGTTGATAGACGAGATGAAATTCTTTGTTTACTAAAGCAATTGGCAGATCTTTTTCAATTCGAGCTTTTCGTTCCATTTTTTTATATAGTTCTTTCGTGTAAAGAGAGCTACCGTTTTTTCCTTTATTTTTTGCTTCGTACATGGCCATATCAGCATGCTGCAAAATGGATAGCGGATCTTCACCTGCTTCAGGATATATTGCAATTCCGATACTCGGTGAGATTTGTAAATGTTGATTTTCGATTTCAAATGGCTCATTCATGGCCGCTACAATTATATCAGCCATTTTTTGGACATCTGGCTTTTTTTTGTAATTTTCGATAAGGATTGTGAACTCATCTCCAGCTAGCCGCGCGAGTTTCATATTTGATGTTGATATTCTTTCGAGCCTTTTTGCTACTGCGATGAGCAATAGGTCTCCTACTCGATGACCGAGGGTATCATTAATAACTTTAAAACGGTCTAGGTCGAGAAACATAACAGCAAAAGGCTTTTTCGATATTTTTGCTCGTGCAATTGCCTGTTCCAAATGTTGATGAAATGCACGACGATTTGCAAGCTCTGTTAAAGTATCATGGTATGCTAGAAAATTAATCTGTTCTTGCTGTTGTTTGCTTTCCGTAATATCTTTAATCATTAAATAAACCCCAGAAATTTTCTCTTTTAAAAAGATCGGTACGGCGGTAACGTGCAAGTAGTAAATATCTCTGTTTTTATGATACGCCCGTATTTCTAAAGAGATAGAATGTCCCTTTTTTACACGATGAAAGGAGTTAATCATTTCTTCTAAATCTTCTTCGTATATGAGTGAATAGTAAGGCTGGTTTAATAATTCATTCGTTTGATAACCGAGTAAAGTAGTACCAGCGTTATTTACTTTGAGAAAATTGCCGTATAAATCTAATGTGAAGATTGGATCTGGATGATGCTCGTATAAAGATTTAAACATTTGTTGATTATGATAGAGTTCATTCTTCTGTTCTACTAAATCTTCTGTACGTAGTTTAATTTGTTTCTCGAGTTCTGAGTTGAATTGCATTTGAGCTAGCAATAATATTTTATTTTGTTTTCGAACTAAACTATGACGTATGAGAACGAAAGAGAAAGTTATTATAAGACCAATTACTATAATAGGCCCAAAGACGTATTCAACTAATATAAAAAGAATAAGTGTTATTACTGAAATATAAGGCAATGATAATCGGATTGATTCACCAATTTTAGGTGTTAGTAGTACTTGCTCTTGTTTTTCAGGTTCTTTTGTATGGAGAATACAGGCGATTGCTACTAGTACTAAGGTTACTTGATAGAAAGGAGTAACTGTAAACATAGAATACTCTGGTATGAAGTATTTTATATAAGCATAAATCGCATCTGTAGTAGCATATAAAATTAAAGCACTGCTAAGAAGCGCACCAACCTTTTTAGGTAATAAGGATAGTGGTTTGAATAAAAGATTGATTCCTATTAAGAGAAAGAGTAAATCAACCATTGGATAGGTAAGTTGAACAAATATGTCGATATAGGATGTTGTAAAAACGTGAATGGTTCGTTCAATAAGTAAGTAGTAACTTAAAGTAAATTGGGCTGTAACGATAATACAAATATCACATAGCATAAAAAGTTTTTCTAATAAATCTCGGTTATAAATGATTTCGTATAGAAAGGCAAATGCAAAAGTAACTAAAAAAAGTAAGTAAAAAAAGTCAGATGGATCAACGAACGTATAGAAGTCCTTTACAATTAAACGCTGATAGGCAACGACTATATCACCGATAAAATAAGAGAGAGCTCCAACGGATAATATAATCCAAAATAAACGAGATAGCCCTTCTTTCATGTTTGAAAAGTAAAGTATATAACTACAAGCGATAATATCAATTAATAGGGTACTCATTCCGATTAATAGCTGAAAAGGAAATGAATATTCATATAGAAAAGGCATCGCTACGTAGTGAATCGTTATAGACAGCAATACAATGCTTATAAGAATACTTACATGTGTTTGTTTTTTCATTTATATCACCTACGGTTTCTTGAAAAGCGTATATAAGTTTTATATTTATTTTGCACAGTTATAGCGAGTTGTAAAAATAGATTTTAATAATTCTTGTTTCTGTCTCCCAACATATCGACATAGGAATTTGAAGTTTGCTATAATGATTAGAATAGTTGCATTATTTAGAAAAATTTAAAAATAATAATTACTGCAACTAGGACATATTGTTTACTATGTGAACTTGTTCTTAATTTAGGGGGGAGGGTTTCACAATGGCAAGTGTATATGAAAATAGTTATATGATCGTTTTGATTTTCTTGCTATTAGGTATATTGCTGCCGGTAGTGGCTCTTACATTAGGAAGGATGCTGCGCCCAAATAAGCCAAGTGCAGCAAAGGCGACGACGTATGAGAGTGGAATTGAGCCGTTTCATGATGCAAATATTCGGTTTCATGCTCGTTATTATATTTTCGCTTTATTGTTTGTGATCTTTGATGTAGAAACTTTATTTTTATATCCTTGGGCTGTTGCGTATGACAAGCTAGGTTTATTTGCATTAATTGAAATGCTCATCTTTGTTGTAATGTTGCTAGTTGGATTAGCGTATGCTTGGAAAAAGAAGGTGTTACAATGGTTATAAATTTTGAGGAATTACATCCAAATGAGCGAGCAGAATTAGAACGAAATATCTTTTTTTCTACATTGGAGCAGTTGAAAGGATGGGCGAGGAGCAATTCTTTATGGCCGATGACATTCGGACTGGCGTGCTGTGCAATTGAAATGATGGGAGTAGGCTCATCACATTACGATTTAGATCGATTTGGGTCATTTTTTCGGACTTCACCAAGACAATCGGACGTCATGATTGTATCGGGAACAGTAACGAAGAAGATGGCTCCTATTGTTCGGCGCTTATATGATCAAATGCCCGAACCGAAATGGGTTATTGCGATGGGATCTTGTGCGACAGCAGGTGGTCCGTATGTAAATTCATATGCTGTTGTGAAAGGTGTAGACCAAATCGTACCAGTTGATGTGTATATTCCTGGTTGTCCCCCAAATCCGGCTGCTTTAATTTATGGAATTAATAAATTAAAAGAAAAAATTCGTTACGAAGCAAAGACCGGGAAGCAGGTGACGAATAAATGAGTAATCCAAACAAAGACTTAGAGGATCTGAAAAAAGAAGCAGCTAGGCGTGCAAAAGAAGAAGCGAGAAAACGCCTTGTAGCGAAACACGAGGCGGAAATAAGTGAGCTTGAGGCAGAAAATCAAGAAAAAGAGAAAGCGCTACCAAAAAATAATGATATTACTATAGAAGAAGCAAAACGACGTGCAGCAGCGGCAGCAAAAGCAAAAGCGGCGGCGTTAGNNGCGAAAGCAAAGGCAAAGGCGGTGGCAGCAGCCAAGGCAAAAGCGGCAGCATTAGCGAAGCAGAAAGCTTCGCAAGGTGATGGGGATTCGGGAGATGAAAAGGAAAAGGCAATTGCAGCAGCAAAAGCGAAAGCAGCAGCGGCTGCAAGAGCGAAGACAAAGGGAGCTGAAGGTAAGAAAGAGGATGAGCCGAAGCGGGAAGAAACGTCCGTAAATCAGCCGTATTTAAATCAGTATGTTGAGGCTATTAGGGAGAAGGTAGGAGAGGGTGCATTAGTAGATTCCTACATTAATAAACTGTCAAAGGATGTGCCGACTCTTGTGGTGGATCAAGAAAAATATTATGAAGTGATGGAGTCACTGCGATTCCATGAAGGACTTGCTTTTGATTATATGTCAGAGCTACATGCGACGGATTTTGTGACACATATGGAAGTATATGTTCATTTGTTTTCATATGGTAAGAAACAATCGGTAGCGGTGAAGGTAAAGCTAGACCGGGAAGAACCGCAAGTTGAATCTGTGACAGCGCTTTGGAAAGGGGCTGACTGGCCGGAGCGAGAAGCATACGATTTGCTCGGCATTGTATTTAAAGGGCATCCGAATTTAACGCGTATTTTAATGCCAGATGATTGGGTAGGACATCCGCTTAGAAAAGACTATGAACCGTATGATGTGGAGGTGTAGCTATGATCCGTACGGAAGAGATGCTTTTGAATGTAGGACCTCAGCATCCGAGTACACATGGTGTGTTCAGGCTCGTAATTAAGATTGACGGGGAAATTATTAGAGAAGCTACACCGGTTATTGGGTATTTGCATCGCGGGACGGAAAAAATCGCTGAGAGCTTACAGTATACGCAAATTATCCCTTATACAGATCGAATGGACTATTTATCAGCCATGACGAATAATTACGTCATTTGCCATGCTGTAGAGACGATGATGGGACTTGAAATTCCGGAGCGTGCCGAATACTTGCGAGTACTTGCGATGGAGCTAGGGAGAATTGCAAGCCATCTCGTTTGGTGGGGGACGAATCTTCTTGATATAGGAGCGGTCAGCCCGTTTTTGTACGCGTTTCGTGAACGAGAGATGATTATAAATTTATTAAATGAATTATGCGGGGCACGGCTTACTTTTAACTATATGAGAGTTGGCGGTGTGAAGTGGGATGCGCCAGATGGTTGGATTGAAAAGGTGGAAGAGTTTGTTCCGTATATGAGAGAGCAATTGGCAGGTTATCATGATCTTGTTAGCGGTAATGAGATTTTCTTAAATCGTGTGAAAGGCGTTGGTATATATAGCGCGGAAGAAGCGATCTCGTATTCTTTAAGCGGAGCAAATTTGCGGTGCACTGGAGTAAACTGGGATCTTCGCAAAGACGAGCCGTATTCGATTTATGATCGTTTTGATTTTGATATTCCTGTTGGAAGCGTGGGAGATGCTTGGGATCGCTACGTTTGCCGAATGCAAGAAATCGAGGAGTCTTTAAAGATTGTTGAGCAAGCAGTTCAGCAGTTCCCAAAAGATGGAGCAGTGCTGGCAAAAGTACCGAAAATTATTAAGGCACCTAAGGGAGAAGCGTTTGTACGTATCGAATCGCCGCGCGGAGAGATTGGTTGTTACATCGCTAGTGACGGAAAGAAAGAGCCGTACCGTTTGAAGTTTCGTAGGCCATCTTTTTATAACTTGCAAATTTTACCGAAGTTATTGAAAGGTGAAAACATCGCTAATTTAATTACGATTTTAGGTGGAGTTGATATTGTACTTGGGGAGGTTGATGGCTAATGATTGAGACGCTCTTACAATCACCTTCAAGCTGGACGAATTTCTTCATTTTTTTCGGATTAGCGGTGCTTCTACTATTTGCAGTCCTTGGCTTCGTTACATATGGAATTTTGGCAGAACGGAAAGTGATGGGGTTTATGCAAGGGCGGATTGGACCAAACCAGGTTGGAGGCCGATTCGGTTTACTGCAAACGGTAGCTGATGTTTTAAAACTATTATTGAAAGAAGATAGTATTCCGAAAGCAGCAGATAAACCACTGTTTATATTAGCACCTGTCATTGCATTTGCGCCAGCATTTATGGTGCTGGCAGTTATCCCGTTCACTGATAAATTTCAATTTGCCGATATTGGAGTCGGGCTACTTTATTATATCGCTGTTTCCGGTATTACGACGATAGGTGTTGTAACTGGGGGATGGGCATCGAATAATAAATATTCCCTTTTAGGAGGGATGCGTGCGGCGGCGCAAATGATTTCTTATGAGATTCCGCTCGTAATGAGTGTAATTGGTATCGTGTTGTTAGCTGGTAGCCTGAATTTAAATGAGATTGTAGCGGCGCAGGAGAAGGTTTGGTACATTTTCGTGCAGCCAATTGGCTTCGTCGTTTTCTTAATTGCAGCAGTTGCAGAGTTAAATCGGACGCCATTCGATTTGCCAGAAGCGGAGTCAGAACTTGTTTCTGGATATCATACGGAATACTCAGGTTTTCGCTGGGCGTTTTTCATGCTTTCAGAGTACGTATATTTCTTCGGGATGGCATCGTTAATTACAGTGCTCTTTTTAGGCGGATGGAATCCAGTCATGTTTCTTGGATTTATCCCAGGTGCCGTATGGTTTGCTTTGAAATTTAGCAGTGTAGTCTTTCTATTAATTTGGTTCCGCGTTACGTTCCCGCGTATAAGAGGTGACCAGTTAATGGAGTTTGGATGGAAAGTATTATTGCCGATTGCACTTGCAAATATTTTCTTAACGGCATTGATTAAGGAGTTATTCTTCTAATCTATGAGGGGGGTGCCAGTAAGAGATGAAGGGACTATTTAAAGGATTAAAATATACACTAAGTAATTTGAGCAAGAAGAAGGTAACGTATGATTATCCAAATCAACCGTTGCCGTTGCCAGACCGTTTTCGGGGGATTCAAAAATTCTATCCGGAGAAATGTATTGTTTGTAATCAATGCTCTAACATTTGTCCGACAGACTGTATTCAGTTAACAGGAAAGAAACATCCGGATCCTACGAAAAAAGGAAAAATTATCGACACGTATGATATTAATTTTGAAATTTGTATTCTTTGTGATTTATGTACAGAAGTTTGTCCGACAGAGGCGATTGTCATGACAAATAACTTTGAGCTCGCGGAATATTCACGTGATGACTTATTTAAAAATTTGCAGTGGCTTGACGAAAACGACGAAAACGTCAGGAAGGAGAATAAGGCATGAATGGCGAGTTTGTAGCATTCTTTATACTATCCTTGACTGCAATTATCGGCGGTGTTCTTATGTTGAACTTAACGAAAGTTATGCACATGATGCTAGCTCTCGTTCTAACATTTCTCAGCATTGCAGGTTTGTATTTTCTTTTATCAGCCGAATTTATAGGCGTTGCACAAATTTTACTTTACTCTGGTGCAATCACAATTATTATGATTTTCGGCATTATGTTAACGAAACATAACGCGGAAAATGAATCGCGTCTTACTCTTCGAAAATGGATTATCTTCTTTGCGGTTGTAGCATTTGGAGCGGTTATGTATTTCGCTGTTAATAATATTGATTTTGCAAATGAGAGCACACAAGGAAGTTTACCTCTCCATGAAAACAACACACTTCAAATCGGTACGCTTCTCTATTCAAAATATATTATCCCATTTGAACTAACTTCAGTTATTTTACTTGTAGCACTCGTTGGCGCGATTATACTTGCGAAAAAGGACGAGAAAGAGGAGGATTCCAATGAGTAGCGTTCCGGCTTCTGCATATTTAACACTTGCGATTATTTTGTTTTGCATCGGCCTATTTGGAGCTTTAACAAAGCGGAATACAGTAATCGTATTAGTTTGTATCGAATTAATGCTAAATGCTTCCAATTTAAACTTAGTGGCGTTTAGTAAATTAGGCTTATTTCCGAATTTAACAGGTCAAATTTTCTCACTGTTTACGATGGCTGTAGCGGCAGCGGAAGCGGCGGTAGGACTCGCTATTTTAATTGCTTTATATCGTAATCGTACGACAGTTCAGGTGGATGAAATGGATACGCTCAAAGGATAGCATTGTGACCGAAAAAGGGGGAAGGAAACAATGATCGATTATGCATGGCTCATACCGCTTTTCCCACTCGTTTCGTTTTTGTTACTTATTATATTCGGGAAGAAAATTAGAGAAGGAAGCAGTGTACTTAGTATTTTTTTCGTCTTTCTCTCCTTTATACTTGCGGTACTTGTGTTAATAGAAAGATTTTCAGAAGCAAGCGTGAAGCATAAGTGGGTGTGGCTTAGAGCTGGAGATGTGGATATATCATTTGGCTTTGAAGTGACTGCATTAGGAGCTTTAATGTTGTTTATCGTTACGCTTGTGAGTCTGCTTGTACATGTGTATTCGAAAGGTTATATGAAAGGTGATGAACGATTACCAACCTTTTACGCATATTTAGGACTCTTTACATTTGCGATGTTAGGGCTTGTTATATCAACGAATTTATTACAGCTTTATATATTTTGGGAATTAGTTGGCCTTGGCTCATTTTTACTTATCGGTTTTTATTTCTTTAAAGAAGAAGCGAAGACTGCTGCAAAAAAGGCTTTTATTATGACCCGTATTGGGGATGTTGGTTTATTTATCGGGATGATTTTAATTTTTTGGTACGCAGGTAGTTTTGAATATGACGCAATATTTAGGGCGATTTATACAGGGGATCTACCTCCTTACATGATTACAATAACGGCGATATTAATTTTTATCGGGGCGATGGGGAAATCAGGTCAGTTCCCGCTTCACACGTGGTTGCCAGATGCAATGGAGGGGCCAACGCCCGTGTCGGCACTTATTCACGCGGCGACGATGGTTGCAGCGGGCGTATATTTAGTAGCGACGATGTTTCCATTATTTTCGGCAAGTGCGGTAGCGATGCAGACAGTGGCAATTGTCGGAGCTTTCACTGCAATCTTTGCGGCCTCTATCGGCCTTGTACAAACAGATATAAAGAGAGTACTTGCTTATTCTACAGTTAGCCAGCTCGGGTATATGATGCTCGCGTTAGGTTCTGCTGGTTATGTAGCTGGTATATTCCATTTGACGACACATGCTTTTTTTAAAGCACTACTATTTTTGGCAGCAGGAAGTGTAATTCATGCCGTGCATACGCAAAACATTAACAAAATGGGCGGTTTACAGAAGAAGATGAAAGTAACTGGTACGCTATTTTTGATAGGTACACTTGCAATTAGTGGGGTTCCACTCCTTTCTGGGTTCTTTAGTAAAGATGAAATTTTGGCTGCGACTTGGATGAATGGTAATTACTTTTTATTCGTATTAGCAGTACTTGCGGCATTCTTAACGGCATTTTACATGTTTCGTCTATACTTCCTTGTCTTTACTGGGGAAGCGAAGACGAAGGAAGATGTGCATGAGTCGCCCCGCATTATGACGTATCCAATGATTGTTCTCGGCGTTCTCGCAGTAGTGGCAGGATATATAAATACACCATGGTTTGGGACGTTTCTCGGAGATTGGTTGACGAAAGATGTAGGGTTTAAGGTTGAAGAAGCGCATGGACCAGTTTGGATTATGATTGTTGCGACGCTCGTTTCATTTGCGGGAATCGCTCTTGCATATTTCATATATGGCAAGAAATCAATTTCTAGAGAGTGGGCTGGGGGTACGGGAACCTCGCTTTATAATCTTTTGAAAGAAAAATATTATGTGGATGAACTATACAACATGACGGTGATCCCTATTACGAAAGGAATCGCTCGTGTGCTTCGCTTATTTGAAGTGTATGTAGTCGAAGGAATTGCAGTTTTAATTGCAAGTGTAGTTAAAGGCACAAGTAACCTTGGCTCGAAACTTCAAAACGGGAATGTACAAGTGTACGGTACTGTAACGGCGGTTTCGCTCGCTGTACTCGTCATTATTTTGCTCTATACGGGAGGGGATTTACGATGAATGATTTGTTGTTAACGTTCTTCATTTTTTCCCCGCTTTTAGGAATTTTATTGCTTGTATTAACACCGAAAAAGGAATTGCGTACAGTGCGGGCGCTTGGCTTATTTGGGACGGCACTTCCATTTGGAATCGCCATCGTCCTCGCTTGTACATATGCTTCTGGAAAGAGCTTGTCACTATTTGATGAAAAGGTGAAATGGATTAAGTTCGGAGATTTTACAGCGGTGGATAAAAGGTGGTTTTCTATTTATTACGAGCTCGGTATTGATGGTTTGTCGCTTGTCATGATGGTACTGACGGCTCTTCTAGCGATGCTTGCAGCAATTGCAGCCTTTTCTATTAAAAGCAATTTAAAAGCATTTTATATGCTGTTACTCATGCTAGAAATAGGGATGCTCGGCGTCTTTGCTGCTCAAAATTTAATGTTGTTTTTTATCTTCTTTGAAATTACGTTGCCACCCATGTTCTTATTAATTGGGAAGTGGGGAAAATTGTCGAGTGAAAAGGCTGCTTATAGTTATTTAATATATAACGGTATTGGCTCAGCTATTTTGCTCATTGTTTTCTCAATTTTGTTCGCGAAAACAGGTACAACAAATATTGTGGAGCTGAAAGAGATATTAAGAAGCGTAAGCGCAGGGGGAGAACTCGTCATCCCAAGTAGCTTGCAGCTTGGTGTATTTATTGCCATAATGATTGCCTTTGCAATTAAACTACCTGTTTTTCCGTTGCACCGCTGGATGGTCAATGTACACATAGAAGCGCATCCAGCTGTAGTTATGCTTCATGCGGGTGTTTTGTTAAAGATTGGAGCGTACGGTATTATTCGCTTCGGGAAAGGGTTATTCCCGGAATATTTTCACGATGTTGCAACGCTAATTGCGATATTAGGCGTAATTAATTTATTATACGGTGCCTTTTTAGCGCTCATCCAAACGGACTTTAGGAAAGTACTCGCTTACTCTAGTATTTCGCATATGGGAATTGTATTAATGGGACTTGCGTCACTTAATGCACCTGGTACACAAGGAGCGCTATTCCAAGTTGTATCACATGGTTTAATTGCAGCCTTGCTCTTCTTCTTGCTAGGTGTTATAGAACAACGATTTGGAACTTCGGATATTACGGTGCTAGGCGGACTTGCGAAAAGTGTACCGATACTTAGCGGATTCTTTTTAGCAGGAGGAATGGCATCACTTGGATTACCAGGGATGTCTGGGTTTGTTAGTGAATTTCTTGCCTTTCTCGGTTTATTTCAAGGAGAGCCCGTCATTGCTGCAGTCGGTGTGATTGGCATCATTTTAACCGCTGTATACGTATTAAGAGCGACACTTCAAGTGACATTTGGAAAGAAAGAATGGGAAGCGAAATCTGATATACACGGATGGGAGTACGTCCCTGTTTTACTACTTATCTTTTGTATTATTGCAATTGGAGTTATGCCAGAGATACTAGGGGATCCGCTTCAAAATACATTGAAAACATTGGGGGTGAAGTAGGATGGATATGAATACGTTACTTAGCTTATCGTGGCATCTAATGGTGCCAGAATTTATTATTCTCGGGGCCGCCATCCTTCTTTCCATATGTGATTTGTTTTTTAAGCTGAACCATAGATATGTAGCTCTTGGTGCGATCGCTGCCATCGTATTAGCAATTGTTTCATTAATTACGCTATATAGCGAACCAGCTGGAGATATTTTAAATGGATCGTTTGTGTTAGATGGATTTTCAAAAGGGTTTAAAACGTTGTTATTAGGCGCCTCAGCTCTCATTTTATGCATCGCAATGAGCGATGATAAGAAGAATCCGATTGAAGATAAGGGCGAATATTATTACTTATTTTTAATGGCACTTCTTGGCGCAATGTTCATGGCTTCTAGTGTTGACTTTATCACCCTTTTCGTTGGTTTAGAGTTACTTTCACTTTCTTCTTATATTTTAGTCGGAATACGAAAAAAGAACCGTGCATCAAATGAAGCGGCAATGAAATATGTCATTAGCGGAGGAATTGGAACGGCGATCACGCTCTTCGGAATGAGTTATTTATACGGTATTACAGGTTCAACTAACATTGTAGATATGCAAAAGTTACTCACTGGGGAGCTCGCTAGTGGTATTCAGTTATTGTTAGCTCTCGCATTTCTTTTATTGCTAGTTGGTCTCTCATTTAAAATTGCCACAGTGCCGTTTCATATGTGGGCACCTGATGTGTATGAAGGAGCGACTACACCTGTTACCGCTTTTCTTGGAACGATTTCTAAAATTGCTGGTTTCCTACTCATTATTCGTTTGTTCCTTATGGTTTTTGCAAGTGTATTAATACAAGGAGATATGCAATCTTTATATGGGCATATGAGTATATATATTGCGGTGCTAGCAAGTATAACGATGATTGTTGGGAATGTAGTCGCGTTAAAACAATACAACATAAAACGTTTATTTGCTTATTCAGGTATTGCGCATGCTGGGTATTTACTCGTTCCACTTGTGGCATTATCACCATTTACGCTAGATAGCATGTGGTTTTATATGCTGGCATACATGCTTATGAATATAGGCGCGTTTGCCATTATCCACGGCTTAATCTTACAAAACGATAAGGAAAACATAACGATTTTCACCGGATTATATAAGAAATCACCATTTGCAGCGATCATGATGACAATCTTTATTTTATCGCTGGCCGGGATACCAGGGACGGCTGGCTTCATTGGAAAGATTAACATCTTTTTAGGCGCGCTTCATGTAGAGCCAGCACATTACGTACTAGCTTCGATTATGATGGGTACGACAGTTGTTTCATTCGTATATTATTTCCGTATTTTACAACAAATGTTTTTCCGCACCGGAGAGACAGAAGAGAGGATACGGTTACCGTTAAATATAAAGGTTGTTATGAGTCTTTGTGCAATTTCGATTGTAATACTAGGGATTATGCCGATGATTGGGTACAATTTCTTTTATGAATATTTTCCATTAATGAAAGATTTCTTCTTCTTAGGGAACGTGGTACAATAGTGAAAATAAAAGGTGTGGAGTCAGTACTCTGCGCTTTTTATTTTGTGTTAACTTGTAATGTAGATATACGTTTTTTGAAAGAAAATCACGATGTAAAATGTAAGATGTCTATTTGCATTTGAAAAAGTGTGGCTCCTACTTATTATGGTATCGTTTTTATATTCTTTCATAAGTAGTAGCTGAGTAAAAAGGGGTCGATTTTTTGGCACAACTTTTAGGGCAACAAGCACTGATTGCCATTGTTTCGCATTTATTGTTTATTACCATTACGTGGTGGGCTTTGCAAGGCATTCACATTGAGCGTTTAATGAAGTCCGGAAAAGTGCTGCAGACGCGAGTATTACTCATCTTAATTACAATTGCAATTGGGACATCTGTAAGTAACTTTTTCCTTGATTATTTAGGCTATTCGAAGAGTTTAACGTATTTAGTAAAGTAAGTGTATAGAACCTCAAATCTCCGTTAACAATGGGGATAGGAGGGGATGAAATTGAAGCTTAAAGCCATTCTTATTGTTGCACTTAGTGTTGTTTTATTTTTGGTTGGATATAGAGAGATGAAACCGATAAGCGATGAACAGAAAATGGAGAGCATGATTAAGGCTTTAGAGAAAAATGATGCTAAAGTAGAAAAATGGTCATGGTTAGCTAGAGAAACAAAAACAATTTCTAATATACATACGTTTCAAAAGTTGTTAAACGATGTGAAGGACAAGGCAAATATTCAAAAGTGGGAAGTAGAGCAATCTCCAGATGGATATAAAGCTACATCCTATAAAAAGTTTGCTTCTCATGAAGAACGAGTAGTAGTAACTTGGAGTAAAGAAAATACTAAAGAAAACACTTTCATTATCTTTGAAGTAAGTGGGGCGAAATGGGACCCGAAGTATGTTCAAAAAGTGAATAAAATTTTTAGTGAAAAACCTATAATTTACACTTGTGTTCAAGGTGTACTGAATGATAAGATTGAAGGTGTTTTGCAAAATAAAACCAATCAGGTTTTGAAAGATCTTTCAGCAAGAGCGATCGAACAAGTAGAAGAAAGAGCATTTGTGTCAGTCTCCGCATACAATAAAAAGTGGGATGACGCTCTTTCAACAAATAGAGAGAAAATAAATGTGCAAATAGCAATACGTTCTACAGACAACAAAGATACAATTGTGGTTGGCACACCGATCATAACTTCTGAGTATTGAGTGAATAGATACTGAAAAAAGGACACGGAGGGGAATAATTTGGAAAAGATCATCGTCCGTGGCGGAAAGCGGTTAAACGGCACAGTGCGTGTTGAGGGCGCAAAAAATGCTGTATTACCTATAATCGCTGCAGCCCTATTAGCGAGTGATGGAAAGAATGTACTATCTGAAGTACCAGTTTTGTCTGATGTATACACAATTAATGAGGTATTACGTCATTTAAATGCTGAAGTCGTATTTGAAAATAATCAAGTAACAATCGATTCTTCTAAAGAACTAAACATTGAAGCACCATTTGAATATGTACGTAAAATGCGTGCATCTGTTCAAGTAATGGGACCATTATTAGCACGTAATGGTCGTGCTCGTATTGCACTTCCTGGTGGATGTGCAATCGGTTCACGTCCAATTGACCAACATTTAAAAGGCTTCGAAGCAATGGGAGCAAAAGTACAGGTTGGTAACGGTTTTGTTGAGGCATATGTTGAGGGAGAACTAAAAGGAGCTAAAATCTACTTAGACTTCCCAAGCGTAGGCGCGACAGAAAACATTATGTCTGCAGCTACATTAGCAAAAGGGACAACAATTCTTGAAAACGCAGCGAAAGAACCAGAAATCGTTGACTTAGCTAACTTCTTAAATGCAATGGGAGCGAAAGTACGCGGAGCTGGAACTGGAACGATTCGTATCGAAGGCGTTGATAAATTATATGGTGCAAACCACTCTATTATTCCTGACCGTATTGAAGCGGGAACATTCATGGTTGCAGCAGCAATTACTGGTGGAGACATCTTAATTGAAAATGCTGTACCTGAACATTTACGCTCAATTACAGCGAAAATGGAAGAAATGGGTGTTAAAATTATTGAGGAAAACGAAGGTGTACGTGTTATCGGCCCAGATAAGTTAAAAGCGGTTGATATTAAAACTATGCCTCACCCAGGTTTCCCAACAGACATGCAATCACAAATGATGGCATTATTACTACAAGCTGATGGAACAAGCATGATTACAGAAACGGTATTCGAAAACCGCTTTATGCACGTTGAAGAATTCCGTCGTATGAATGCTGATATTAAAATTGAAGGTCGTTCTGTTATTATGAACGGTCCAAACAGCTTACAAGGTGCTGAAGTAGGCGCAACTGATTTACGTGCTGCAGCTGCATTAATCTTAGCTGGTTTAGTATCAGAAGGTTATACTCGTGTAACTGAGTTAAAACATCTTGACCGTGGTTATGTAGATTTCCATAAGAAATTAGCTGCATTAGGTGCAACTATTGAACGTGTAAACGAAAAAGTAGAAGAAGTGAAAGAACAAGAAGTTTCTGATCTTCACGCTTAATTGAAATAGTCTCTATGTCTTTTGACATAGGGGCTATTTTTTTTTGGGTTATTACTGTTATAGTCAATAAATTCTATACTTATGCACGTACCAGTAAAAATATTTAGAAAATTTCCGTTTTATGCTCTTCCTCCTTAAGTATGTTCTAAAAGAAAGAGTTGTTCCATAAGAATGAATGGAGTAAAGCTTTTATATTGGGGGAAAATAGGATGAAATTTTCAAAGCCACTTTTTATTACAGTAGCGCTCTTAATAGCGCTCGTTATCATTGTACCTGCAGCCCTTGTTATCCCATTTGCGAAAGCAAAAGTAGGGGAAGAAACGGCCTCTAAAACTCCTCCAGCGATAGAAAGTATACCAGCTCCAGGAAAAGTAGATACAGCGGTTCAAGTTGCTGTATATCGTGAGAAACAGAAGAAGGTAGAATCATTGCCTATGGAGGAGTATGTGACCGGTGTAGTAGCTTCTGAGATGAATGCCAGTTTTGAAATAGAGGCACTAAAGGCACAGGCATTAGCAGCGAGAACATTTGTAGTACAACGTATGCTAAGCGGAGGAAAGAAAAATAATGCGGACGTGACAGATACGGTGAAAGATCAAGTGTACAAAAGTAAAGAAGAATTGAAGAAACAATGGGGTAATAACTACGAAAATAATTTGAAGAAAATCGAAGAAGCCGTTTCGAAAACAGCAGGACAAGTTTTAACATATGATGGAAAACCAATTTCAGCATCCTTCTTCTCAACGAGTAATGGCCGGACAGAAAATGCAGCTGACTATTGGGGAAATGATTATCCGTACTTGAAAAGTGTAGATAGTCCGTGGGATCAAGCCTCTCCAAAGTTTACGAGCGAGCAAACATTTACAGTAGCTGATTTTCAAAAACGTCTCGGTGTGAAAGTACTAGCAGACGGGAAGGTTGGAAATATTAAAGACCTTACGGAAGGAAAGCGCGTAAAGGATGTAGCTTTTCAAGGAAAAACATTAACAGGAAAAGAAGTTCGTGAAAAGTTAGATTTACGTTCTTCTGATTTCACGTGGAAACAACGAGGGGATAAAATCATCATTACAACGAAAGGCTTCGGTCACGGCGTTGGTATGAGTCAATACGGAGCGAACGGTATGGCAGCGGAAGGAAAGAAATATACAGATATCGTCGCTCATTACTATAAAGGCGTTGAAATAAAGACGATGAATGATTATGAAGGAAAATTGATGGTGAAGAAATAGGTGTCAGAACTCTGGCACTTATTTTTTTGTTTAAAATATCATAATTTTCCATTAACTGTTTGATATAATAGGATAAAAAGGCATTTGGGGGAGATGAAATGGTGCTACTGGAGTTGAAACAGTTAGGGAAAACGAACCAATTACCGGTAATTGACCTAAAAGTCGCGAAAGGACAATGTGTTGTTTTGCAATGCAATAATCATACAGCTAAAGTGTTGCACCGCATCATTATAGGCGAAGAAGAAGCGTCGACTGGCAATGTACTGTTTGAAGGGGGAGCAATTGGAAAGAAAAATTATCCACGCATCGGCTTTTGTTTTTTGAAAGATGAGGCATATGATCGTTTGAAGGTGAAGGAATACTTTAAGTTTTTAATAGGGCTTTATGAATCAAAGATAAGCATAGAAGAAGTTGTGCAGTCTGTTGGTCTCCTAGATAAACTAAACGTTAAAATAGAAAAACTATCGTTTTCAGAGAAGCGTCGTCTTCATATTGGACGAGTGATGATTCATAATCCGGATTTAGTTGTTTTGGAAGAACCGGAGCAAAATGTAGATACAGAGAGTACGGTTATTATTCGAAAGGCGATCATGAAAATGAAAGAGAAAGGAAAGGCAATCTTTATTACGTCATCATTTCTATCGGATGCCCTTTCGTTAACAGAGGATGTATACATATTAAACAACGATGGTGTGAAAAAGATAGAAATTGAGCAAGAGGAAGTGGAAGAAGTCGATGAAGAAAAAGTCATTCAAATGATTCCGCAAATGAAGTTAGAAAGAATACCTGCGAAAGTGAACGATAAAATTATTTTACTTGATCCGATGGAAATCCATTTTATTGAAACGCAAAACGGGGTAACACATATTCACGTTCGTGAAGGGGATTTCGTATGCGCCTTAACATTAAGTGAACTAGAAATGAGATTAACAGGTTTTGGTTTCTTTAGATGTCATCGCTCGTACCTTGTAAATTTACAAAGAGTACGAGAAGTGATTACATGGACTCGTAACAGTTTCAGCTTAATTTTGGATGACGAAAGAAAAAGTTCAATTCCGCTTTCAAAAGGACGCATGGATGAATTAAAAGGCGTGATTGGGCTATAAAAAGTGCTCCAATAAGCTCAACATGCGATTCATTCACCGGTAAAAATACTCCTTTTACCGGTATTTTACTGCGTAATCCCTTTGTTTTTCATATGATTGAGTCAAGAAAAGCGAAACAAACAAACAAACAAACAAACAAACAAACAAACAAACGAAAAGCGCTAAAGCGACTTTCATCTATAAAGAAGAAAAACAAAGGGGATGACGAAATGACATTGGCAATTGAAATGAAAGATGTAATGAAAAGTTTCGGCGGAAAAACGGCACTTCGAAATGTAAATATTGAGGTAAAGCAAGGAGAGATTTTCGGATTCCTCGGACCGAGTGGATCTGGTAAGACGACAACGGTAAAAATTTTAACTTCTCAATTGCTTCATAGTGTTGGAACAGTAAGAGTATTAGGGAAAGATATTACAGGACCAAGTAGCATCGATTACAAACGAATTGGTATTTTAACAGATAACAGCGGCTTATATGAAAGACTTAGTATTTATGATAACTTACTATTATTTTGTGACCTATACGATTGTAAAAAAGAACGAATCGATGAAGTACTAGCACAAGTAAATTTATTAGATGATAAAAAAACACCAGTAAAGAAACTATCAAAGGGAATGAAGCAACGCGTCACACTAGCAAGAGCAATCCTTCATAAACCAGATATCCTCTTCTTAGACGAACCAACATCTGCACTTGATCCAGTAAATGTACAAAACATTCATAAAATCTTAAAAGACTTAAATGAAGAAGGAACGACCATTTTCTTAACGACTCACAACATGGATGAAGCAGAAACGCTTTGTAACCGTATTGCCTTCCTTTGTGGCGGAGAAATTGTAGCGCTTGATACGCCAGAGAACCTGCGCTTACAATACGCTAAGGATCAAATAGAGGTCGTATTAAAAGATAAACAAAAAGAAGTAGTGCAAAAAGATGAATTAGGCGCAAAACGTATTTCAGAATGGATGAAAAAGGGCGAACTGTTATCTATTCATTCACACGAACCAACGCTAGGCGATATCTTTATTGAAGTTACTGGGAGGGGATTATAATGACATTTTCAATGAGAAGATTTTCAGCTATTTTTCGGAAAGAAGTCCAAGATTTTAAGACAAATTCACAAGTATTATTAATGGCATTTTTACCAATTATACTTTCATTTTTGTTTAGCAGATTTGGAGTGGGAAAGGAAATGTTAGGCACTACTACTATAATGGCCTTCCTATTTGTCGCAGGATTTGTTCAATCTATGGTAATTGCAGAAGAAAAAGAAAAACATACACTGCGTGTGTTAATGTTATCCCCAGCATCTTCTGTTGAAGTTCTTCTTGGAAAGAGTTTATTAACATCGGGTCTGACGATGGCCATTTGTATTGCAAATTTATTCATTTTAGATCAGTTAAATATTAATCTTCCATTGGTAGGATTGATATTCTTATGCGGAACTATTCTGTTTATCGTGCTTGGAACAATGATCGGATTACTTGCATCTTCTGTACCACAAACATCATTAATTGGTATGCCTATTTTAATGACGATGTATTTAGCTGTACAGTTTGAGCCAATGGTTGAAAATAAATTAATTAAGACGATGATTGGATATCTTCCAACATCCCATATTTCAAAAGCGATTAACAGCGTAGTAGGTGGAGCAGGATTTAGTAGTATTAGTGGGCATATATTAAATGTTGCAGTTTGGCTTATTATATCGCTCGTTGTATGTTTAATCGTATATAAAAAGAAACAATTAGACTAAAAACTGAGCCGAAACGCTCAGTTTTTTCTTTTTTCTATCATTTCCTCGGAAATTTTACAGTTCTTATACATATTTTTACAGATTTTGTCGAAAAGTAATTAGTTATGCGTTGTATAGGATACGTGAATATTGTTCAAAATGATTGCTGAGGTGATGATGGAATGCGAGGAAGAAATAATAAAAAGTCGCAAAAGGTAGTACATTTATTTCAGAAAAGATGGGTGTTTCCGGCACTATACATTGCTTGTGCAGCGGTAATCTTAATGGTTGCGCTATGGTTCCAAGGAGCTAATCCGAAGAAGACTCCAAACCACGATCAAGCAACACCGTATACACAATCGGAAGATCCAGCAGTACCAGTAACGAAATCTTCAGAAGTAGTGAAAATGCCAGCTGCCGCGAATGCGGAAGTAGTCGTACAGAAGAAATTCTATGAAGATGCAGCAACTGAGGCGGAACAAGAAAAAGCACTTGTCTTTTATAACAACACATATTCCCCGAACAAAGGAATTGACATTGCTGCGAAGAATGGAAAAGAATTCAATGTTGCTGCTGCTTTAAGTGGTACAGTAACGAAAGCTGAAAAAGATTCACTTCTTGGTTATGTTGTAACAGTTGATAGTGGAAATGGTGTAGCGGTATCTTATCAAAGCTTAGGCAGTGTGAAAGTAGAAAAAGGTGCAAGAGTTGCACAAGGTGAAGTATTAGGAACATCCGGTCTAAGTGCAATGAATAAAGAGGCAGGCTCTCACGTTCACTTTGAAGTACGTAAAGACAATGTGGCTGTGAATCCTGAACGTTACTTAAATAAATCAGTAACAGAAATTAAAGCTGATGCAGGTGCTGCAAAAGCTACGAATGCTTCTGGTAAAAAAGCTGACGACAAATCTCAAAAAGAAGAGAAGTCAACGAGCACGAAACCAGAAAATAAAACAGAAGACAAGTCTCAAAAAGAAGAGAAATCAACAAGCGGTTCAACTAGTGACAAAAAAGAAGAATCGAAGAAAGAAGAAAAATCTACAAATGGTTCTACAGAATCATCTAACGATTCTTCTTCACAAGAATAAGAAAGTGAAAAAATCAGTTCTCATTAGGAGAGCTGATTTTTTTATTTCTATATAAAAATAATCAATTTCGAGAAAAAAGTTGCAAAAACAAGGAAAAATGACGAGATTCTCGAATATATATTACAAAAGGGAGGGGATACTGTGTCATTTTTATTTGTTCTGTCGACTGCTATTATTTTATTGTTTGTTTTATTCACTTTATATTATTATATTGCCGGTAAGAAAGAGGTTCCCCACCATCAGTTGTTAGAAGAAGAATTGGAACGAGAAGAATGACGCCTTTTATACAAGGTGTCATTTTTTTTGGCCATAATAGTCAGTTTTAACGTATTTCTCACAAAAAAATGTAATTTTTCTTAACTTAGTCCGCAAAAATAGTGAACATGTAGCATATATCAGTAGTGCGGGCAATACAATGGTATAAACCAAAGCAAAGAGAGTGTTTGAGGTGAGAAATCGTGAATCATTTCATTATAAATCCAAGAATGTTTAACGCTTACAAACAGCACTCACACTTACTTCTTAGTCGTATGCAGCGAGGCTCATTTCACCCTTCTCACATCCAAATTAGGGAGGCGAGTGGTGTGCACGATTACATCAAAGAGAGAACTATCAAGATTGGTAAGTATATCGTGGAGACAAGAAAGACAGTGCGTGTCATTGCAAAGGAATTTGGGGTATCAAAGAGTACAGTTCATAAAGATTTAACAGAACGTCTACCAGAGATTAATCCAGAGCTCGCAAATGAAGTAAAAGAAATTCTTGATTATCATAAGTCTATTCGTCATTTAAGAGGTGGAGAAGCAACAAAACAAAAGTATAGAAAAGAAGATGTAGAGAAGCCTGTACGTCAATAATGTTACAGTAGCAAACATTCCGTTCACATTCGGTAATATTTTTCAGAAGAATTCTTTTTGCGAATATTACGTTTCTGTTAAATTTATGATAAAATCAGAAATTAGGTGAAAAGAATTCGGGTGTAACCTGATTTTGAATATCGAGGAGGAAAAAACGGGAATGTTTGCGCGAGATATCGGAATTGACCTAGGTACGGCTAATGTATTAATTCATGTTAAAGGTAAGGGTATTGTATTAAACGAGCCATCTGTTGTGGCAATTGATCGTAATAGTGGTAAAGTATTAGCAGTCGGTGAAGAAGCGAGAAGTATGGTGGGACGTACGCCTGGTAATATTGTAGCAATTCGTCCGCTTAAAGATGGTGTAATAGCAGATTTCGAAATTACAGAAGCAATGTTAAAGTATTTCATTAACAAATTGGACGTAAAGAGCTTCTTTTCAAAACCTCGTATTTTAATTTGTTGTCCAACAAATATTACATCAGTAGAACAAAAAGCAATTCGTGAAGCTGCTGAACGTTCAGGTGGTAAAACAGTATTTTTAGAAGAAGAACCAAAAGTAGCCGCAGTTGGTGCTGGTATGGAAATCTTCCAACCAAGCGGTAACATGGTTGTTGATATTGGTGGAGGTACAACAGATATCGCTGTACTATCTATGGGTGATATTGTTACCTCTTCCTCTATCAAAATGGCTGGCGATAAGTTTGATATGGAGATCTTAAACTATATTAAACGTAAGTATAAGCTATTAATCGGGGAACGTACTTCAGAAGATATTAAAATTAAGGTTGGTACAGTATTCCCAGGTGCACGTAGCGAAGAACTTGAAATTCGCGGACGTGACATGGTAACAGGCTTACCACGTACAATTACAGTATGCTCTGAAGAAATTACAGAAGCATTAAAAGAAAATGCAGCTGTTATTGTACAAGCTGCAAAAGGCGTATTAGAGCGCACACCACCAGAATTATCTGCAGATATCATCGACCGCGGTGTTATTCTAACAGGCGGTGGAGCTTTACTACACGGTATTGACATGCTTCTAGCAGAAGAACTAAAAGTACCGGTATTAATTGCTGAAAACCCAATGCACTGCGTTGCGGTTGGTACAGGTATTATGTTAGAGAATATCGACAGATTACCAAAGCGTGCTTTGAGATAATTTGAAAGAACTAAGGCTGACGCCTTAGTTCTTTTTTTCATTTTTATATTTTTTTATTTTGCTTTTTTGCGAAAATGGAAGGAAAATAGAGAAATATGAAGGAAACAGGTAAAATATTCATATATATGGTTAAATTTAATATTTCCTTATTTGAAAACGTTTATAATATAATGAGTCGAATACGACATTAAGGCAAATAATGTTTCAATACATATTGCCTTTCCCTAATTTGGGCATACACTCTTTTCTACCTCCGTGTCAGTTGCAAAAATGTGCAACTATTTTAATGGAATAGAGTGTGTGCATTTTTTTTTAGGAAGTTGTGCTAAATATAAAATGTTACTTTGTAATGACAAATAATAAACAAAATGGGATAATAGCAATATGTCCAAGTGGTAAGACCAATATTACAAAAGGGGCGATTGTTACATGCTAAATATAGAACAAATTAAAGAAATCATTCCTCACCGCTATCCATTTTTACTTGTTGATAAAATATTAGAAGTAGATGAAGGAAAAAGAGCGGTTGGGATTAAAAATGTATCCGCAAACGAAGAATTCTTTAACGGACACTTCCCTGACTATGCAGTTATGCCTGGTGTACTTATTGTAGAAGCATTAGCGCAAGTTGGAGCAGTTGCAGTATTAAAGAAAGAAGAAAACCGCGGAAGACTTGCTTTCTTTGCAGGTATCGACAATTGCCGTTTCAAAAAACAAGTACGACCAGGTGATCAGCTTCGTCTAGAAGTAGAAATGACACGCGTACGCGGCCCGATTGGAAAAGGAAAAGCAATCGCAACAGTAGATGGTGAAGTTGCATGTGAGGCAGAAATTACATTTGCGATTGGTGATAAAAAAGAATAGAAATTAAAAAATCTCCTTGTGAAAAGACAAGGAGATTTTTTAATTTCTGCTATATAACGATGAAACGATAATTTGCAAACTAATCAGAAAATAACTTGTAAATAGATGGCAATTACCATATACTTACTTTATTATTTGTCTAGAAAACAGGATAAGTGATAAAGGTAATAAAGAAATAAGGGCGTTGTCATATTGTTAAGGTAATTAAATAAGACAAAGTAGAATGTTATTGATTATGATGAAATGTGGGGAACTCAGCAAGAATATTAATTAGACGTATGAAATCGAGCATAAAAGAGAGAAAAGGGAAATGTCGCATTTCACAAAAGGAGATTATGAATATGTTCGGGAGAAAGAAAAGAAAACCATTACGACAATTAATTACACATAAAGAGCCTAAATCGCGTATTACAGAACAATACCGTAACATTCGTACAAACATTGAGTTTACATCTGTAGATAATCATGTTCGTTCTATCATTGTTACTTCAGCAGATCCAGGTGATGGGAAAACAACAACAATCGCAAACTTAGCAGTCGTTTTCGGACAACAAGGAAAGAAAGTTTTATTAATTGGAGCTGACTTGCGTAAGCCGACGATACAAAACTTATTTGCCATTCATAGTTCAAATGGGTTAACGAACTTATTATCAGGACAAGCAAAACTTATGCAATGCATTCAAAAAACAGATATAGAGAACGTATACTTAATGGCAGCAGGTCCAATCCCGCCAAACCCAGCAGAACTATTAGGGAGCCGGGCAATGGACGAGGCGTTGCTAGAAGCATATAACATGTTTGATATTATATTAATTGACACATCACCTGTCCTTGCGGTTACGGATGCACAAATACTTGCGAATAAATGTGATGGAATCGTACTCGTTGTACGAAGTGAAAAGACAGAAAAAGATAAAATCGTAAAAGCGAAACAAATATTAGATAAAGCATCAGGAAAAATACTTGGAGTCGTTTTAAACGACAAAAGAGAAGAAAAAGAGCAGTATGGTTATTACTAAAATAGAAAAAAGCCAATAAGGAATACTTGTTGGCTTTTTTCTCATTTTGAAATTTATTTCTCAAGTTACATAGCATAAAAAACGTGATATGATAAATAATTTGGAAAATCATTGGAATGTGTTGTCATATTTAAGATTATTTTGTAAGATTAAACTTGTTTCTTGTGAACAAATATAGAACTGAATTATTAAAAATAAAAAATGTAAGATTTATATGTTATAATTTTTCCTATGTGTAAATTTTAGAAAGTTGGAGGAACTTATGGAAGAAACAATTAGTTTAAAAGAGTTATTTCATATCTTAAAAAAACGTTTAGCAATGACCCTCGTAATCGCATTTGGTGCAGCTATAGTAAGTGCTATCATTAGCTTTTTCTTCATGACACCAATCTATCAATCTTCGACGCAAATTCTTGTTAATCAGAAGAAGCAAGAAGGGGCAATGATTCAAGCTGGTGAAATTCAAACGAATATTCAATTAACGAATACATATAAGGTTATTATTAAAAGTCCAGTAATCTTAGATCAAGTAAATGAAAAATTAAATTTAAATATGACAGCCCAAGCTTTAACAAAGAAGATTAATGTTACGAATGAAAAGGATTCACAAGTAATCTCTTTAACAGCTGAAGATAAAGATCCAAAACTAGCCCGTGATATTGCAAATGCAACCGCTGATGTATTTAAAGGTGAAGTTGCAAAAATTATGAGTGTTGATAACGTAACAGTATTATCTAAAGCAGAAGTGGCAGAAAATCAATCTCCAATTAAACCACGTCCAATGTTAAATGTAGCAATCGCTTTCGTTGTTGGTTTAATGGCTTCAGTTGGTCTTGCATTCTTACTAGAGTACTTAGATAACACGGTGAAAAAAGAAGAAGATGTAGAAACCTTACTTGGCTTACCAGTGTTAGGGATTGTAGCTCGTATGGATGAAGAAACAATGAACGTGAAATCACACGCTCCATCATCAAGAAAAGTGAGGGGACAAACAATTGGCTCTTAATTTATTTAAAAAGAAAAAGAATCATCGTCAACGCCGTCAATTAATTGCTCATCAACAACCGAAATCACCAATTTCAGAACAATATCGTAATATTCGAACGAATATTGAATTTGCAGCTGTTGATACGAATTTACATTCATTAATGGTCACGTCTGCAAACCCAAGTGAAGGGAAGACGACAACGACAGCGAATATGGCAGTTGTGTTTGCTCAACAAGGAAAAAAAGTATTATTAATTGATGCAGATATGCGTAAACCAGCAATGCATCAAATGTTCCAAGTAGATAATATTTTTGGATTAACAAACGTATTAACACATAGTGAACGTTTAGAAAAATGTGTACAAACGACATTAGTTGATAATCTACACTTTTTAGCTTGTGGTCCAATTCCACCAAATCCGGCCGAATTGCTAGGGTCGAAATCAATGAAAGAACTTCTTGGACAAGCATATAGTATGTACGATCTAGTTATTTTTGATATGCCGCCAATTTTAGCTGTAACAGATGCGCAAATTATGGCAAATGTATGTGATGCTTCTATTCTTGTTGTTCGTAGTGAATCAACAGAGAAAGAAACAGCGGTAAAAGCAAAAGGATTGTTAGAATCGGCTAAAGGTAAATTGTTGGGCGTTGTTCTGAATGATCGTGAACGTGAAGAAGGCTTATATTATTATTACGGTGCAAACTAATTAAAAGAGTGAGATATGGTTGAAACATATCTCCTTTTTTCCCTTGAATATGAGCGATATCTCATATTCAAGGGAAAAAAGATCTTTATAGGAGAGAGGGAGGATGAAACAAATGATAGATTTACATTGTCACATTTTACCTGGTATTGATGACGGTGCACAGACAGTAACAGATAGTTTAGCGATGGCGCAACAAGCCGTTTCAGAAGGAATACATACTATTGTCGCAACACCACATCATCAAAATGGTAAATATATAAATGAACGTACCTCAATTATTCATCACGTAAAACAACTAAATGATGAACTACAACAACATAATATTCCACTTACTATTTTACCTGGGCAAGAGGTCAGGTTATATGGCGATTTATTAGAAGACTATGAAGCTGATAAAATCGTTACTTTAAATGAAACAAATAAATATATATTCATTGAATTTCCATCGAATCACGTACCACGTTATGCCGAACAATTATTATATGAACTGCGCGTAAAAGGAATGATTCCAATTATCGTTCATCCGGAACGTAATGCCGAGTTAATCGAGCGGCCAGATAAGTTATATAACATTGTAAATAAAGGGGCATTAACGCAAGTAACGGCAGGTAGTTTGTTAGGGAAATTCGGTAAAAAAATTAAAAAGTTTTCACTTCAACTTGTAGAACATAACTTAACACATATGGTCGCTTCAGATGCACATAACACAACGTCAAGAGGTTTTCACTTAGCGGAAAGCTATGAACTAATTGAGAAAGAAGTTGGAATGAATGTTATGAGTGATTTGAAAGAGAATCCATATTTATTAATTAGCGGCAAAGCAATTTATAAAGAAGATCCAGAACAAATTCGTCGTAAAAAATTGTTCGGTATTTTTTAAATAAAGAATTGGTGATGTCTCCTAACCGTTATCAATGGGGGCACTCGGTTGTGCTGTGGGTAGAAATTTTTATTTCGAACCTACCTTAGACGCTTGTCGTCGGGAGTATGACGTGAGGGTGGGTTAGATGCCCATAATTTATTTATGATAGAAACTCTACCTATGGAGTTATAACTATGACTCCATAGGTAGGGTTTTTGTTATTGCTACATGTAAATATAAAAATTTATTTTTGGGGGTACTAGATTTGAAAAAAGTAAGAAAAGCAATTATCCCAGCAGCTGGTCTTGGGACGAGATTTTTACCAGCAACGAAAGCGATGCCAAAAGAAATGTTACCGATCGTTGATAAGCCGACAATTCAATACATAATAGAAGAAGCAATAGCATCAGGAATTGAAGATATTATTATTGTGACTGGAAAAGGAAAGCGTGCGATTGAAGATCATTTTGATCATTCTTTCGAATTAGAACAAAACTTATTAGAAAAAGGAAAGCTTGAAGTGCTCGAAAAAGTGCAGGCTTCTTCAAAAATTAATATTCATTACATAAGACAAAAAGAGCCAAAAGGTCTAGGGCATGCAGTATGGTGTGCACGTAAGTTTATTGGAAATGAACCATTTGCAGTATTACTTGGTGATGATATTGTACAAGCTGATACACCATGTTTACGTCAATTAATGGATCAATATGAAGGTACACAATCATCCGTTATTGGTGTACAAACAGTACCAGAAAATGAAACACATCGTTACGGTATTATCGATCCAGTTGAACAAAATGAACGTCGTTATCAGGTGCGTCAATTTGTAGAAAAGCCAGTTCAAGGAACAGCGCCATCTAATTTGGCAATTATGGGACGTTACATATTAACACCAGAAATCTTTATGTTCCTTGAGGATCAACAGACAGGTGCTGGTGGAGAGATTCAGTTAACAGATGCGATTCAAAGATTAAATGAAATTCAACGTGTGTTTGCTTATGATTTCGAAGGTACACGTTATGATGTTGGGGAGAAGTTTGGATTTATTAAGACGACGATTGAAATGGCACTTCAAAATGAAGAATTAAAAGTTGATTTAATGGAATATATGAAAGAACTTGTAAAAAAAGAAAAGGTACATTCATAAGAGAATGTCCTTTTTTATTATGAGTAAGATAAGAATTATCTAAAGAAGGGAACAGGTATATTGAGTTATCGAAAACGGCTCTCATTATTAATTTTATTAGATTCATTTATCGTATTAACTGCCGTGTATTTAAGTTATTGGTTTATACATCCCAATGTATTAAACAAAATTCCTATGACAGTAGTTATTAGTTCTATTACATTATTGTGTAGTCATCATGTTTTTGCTGCTATTTATAAGCTTTATAACAAGGCTTGGGAATACGCAAGTATTGGAGAATTAAAACAAATATTTAAAGCTATAACGCTTTCAATCATAGTAACGGCAATTGTTCAACAAATTATAAATCATGATATTTATGTTCGAATTTTAGCGATCGCATGGATGTTACATTTATTATTGATTGGTGGTTCTCGCTTCGTATGGCGTATGTTCCGTGATACGTATATTGCTAAAGCTACTGATAAAAAGCGAACATTGATTATTGGTGCTGGTTCAGCGGGAACAATGGTAGTACGTCAATTACAGCATAATAGAGAAGCAGACCTATATCCAATTGCGTTTGTTGATGATGATAGGAATAAGCAAAAATTAGAAATTTATAATGTTCCGGTTGTTGGTACAACAAATCATATTCAAGAAATTGTGGAAGACAATGATATAGAACATATTATTATCGCAATTCCTTCATTGAATAGAAATCAAATAAATGAGATTTTTGAGAAGTGTAGAAAAACGAAGGCGAAAACACAAATTGTACCGATGCTTGAAGATCTTTTAGATGGAAAACTCTCTGTTAATGAATTCCGTGATGTACAAGTAGAAGATTTATTAGGGAGAGAACCAATAAAGTTAGATGATGCAGGAATTGGAGAGAAGATTACAGGTAAAACAATTTTAGTAACAGGTGCTGGTGGATCAATTGGATCAGAAATATGTCGTCAAGTGATGAAATACAAACCAGCTAAAATTGTTCTTTTAGGACATGGTGAAAACAGCATTTATAATATCGAAATGGAAATGAGAGTTACATATAAAGATACAGTTGAAATTACAACAGAAATCGCTGATATTCAAGATCGTCATAAAATCTTTGAAATAATGAAAAAGCATCAACCGTATATTGTGTATCATGCAGCTGCACATAAGCATGTTCCTTTAATGGAGCGTAATCCAGAAGAAGCTGTTAAAAATAACATTTTTGGTACGAAAAATGTAGCTGAAGCGGCAGATACGTTTAAAGTGAATACGTTTGTTATGGTTTCTACAGATAAAGCTGTAAATCCGACAAATGTAATGGGAGCTACAAAACGATTTGCAGAAATGATTGTGCAGCATATGGCATCGGTTAGTACTGGTACACGTTTTGTTGCGGTTAGATTTGGTAATGTTCTTGGAAGTAGGGGAAGTGTAATTCCTCTGTTTAAGAAACAAATTCAAAAAGGTGGACCTGTAACAGTTACTCACCCTGATATGATTCGTTACTTTATGACAATACCAGAAGCTTCAAGATTAGTTATTCAGGCTGGAACACTAGCTAGGGGCGGAGAATTGTTCGTGCTAGATATGGGGGCCCCAGTAAAGATTGTGGATTTAGCTAAAAATTTAATTACCCTTTCAGGTTTTTCTATTGAAGAAATTGGAATTGAATTTACCGGATTAAGACCAGGTGAAAAAATGTATGAAGAGTTATTAAATGAAGGTGAAATTCATCCAGAACAAATTTTCCCTAAAATTCATATAGGAAAGGCTGTTTTAATTGATCAAGGGATTTTAAGGCAGTTTATGAATGACTTTGAAGGAATTAGTAAAGAAGAAATAAGAGAACGACTATTAGATATTGCAAATAATAAAGTAGATCTTAAAAATTAATTCAATGGAAGGAAGTTTTAAAAATGGGAGATAGAATATTTCTTTCATCACCACATATGAGTGATGAAGGTTATGAAATGCATTATGTGAAGGAAGCTTTCGATACAAATTGGATTGCACCACTTGGGGAAAATGTAAATGGATTTGAAAGAGAATTAGCTATGAAAGTAGGATCTAATGCAGCAGCAGCACTATCTTCTGGAACAGCTGCAATTCATATGGCTTTAAAAGCAGCAGGAGTAGGGGAAGGTGATGTTGTTTTTTGTCAAACACTTACGTTTTCAGCTACAGCAAATCCAATTATTTATCAAAATGCTACTCCTGTTTTCATAGATAGTGATTATGAAACTTGGAATATGTGTCCTAAAGCATTAGAAGAGGCTTTTAAAAAGTATCCAAATGTAAAGGCAGTTATAGTAGTTCATCTTTATGGTCTTTCGGCAGATATGGATAAGATTATTGAGCTTTGTAAAAAACATGATGTTACTTTAATTGAAGATGCTGCTGAATCTTTGGGAACTTATTATAAAGGTAAACATACAGGTAGTTTTGGAGAGTATGGTATTTTTTCTTTTAATGGTAATAAAATCATTACTACTTCTGGTGGCGGTATGCTTGTTTCTAATGATGAAGAAAGAGTTTCGAAGGTAAGGTTTTGGGCTACTCAAAGTAGAGACCAGGCAAGACATTATCAACACAGTGAATTAGGATTTAACTATCGTATGAGTAATGTAGTTGCTGGAATTGGTAGAGGGCAACTTAAAGTATTAGATCAAAGAGTTCAGAAGAAAAGATACATATTTGATTTTTATAAGAGAGAATTAGGAAATCTTGAAGGAATTGAATTTATGCCTAGTAATGAGTGGAATGAACCAAACTATTGGCTAAGTTCTATGACACTAAACGGTAAGGTTCGTCCAATAGATGTGATGGAAGCCCTTGAAAAAGAAAATATTGAATCTAGACCAGTTTGGAAGCCAATGCATATGCAACCATTCTTTGAGAAATATGATTTTGTTGGTACAGATGTATCAGAAAAACTTTTTGAGAATGGTATATGTTTACCAAGCGATACGAAGATGAAAGAAGCAGATCTAGAAAAAGTTGTGAAAATTATTAAAGGGTTGTGGATAGCATAATGAGGAGTTCTAAAGTTGGCATCTATGGTAGGTTTATAAAAAGGCCGATGGATTTTATACTGTCTTTAATTGCTATTATAATGCTTAGTCCAGTATTCCTTATAGTGGCTTTTCTTGTAAAAACAAGATTGGGTAGTCCGGTATTATTTAAACAAGAGAGACCAGGATTAAATGGAACTATTTTTAAAATGTATAAATTTAGAACAATGACAGATGAAAAAAATGAAAACGGTGAGTTACTACCTGATAGCGTAAGGCTTACTAAGTTCGGTAAATTTTTACGTTCAACATCACTTGATGAATTACCAGGGCTTTTTAATATTTTTAAAGGTGATATGTCAATTATAGGACCTAGACCTTTGTTGGTTCAATATTTACCTTTATATGATGAGCATCAAAAAAGACGTCATGAAGTTCGACCAGGGTTATCTGGGTTAGCACAAGTTAATGGTCGTAATGCTATTAGTTGGGAAGAAAAGTTTAATTACGATGTAGAATATGTGGAAAATATAAGTTTCATTACAGATTGGAAAATTATCCTTTTAACAATTAAGAAGGTTTTTATTAGAGAAGGAATCAATTCAGGAACTGCTGCAACGATGGAGCCATTTAAAGGAACAAAAAAAGGAAGTATAGGATTATGAAGAAAAAACTCCTTATTATAGGTGCTAGTGGTCATGGTAAGGTTGTAGCTGATATAGCTTTAAAGATGGACTTATGGGAAGAAATAGCTTTTTTGGATGATAATAAAGGGTTAAGATCATCTATGGGACTTGAAGTGATAGGTACATCTATGGATTTCACCCAATTTATAGAAAACTATGATTTATTTATAGGTATTGGTAATAACACTATAAGAAAAAAACTCCAAAAAAAATTGGAAAATAACGGTGTTAATTTACCGGTTTTAATTCATCCTAGTGCAATTATTGGGGAGCAGGTTGAAATGGCGGATGGGACAGTCATTATGGCTGGGGTTATAATTAATAGTTGTACAAAAATAGGAAGAGGTTGCATTATTAACACCGCTTCTACTATAGATCATGACAATATAATAGAAGACTATGTTCATATATCCCCAGGGGTTCATTTGGCTGGAAATGTAAGAGTAGGGGAAGAAACGTGGCTAGGGATTGGCAGTTTAGTAAAGAATAGTATAAGTGTCACTAATAAATGTCAGGTAGGGGCAGGGGCTGTAATTGTGAGGGATATTAATGAGTCCGGAACATACATAGGGATACCAGCAAGAAAAATTAATTAGTAAAGTAATTTTAGAAAAGGAGCGCAAATATCAAAAATGAAAATACTATATGTTACAACTATATCTAATACTGTAAATGCATTTTTGATACCTCACATCAAAATGTTAGTTGAACAGGGGCATCATGTAGATGTCGCATTTAATCTTCAACAAAAAGTCGATCCGAGTATATTAGATCTTGGGTGTAAAGTTTACAATTTAGAATTCCAGCGTTCACCATTAGACAAAAGAAATTATTTTGCATACAAAAAATTAAAAGAGATTATAAAATCGGGACAATACGACATGGTACATACACATACACCTGTCGCTTCTGTATGTGTAAGACTTGCTTGCAAAAATATCCAGAACGTAAAAGTTGTATATACTGCACATGGATTTCATTTTTTTAAGGGTGCACCTTTAAAAAATTGGCTGATATATTATCCAATAGAGTATTATTTATCAAAGCATACAGATGTGCTTATTACGATTAATAATGAAGATCAGCAGAGAGCAGTTCAATCTTTTAGAGCAGGTAAGGTAGAATATATTCCTGGAGTGGGACTTGATACACAGAAAATTAATATGATGGATGTTAATAAATTAGTAAAACGTACAGAACTCGGAATATCAAAAGACGCAATTGTTATTCTCTCAGTAGGAGAACTTAATATAAATAAAAATCATGAGACAGTTATAAGGGCTATTGCAAAATTAAATAATCCTAACGTTCAATATGTAATTTGTGGAAAGGGTCCATTAGAAACACATTTGCAGTTATTAATAAAACAACTAGGGCTCAAAAATCAGGTGAAACTCTTAGGATACCGTAGAGATATAATTGAAATATGTAAGATTTCTGATATTTTTTGTTTCCCTTCAAGACGAGAGGGGCTTGGTATGGTTGCTCTGGAAGCTATGGCTACGGGATTGCCAATAATTACATCAAATATTCATGGGATCGTTGATTATTCTATTGATGGTGTTACAGGGTATTTATGCAATTCAACTGATGTAGATGCATTTTTGGAAGCAATAGAAAAATTGGTTGATAATGAGGATTTGAGATTGGAAATGGGAAAAAGTAATATCAGCAGGGTACAAAAATTTAATATTGAAAATTCTACAATTAAGATGATGAATATATATGGAGAATTGATGTGTCATGAGTGATAAAAAAATCAGTATTATTGTACCAGTTTATAATTGTGAAAACTCTTTACAGAAGTGTATAAACAGTATTTTAGATCAGACTTACGAGAATATAGAGTTAATATTAGTTGACGATGGTTCAAGAGATACTAGTAATTTTATTTGTAAGAAATTTGAGGAGAAAGATAAAAGAGTTAAATTAATTTCCCAAGAAAATCTAGGTGCGTCTGCAGCACGGAATCAAGGGATTTTAAATGCAACAGGCGATTATTTAATGTTCGTGGATGCGGATGATTATATTGAGTATAACATGCTACAAGAGTTAGCTAAAGTTGCTACGGAGCAAAGTGCGGATTTTGTAATGTGTGGTATGTTGGTTGATACTTTCGATAGAGAGCAGAACTTGGTATCTTCTTTAGAAGTAAATCTTCCAAAGCAAAATATATCGTCAAATAAGGATATTCCTTTGGGTATTATTGAATTAGTAGAAAATGAGAGTATAAGTGGTCCTTGTTGTAAGCTGATTAGAATGGATATTGTAAAGAAAAATATGATAGAAATGCCACCGCATATTAGTTTGCAAGAAGATCTATATTTTAATTTGAAAATATTAGAAAAAACAGAGAAGATGTGTGTGTTGGAAGGCTGTTACTATCATTACAATAAAGGGGTAGGGGAAAGTGTAACATCGCGATATTACCCTAATAAATATGATATGACAAATGAGGTGCACGACTTACTCGTGAATTTTTATATGGATAGATGCAAGGATGATAAAATCTTAGGGCGAATAAATTTTATATATATTAAAAATGTATATGCTGCATTTATGAATCTTTTTCATCCGCATTGTACATTATCAAAAAAAGAAAAAATGAGTGCTATTAATAAAATTTCAGAGTCACCTAAATTCAGATATATGATAGAAAATTCTTGTAGAGATGGTTTTAAGTTTAGGTTATTGCAAGGGATATTAAAAACTAATAATAAATCACTTATGTATTATACAAGTAAATTCTTTTGGATATTAAAGTCAAAAATGAAATTTAAGTATTAGTAGAAAAATATAGTTTTACATCATAAAAAAGTTAGTGGAGTGAGATGGTTGATTAAAGGGCTTATTAGTGTAATTGTACCCATATATAATGTTGAGGAAGTATTACCCAGGTGCATTGAAAGTATATGTAATCAAACGTATACTAATTTAGAGATAATACTTGTAAATGATGGTTCCTTAGATGGTTGTGGAGAAATATGTGATAACTATGCAAATAAAGATAGCAGAATAAAAGTTATACATAAAAAAAATGGAGGATTATCAGATGCGCGGAATACAGGGATGCTCGCATCACAAGGAGAATATATTGCTTTTGTTGATAGTGATGATTATATAATCCAAAATACATACGAAATCCTAATTAAGGCGGCCATCAAAGAAAATTTAGATGTGGTAGCTGCTAATGCCATGTTGATACAGGAAGGTAAGTCTGATCTACCATTAATGAAAGAGAAAAAACTTTCTAAGGAAACATTAACTGGAATAGAGTATATGTGTGAAAGCATTCAGCAAAACTCTTTTCATGTGTGTGCATGGTTAAACTTATATAAGAGAGATTTATTATTTGAGAATAATCTCTACTTTGAAAAAGGGTTATTACATGAAGATGAGGAATGGACACCTAGGGTTTTCCTTGAAGCAAAGAAAATTAGGTACGTAGATTTTAAAGGTTATATGTATGTAATTAGAGAAGGTTCAATTACGAATGTAAGGGATAAATCTAGAAACGGTTTGCATATACTAAAGACTTGTTATAAGTTAGAAAGTATTTACAGAGAGAAAGTAAGCGAGAAACAAAGGAAAATTTTATATGAGTATTTACTAAATATTTTTTTGGGTGGTATTTATATAGGAAGGTTAGATAGACCTGAATATAAAAAAAATATAAGAAAATCATTCGTCATAGGAAAAGCAAATAGCCTAAAGACCTTTTTTAAAGCTATATTATTAATAATTAATATTAAGCTATATTGTAAGGTTAATGATTTTAGTAAGAGGTAATTGAATGGAAATATATATATTTAATATTATAGCTATCTTTGCTCTTGCAATTTTTTTATTTATTCTTGTCCCATTGCAAAATAAAAAAGAAATTTTTTTATTTTTGACTTTTATACAGTTGCTAGCAATTTCAGCCATGAGATTTGAAGTTGGGGTGGATTTTATAAATTATAAAGGGACATTTAATTTGGTAAATAGCACCTCTAATCTAATCGAATTATTGGAGGTTGGTCGAAAATCAACAGTTGAATATGGATACCTTTTTCTTAATAAGATAGTAGGTTTATTTACCGACGAAGCTCAATGGATTTTTATTGTAACTAGTTTTATCATATTGTATTTAATATTTAAAACTATTAGCAGATATTCATCTATTGTCTGGTTAAGTGTATATATTTTTACTGTGGGTGCATATATATCTTCTTTAAATATAGTACGGCAGTATATTGCAGTTGGAATAGTATTTTTTTCTTATAGATATATAATAGAAAAGAAATTTATTAAGTTCCTAGGGTTAATATTAGTAGCATCGCTATTCCATACCTCAGCTTTACTGATCTTACCATTATATTTTATTTTAAATATTAATTTAAATGCTAAGCGCATGGTATATGTATTGCTTATAGGATTTATTATGAGCTTATCTTTTAATTTTATTTTCTCAACTATACAAAGATATTTTTATAATGACTATACGCAGGCTTCGTTTGGAATGACAGGTGGCAATATTAAAACTGTAATGATTGCACTGATTTATTTTATACTTACTATGATTTGTAAGAAATCATTAATAAATCGTAGCAAGTATAATAATATTCTTATTAATTGGTCCTTCCTTAATTTAGCATTATCAATTTTTAGTTTAAATACTTGGATTATAACTCGATTAATGGCTTACTCTTCCATATTTTTAGTACTACTAATTCCAGAAATAGTAGTTTCTATTAAAAATAAGTATATTAAAATTATTGTATTAATGTTTCTAATCTCCTTAACCTTATTTGAACATTTTAATATGATTATGAATCCAATTAACAAACTTATTCCGTATCAAAGTATATTTACTATTTGAATACAACTTACTAACTCTATGTGAAATTAGTCAGAATAAATGAGGGTGTATTGATTGTATTATATTAGGAAGTCGAGATATTAAATAAAATAAGTGGGTTAACTTCACTTGTTATTAAAAGTGAGGTTAATAATTGGCTATATCAAAATTTATTTAATGAAAATCTAATGGATAATAGCTATTATCCATTAGATTAATTATAAATACCCTTAAATTATATGGCTGTTTATTGAAATGAAAAATAGAATCAGTAAGTAATATTGAGATATGTAAAAAGGAAGTAGAGAAGTCCATATAGTGGAGAATGCACCACTATCTTTTTTATAAAGATGAATTAACGAGGATATTCGAAAATTAATGATAAGGATAGAGGAATAAGATGGGAGCAAAGAAACAAGTAGCTATTAATATGGCAACTCAAATAATTAGTTTTATATTGAACATTGGAATAAGTTTTTTTCTAGCATCGTTTATTGTTGAAAATATAGGTAAGGAAATGTATGGTTTTTGGGGATTAGCAAATAATTTTGTTAGTTATATAACAGTATTTACCGTTGCATTGAATAGTATGTTAAGCCGATTCGTAATGATTAAGATTCATCAAAATGATATTGAGACTGCAAATAAGTACTATTCGTCTGTAGCAATTGCGAATCTTACTATCGTACTAGTTTTTACACTTCCAACAATTGTATTTGTTTTGTTTTTAGATAACATTATTAATATACCAAAACTTTTTATTTTTGATGTTAAAATACTTTGGTTACTATTATTTATTAATTTTTTTCTTAGTCTGTTAGGGAGCGTCTATAATTTAGGAACATTTGTGAAAAATCGATTGGACCTTGCTGCATCAATTGATATTAAATCCAACATATTTAGAGCCATACTACTATTTGTTTTTTTTAGTTTTATGCCACCTCATTTATGGTATATAGGATTTATAACGCTACTTTGTACAATTTATGTTACTGTGAAAAAAATTGAGTTTATGAAAAAATTAACACCCCAACTTAAAATAAGAAAGAAATATTTTAATTGGAATTCAATGAAAGAACTATTAGTAGTAGGGGTGTGGAATTCAATTAATCAATTAAGTCAAATATTAATGGCTGGTATGGATTTATTAATGACAAACTTATTTATTGGTGCAACAGATATGGGGTATTTATCTATTGCTAAGACTATCCCACTACAAATTCAAAATTTTATACACATGAGTGCTAATATATTTACACCTCAGCTTACTAAAACATATGCCGGTGGAAATATAAAGGAATTTGTTAAAGAAATAATCTTTTCAATGAAAATTACTGGTTTTCTGGGGTCTGTTCCTATTATAGGACTGATAATTTTTGGAAAAGATTTTTTTGCGTTATGGATGCCAGGTCTTTCGGACAATGAAATTGTAAAGATTCAAATTCTTTCAGTATTAACATTATTGCCATTAATATGTAATACAATATTTAATCCACTTTTTAATGTAAATACAATTACTGCAAAAATAAAACTTCCTGTAATTACTAACCTTATTATGGGAGGGGCAAATATAATTATTGTATATTTATTGATTAATTATACAAATCTAGGTGTTTATGCAGTTGCAGCAGTGAGCGGCTTAATGATTTTAATTCGTATGGTTGTATTTGTTCCAATTTATGCAGCTTATACTTTGAATGTGAAATGGTATACATTTTACGTTATCCTATTAAGAGGGATAGTAGCACTGTTCATCTTAACTGCCATGTTTTTTGTAATAAATCATATTGCTAATATATCATCATGGATTTCTTTTATACTGGTTTGTGGTTTTGCAGGTTTGAGTGGATATATTGCGAGTTTTATTATTATATTTAATAATCACGAAAAAAAATTAGCTATTCATATGATTAAAGGAAAGTTGAAAAAAACATAGATATTTATAGGATATAGACTTAAAGGGAGATATTAATTATATGTTGGATATATTGAGAGTTTTAAACAAAAAAGTACCGTTTTTTATTAAGCACCCTATAAAAAGCCATAATTATAAAAAAATCATTAATAATAAATTTAGTAAGGCACAAGATAATAATTTAAAACATTTATATCAAAATCAGGACGATTTACATTGGCGGAAAGCATTTTATAAGTTATGGTGTAATAATCAGAATACGCATGAAATACTTAATGCGTTTACAGAGAATCGCATAGATCTTATTAATGGGCATAGCCAAAATGATGAAGGACCTATCTTAGTTACGATTGTAAAAAATGAGATTAAACGTATCCAAACCTTTTTAAATCATTATAGAGGTATTGGTTTTCAGCGTTTTGTCATTTTGGATAATAACTCAAATGATGGAACACGTGAATGGTTATGTAACCAACCGGATTGTGATGTTTTCTGTACGAAGGAACCCTATTCAACACATAAAAGGGAAGGATGGATTAATCGTTTACTGAGCCATTACGGATTTAATCAATGGTATTTAGTGGTGGATTCAGATGAGCACTTTGTGTATCCGGGAATTGAACAGGAAGATATTAATTATTTTATATCTCTTATTAAGGATAAAGGTTATGAACGGATTCGTTCTATAATGTTAGATATGTATCCAAAAGATAATATAATTCTTGATAAGAAGGAAAATAGTGAGAATGAAGATTACGTAGCGGAGTATAGTTATTTTGATAAAACAAATTATAGAGTACTTGAAGTTCATGAGGGATTGATGATAAGTGGGGGGCCACGAGAACGTATCTTTGATTTAAAGGTTTGTTTGACTAAACATCCATTGTTTTATTTCCGAAAGGGTGATATACAAGGACATTCTCATTTCCCATATCCATATAAGAAAAATAAGAATTCACCTTGTTTTTCAGCTTTACTACATTATAAATTTCTTAATAGTGATTTAAACAAGTATAAACAACGAGTTGAAGAGGGGAATTTTTATAATGGTAGCGAAGAATATAAGAAATATTTACAGCTATTTGGTAATGATAAAGATAATTTCACATTTTTCTATCAAGGATCTGCTAAGTATAAAGATTCAAAATCGCTATTGCAGGTAGAACTCATAGAAGAAATAAAATAAACCTTATAGTAGGAAACAGGGTACCAATCTCTTGCAGGCCTTTTATTCTTTTAAAGGCCTGTCATTTAATAATTGGTAACATCTGTGATTACGGGTGATATGTATAATAATTAAGGAATTGTAGAAATTTTATTTTTATTGTTTCTAAAGTTGAAGTTGAAAAGGTCCAGAAATCAATATCAATTAGAATATGACTCTGTGGGTATTTGTAAGAGAAATACTTAGATTTATTATAGTTTAGTGAAAAGGGGCACTGTAAATGTATAAAATAGCAGTAGCTGGAACAGGTTATGTCGGCTTAGTAGCAGGTGTGTGTTTTGCAGAAGTTGGACACCAAGTAACTTGCGTGGATATAGATGAAAAAAAAGTAGAATTAATGAAATCTGGTGTTTCACCAATTTATGAAGCGGATTTAGAAGAGTTAATGCAGAAAAATTATAGCGTTGGAAGAATTAATTATACAACAGATTATAAGGCGGCATATAAGGATGTAGATGCTATTTTTATTGGGGTTGGAACTCCGGAACAGGCAGATGGTTCTGCAAATCTTTCATATATTGCAACTGTTGCCAAGCAAATTGCTGAAAGTATAGAAAAAGATTGTCTGGTTGTTGTAAAATCAACTGTTCCAATTGGAACAAATGACAAAGTTGAGCAGTTTATTCATGACTTTTTAGTTAATGATGTGAAAGTAGAAGTAGCATCAAATCCAGAGTTTTTAGCACAAGGTTCTGCTGTTCACGATACGTTATATGCAGAAAGGATTGTTATTGGTACAGAAAGTAAGTGGGCTGAGGAAGTATTAATGAACCTTTATAAACCATTCCATTTGCCAATTGTTTCTGTTAATAGAAGATCAGCTGAAATGATTAAGTATGCTTCTAATGATTTCTTAGCTCTTAAAATTTCTTATATGAATGATATTGCAAATCTTTGTGAATTAGTTGGAGCAGATATTCAAGATGTTGCAAAAGGTATGAGCTTTGATGAGCGTATTGGTAGTAAGTTCTTAAACGCAGGTATCGGTTTTGGTGGATCATGTTTCCCTAAAGATACAAAAGCGTTAGAATATTTAGCAAGACAAAATGGTTATGAGTTAAGAACAGTAAAAGCTGCAATCGATGTGAATAAAGATCAAAAGACTTTGTTATACAAAAAAGCAAGTCAAAGGTTAATTACCTTCAATGGACTTAAAGTGGCTGTACTAGGATTGACGTTTAAGCCTGGTACAGATGATTTAAGAGAAGCTGCATCCCTTGAAAATATTCCTCTATTATTAGAGCAAGGTGCTGATATTTATGCATTTGATCCAGTCGGTGCAAATAATTTTGCAAAAGTGTATCCAGAAGGAAGCAATAAACATGGAAATATCACCTACGTAACAAATATTGAACAAGCTTTAGAAGGGGCAAATGTTTGCTTTATCTTTACAGAATGGGGAGAAGTTAAGGCGTTAACTCCAGAAATGTATAAAAAATTAATGAGGACACCTCTAATTTATGACGGAAGAAACATATATGATATTCAGTCTATGCAAGAAGCGGGTATAGAGTATCATTCTATTGGTAGAAAATCAACAAGTAGAGACCGTAGGAAGGAGCTGTCTAATATTGAATTACAAATCTCTAAATAATGAAAAAAAATACCTTGTCACTGGAGCAGCTGGTTTTGTAGGATACTTTTTATCTAAAAGATTACTAGAACAAGGTTGCCAAGTAATAGGTGTTGATAATATAAATGATTATTATGATGTGAACCTTAAATATGCTCGTTTAGAGCAACTTAAGCCATATGATAAATTTACTTTCATTAAAGGTGATATCTCTGATAAAGATATGATTACTAAACTTTTTGAGGAGCATAAGCCAAATATTGTAGTGAATTTAGCTGCGCAAGCGGGTGTAAGATATTCCATTGAAAATCCAGATGTATACATTCAAAGTAATATTATAGGCTTCTATAATATCCTAGAGGCTTGTAGACATTACCCAGTAGATCATCTTGTATATGCATCATCTAGTTCTGTTTACGGTGCTAATAAAAAGGTGCCATTTGAGGAAACAGATTTTGTAGATAATCCAGTATCACTTTATGCATCTACTAAGAAATCAAATGAGTTAATGGCACATACGTATAGTCATTTGTATAAAATCCCTGCAACTGGACTTCGTTTCTTTACAGTATATGGTCCTATGGGGCGTCCAGATATGGCGTATTTTGGATTTACTGATAAATATTTCGCTGGTGAATCGATTAAAATATTTAATAATGGTGATTTTGAAAATGATCTGTATCGAGACTTTACTTATATAGATGATATTGTTGAAGGAATTCAACGTCTTTTAAACAACCCACCTAAGGGTGATGTTGAACATAAGGTATTTAATATTGGAAATAATAATCCTGAAAAATTAATGGTATTTATCGAGACTTTAGAGAAAGCGTTAAGTAAAGCTTTAAGAAGAGAAGTTGTATTTGAGAAAGTTTTTGAACCTATTAAACCAGGAGATGTACCAGCTACGTACGCATCAACTGATTTATTACAGAAAGCTGTAGATTTTAAACCTAAAACTTCTATAGAAAGAGGTTTGCAGGAATTTTCTAATTGGTATGTGGATTATTATAAAGTGAAATAATTAAAATCTTACATTACTGTACAGGAAATATACTAGTTATAGAATCTCGTTCTTAGTATAATAGACTAAGTTAATATTTATGTTATCTGAATATTTATTTCGAATAATTGAAAGAAGAGGTCTATAGTAATGAAAAAGAAAATCCTATTATGGGTACTAGGGATTATAGGGGTAATGATTATAGGTGGAGGAGTATATGCCTATAATGTATATTCAAAAGTCTCAAAAACATTAGATGAAGTTCATAAGCCGTTAAAGCGTGATCAGGATAATAAACAAGAAGAAAAGATTAATAAATCTGAACCGGTTTCAATTTTACTATTAGGAGCAGATGAGCGCGGTGAAGACAAAGGGCGCTCAGACTCTTTAATCGTTATTACGTTAAATCCTAAAAATAATTCAATGAAAACAGTAAGTATCCCTCGTGATACGTATACAGAAATCGTTGGAAAAGGGAAAAGTGATAAAATTAATCACGCATATGCATTTGGTGGCGTAGATATGTCTGTTTCAACTGTAGAAAAGTTCTTAAATATTCCTATTAACTATTATGTTGAGGTAAATATGGAAGGATTTAAGGATATTGTTGATGCAGTTGGTGGCGTAGATGTAAATAATGACTTAGAATTTACTGCAGATGGTCACCACTTTATTAAAGGGAATATACATTTAACGGGGGATGAAGCGTTATCGTTTACACGTATGCGTAAAGAAGATCCTCGCGGCGACTTCGGACGTCAAATGCGTCAGCGCCAAGTAATGCAAGCTGTTATTAAGAAAGGCGCAACTTTCTCTTCTTTAACAAGTTATGGTGATGTATTAACAGCAATTCAAAAGAATGTGAAGACAAACTTAACGCAAGATCAAATGTTTGATATGCAAAAGAATTATAAAGATTGTCTGCAGAATAGTGAGGATATCCAAATCCCAGGTGACGGACACAAAGCTGCTGATGGTATTTGGTACTACTACGTTCCAGATGCTGCAAAACAAGATTTAACGAATAAGTTAAGAGCGCATCTTGAGGTGACTAAGTAATATGTAATAACCCAACTCCTTTGGAAGGAGTTGGGTTTATTTTTGCATGGATTTATATTAGTATTATATATTGTGAGATTAATAGATGAGGTGAATCGATGAATAAGAAAGCAGTACTTGTCCTTGTTATTTTTGTATTGTTTGTTGCTTCGATTGTGAGCGGTAAATTGTACTGGAATAAGAAGGTTGCGAATGCAACAGGACAAACGAGTGAAGTAACGAAAACAAAGGATGAAGTGAAAGATAGCGGAGCGAAGAAAGAAGAGAAAAAGGAAGAGAAAAAACAAGATACAAAGTCATCTTTTAATGAAGCATATGCGAAGAGCTTGCCAGATGCAGTGAAAGAGAAGTTAAAGAAAGCTGCTGAGGATAAAAAGCCAGTAAACCTTGTTATTGTTGGTGATGAAGCTTCTTCATCTGCAAAAGATGCTTGGGCAGCTAAGTTAACAACTAATTTAGAAACAGCTTACGGTAAAGGTTTATGGAATGTGACGGTAAAGGAATATAAGGGTGAAAGCACAGAAGAGTTAATCGCGAATAAGCGTGATAAAGAGATTGCGAAAGACAATCCAGATGTGATTTTATTTGAACCACCATTCATTACTGATAACGGTAAAACTGGTAATGGGAACTCTGTTGTGAATACACAGAAGTTTGTTCAAGCACTTTCTACTAGTGCAAAAGGCGCTACGATTATGATTCAACCATCAAATCCAGTGTATGGTGCGAAAAATTATCCGAAATCGATTGAAGCATTAAAACAATTTGCAACGCAAAATAATTATACATATATTGATCATTGGGGAGCATGGCCTGATGCGACAACAAAGGCTATCCTACCATACTTACAAGAAGAATTTGGTTTCCCAAGTGCAAAAGGACATGACGTTTGGGCGAAATATGTAACTGATTATTTTGTAGCTAAGTAATGAAGGAGAGATAAAAGGTATACGAGTTATCGTATACCTTTTCCTGTTATAAATAAGATATCTGAAATGGTAGGAGGAAAACAATGAACTCAATCCTAATCTGTGGCGGAGCTGGCTACATCGGTTCTCACGCTGTGAAAAAATTAGTAGACGAAGGTTTATCTGTAGTAGTAGTAGATAACTTGCAAACTGGTCATGAAGATGCAATTACGGAAGGCGCAAAGTTTTATAATGGCGACCTTCGTGATAAAGCCTTTTTAAGGGATGTTTTTAAACAAGAAAATATTGAGGCGGTTATGCACTTTGCAGCTGATTCTTTAGTTGGAGTTAGTATGGAGAAGCCCCTTCAATATTATAATAATAATGTGTATGGTGCCCTTTGCTTGTTAGAAGTGATGGATGAGTTTAAGGTAGATAAGTTCATTTTCTCTTCTACTGCGGCAACGTATGGTGAGGTAGATGTTGATCTTATTACTGAAGAAACGATGACAAATCCTACGAATACGTATGGAGAGACGAAGTTAGCAATCGAGAAGATGCTTCATTGGTATAGCCAAGCTTCTAATTTACGTTATAAGATCTTCAGATACTTTAACGTGGCTGGTGCGACTCCAAATGGTATTATTGGGGAAGATCATCGCCCAGAGACACATTTAATTCCTCTTGTGTTGCAAGTGGCTTTAGGTCAACGTGAGAAGATTATGATGTTTGGTGATGATTATAATACACCAGACGGTACTTGTATCCGTGATTATATTCATGTTGAAGATTTAGTGGCAGCTCATTTCTTAGGGCTTAAGGATTTACAAAACGGCGGAGAGATTGATTTCTATAACTTAGGAAATGGTAATGGTTTCAGTGTAAAAGAAATTGTTGATGCAGTTCGCGAAGTTACAAATCATGAAATTCCTGCCGAGGTAGCACCGCGCCGTGCGGGCGATCCAGCACGTTTAGTTGCCTCTTCTAAGAAAGCAAAAGAGAAGCTAGGATGGGATCCTAAGTATGTAAATGTTAAGACAATCATTGAACATGCTTGGAATTGGCATCAAAAGCAACCGAATGGATATGCTAAATAAATATAATAAGTGAAAGAGAGGGTATCGTCGACAAAATATGTTCGACAATACCCTCTCTTTTTTTGTACGATTTTTGCTATACTAAACTGTACTATAATACATGATGGAAGGAGGAGAGTAATGAAAATACTTGTGGTTGATGATGAATCGAGTATTCGTAATTTGATTCGGATGCAGTTGGAGATGGAAGGTTATGAAGTATTGGCAGCGGCTGATGGGAGAGAAGCTTTAGAGCGATGGAATGAAGGGCCGGATGTATTGATTTTGGATGTTATGCTTCCGGATACGGATGGGTATGAGTTGCTTCGTTTGTTCCGTGAGAGGGATAGGGATATTCCGGTGCTTATGTTAACGGCAAAGAGTCAGATGAATGATAAGTTGCTTGGCTTGCAGCTTGGTGCTGATGATTATGTGACGAAGCCGTTTAATTATGCGGAGCTTATTCTTCGGGTTAAGAATATGGCGCGGCGTGTAAAGAAGACGGAGACCGCTGTAAGTCATGAAGTAATTGAGGCTGGAGAGATAGTGATTTGTCCTAAGGAAAGAAAGGTACATGTGAGTGGACAAGAGATTCAGTTAACGTACCGAGAGTTTAATTTATGTCAGTTATTTGTTTCAAATCCGCAGCGTGTGTTTATGAGGGATGAGTTACTTGAGAAAGTATGGGGGTTTGAGTATATCGGAAATACGAGAGCAGTTGATATTATGGTGCAGAGACTTCGAAAGAAGCTTGGTACGAGCGGAGAATATATTAAGACAATTTATGGCGTTGGCTATAAACTGGATTGTTGAGTGGTGATGGTATGTCTTTAAAGCGAAATATGGTGTTTGGAATAGTTGGGCTGTTAATTCCGATTTTTGTTCTTTTATATGCAGTTGTTTATATTACGTTAGAAAAGAATATGTATCATAACGCAGCAGATTCTTTAGAAAAGTTAAGTGTAGAAGCACAAATTTATACGATGAATTATTTAGAGAAGGAAGCAGAAGTGGATACGCTTGGTCCTAATTCACTTTTAATTGCGTCGTATTTAGCGAAGCGTATGGATGTCCGTGTGCAGATGATCGGGAAGAATGGCGATGTTGTTGCAGATACACAAAAAGGAGCATTGCTTCACCGTAACATCGACATTGAGAGTTCCTTGAAGGGAAAGAAGTCTTACGTTTTTGAGGAGGCGGATCCAGCTCCTATTCTTTTGTTTTCAAGCCCGGTTTATTATGGAAACGATGTCATTGGAAGTATTCGTTTTATAAATGAGTTAACGGGTGAGAAGGAAGTTTTAACGAATGTGAGCTGGACGTTCTTAATGACATCTCTTTGCCTAGTAGCAACCGGTATTTTCTTTGCGATTCGTTTGGCGAAGTCTCTTCATAAACCAATTGATCAGTTGAGACAAATGGCACAGCGGCTCGCGAATGGTGATTATAAGAGTAAGATCGAGTTAAATGAGTACGTGGAAATCGCTCAGCTTTCAGCATCTTTTAACGCGATGGCCGATGGAATTGAGCTGCATATTAAGCAACTGCAGGAGGAGAAAGAGAAGCAGAAAGATTTCCTAGACCGCATTACGCATGAGCTAAAAACACCGCTAACGGCAATTATCGGCTATGTGGATTTAATTCCGAAGTTACAATCGAAAGAAGATGTACAGGAAAGTCTTCGTTATGTGGCGGTGGAAAGTGAGCGTTTATTATCACTTGTAGAGGAACTGCTTAAGTCTTCGAAATATGGGACGAGTACGTTTGAAGTGTCACCTACAGTTGTGAATATAAAGGAATTGGCAGAAGAAGCAGTTTCAATTGTGAAACCTCGCCTAAATCAGTTTGAAATTGAAGTAATAAATGAGTTAACGGATGTACATGTTGTTGCGGATTTTGATAAGACGAAGCAAATTTTCTTAAATGTGCTTGATAATGCAATTAAGTATAGTGATGCTTCGCATATTCGTATGAATGTAATTGTAAATGAGCATGAGGCGAAGGTTTTTGTTCATGATGATGGGATCGGTATAGATGAAATGGTGCTTGCAGAGTGGAATGAGTCTCCGAAAGGAAAGGCACTTCCTTCTAGTTATGGGAATGGTTATGGTTTGTATATTTGTCAGGAGATTATGAATAAGCAGGGCGGAAGCATGCGGATTGAGAGTAGTGAAGAAATAGGTACTACAATATTCATTACATTTTTGCTTCCGAGAAGGATGGAAGACATAAAAAACTTGAAAGCGGTTAAATGATACATTTATGAAACAATTATGCGGTATTTTCGAAACAACGTTTTTTTATCTTGGAGGTAGGCAGAAATGAAAAGGCTATCATTTCAAATTCTTATGTTTGTCATTTGTATAATTGTTTCTCTTGTTTTGTTTTATGTTATGGAGAAGCAAATATATAATCGAATCAACATTGTAAATGATAAACAAGCCGTTTTACAAAGGGTGAATGAATCTCTTCCAATTGAAGTGAAAGTAAGACATGAAAAGTGGGGAGAAATTGTTGTAACGGATGAAGTTCGTTTGCATACGATTGTTTCATTCTTTGACCGAATTCGAATAGAGCCAGGTGACGTTAAGAGCAAAGAACAAGTATTTACTGGAGAAGTAACGTACTTGAATGGACATAAGCGTACTTTTGCAGTAGGTGACTTGTTCCAGTATGGGGAAAATGTATACGGAAAGAATGGCATGGATCCGATGATTTCAGCACTTCAAACGTATTTATTAAGCCTGTATTACACACCAGAGCGTATTAGTGATTTCTTTGCTTCAGCAAAGGATGTCGTAGTACGTCAAGGTGATGTGGTACGTACTATCAATCTTACGCACATACTTGATTCTATTCGGTACGCAAAGCAAATTACAGATTACGGAGAAATTCAGAAGTTATTACAATCACAGAATGAACCGATTGCTTATATTACAGCTTATAAAACAGGTAAGCGTGTAAAGAATGATCGTGAAGATATTCTTACGATTTCTGTGTATCCATCGTACTTTGTTGTGCAATATCTCGGTGATAATAACGGTAATGTCATGTATATGAAAGGCTCTCTAGCAGAGTTATTCGTAAAGGAGAATGCGTCATGAGAAAGATAGCCTTTTTCTTCTTTTTGCTAGTAATTGGAGGAGCGATGTCTAGTTGCTCTCGAGATACAACCTCTATTAAATATAGTAAAAATGGTCTCCCTATTTTGGATGATCGTCATATTGTTGCGTATGTAGCGGCTCGTGAGGAAGTTGGTGAAGCGTTACTTTCGTCATTTTGTAAGCCGCGCGGATGTACGTATGAATTTATTCGTCTTTCGACAGAAGAACTTCTTCGTAGAGTGGAAGAAGAAGCTGGAAATCCGAAGGCGGATATTATTATTGGCGGTACAGTAGATGCGCATCAAATGATGAAGCAAAAAAATCTTTCTATTCCTGTGATAAGCCAACATGCAAATCGTATTTCAAAGACTGTTAAAGATAAAGATGGTTATTGGTACGGTTATGAAGTGGAGAAGCTAGCAATTGCGATTAATAAAGAGCGGTGGAACGAGGAAATAGCGCCGCTCGGTCTCTCGTATCCGTTAAGATGGAAAGATTTATTGAATCCAGTATATAAAGGAAAGATTGTCATGCCCGATCCAAATGTTTCAGGTACAGCATATACGTTTTTTCAATCACTTATTGATACGTTAGGTGAAGAGGAAGCGAAGGAATATGTGAAGAATCTGGCAGAACAAGTTGGAGAAGTAACAGTGAATGGTTATATCCCAGCAGAACTTGTTGCGAGCGGTGAATATATGATAGGCATCAACTTTATGGGAGATCAGAGAATGCTTCAAAAACAAGGCTTTCCTATTTTAAGTAACGAACCTGAGCAAACAGGGTTATCCGTTAATGCGATTTCTAAACTAAAACGTGCACCGAGTGGTATTATTGCGGATTTATTTATTGATTATTGTTTATCAGAAGAAGCGGGTCACATTTTAGAAAAAGTGTCGTTTGGCGTACCAACGATGTTTGCGAAGAATGAGAAAGAAATAGAAGGACAGCCGGTTAGAAGGACGAACCAAAATATATCAAATAGCGGGATAATCGAGATATGGAATAGACAGCGTCTCTCTCTGAAGTGAGAAAAGGAGACGAAAATATATGTTTAAATGGCTCAAGCCAGCACCTGCAATTGAAAGATTGCCAGCGGATATGATCGACCGTGTATATCGATTACTACGTATTCGTGTGTTAATCGGGATTTCAGTTGGATATGCTGCTTATTATTTAGTTCGTAGTAACTTTACGTTATCAAGTACGTACTTAGTACAAGAATATGGTTTTAGTACAGCTGAAATTGGTCTACTAGGTTCAGTAATGGCAATTGTTTATGGATTTAGTAAGTTCTTTATGGGGAATTTATCAGATAAAGCTTTCGCCCAGCGCTTTATCGCAGTCGGTTTATTCTTATCAGGGCTTGTAAATATTTGTTTTGGCTTTGCATCGTCATTTGGGATGATTGTTACATTACTTGTTGTTAACGGTATTGTACAAGGTATGGGAGCACCACCTTGTAGTATTGTTATGACGAAATGGTTCTCAAAGAAAGAACGTGGTACGAAAACAGGTCTTTGGAATATTTCACATAACGTTGGTGGAATGCTTGTGCCACCACTTGTCGGAATTGGTGTAGGTATTTTTGGTGAAAACCATTGGCAAGGCGGCGTGTTTATTTTCCCTGCAATTATCGCAATGGTAATTTCAGTTCTTGTTTGGATTAATGCGAAGGATACACCAGAATCTGAAGGTCTTCCTCCAATTGATGAGTATCGTAATGACTATGAAAATCTTGAAAAAGCAGATAATGCTAACAAGATGTCACCAAAAGAAATTTTAATGAAGTATGTAGTGAAAAATAAATTTGTATGGTTCTTATGTATTGCGAATGCTTTTGTTTATTTAATTCGTTTCGGTGTTATTAACTGGGTTCCGCTTTATTTAACGACAGTTAAAGGATTTTCAAAAGCAGAAGCGCATGCGGCATATGCAATCTTTGAAGGTATGGCAATTCCAAGTTCATTAATCGTTGGTTTTTTAAGTGATAAATTATTTAAAGGAAAACGTATGCCATTATGTATTATTAGTATGGTTGGGGTTGTTATTGGTACGTTTATATATTGGCAAGCAACTAGCGTACTTGTTGTAAGTATTGCAGTTTCTATTATCGGTTGTTTAATTTATGTACCACAGTTCTTAATCGGTTTAAGTGCGATGGAATTAGTACCGAAATTTGCAGTAGGTACGACAGTTGGTATGTGTGGTTTATTCGGTTATGTAGGCGGAAGTCTTGTAGCTAACGCAGCAATTGGTGTTATTGTTGATCGTTCTGGCTGGGATGGTTGTTTCATCTTACTATTAACAGGAGCGGTTTTATCAACAATCTTCTTATTTATTGTTCAACGTGGACATGAGAGAAAAGATCCTAAAGTAGCGTAATGTTTTGTTTGAAAAGCTATCCAATTATTATTTTGGATGGCTTTTTCTATATAATATAATCTTTCCTTAAATCTATCTTAAAAGATATAATGTCATATTTCTAATCATTGGAATTTTTGTTACAATATAAATGGATGTGTAAAACTTTGTAAAAAGATTGTAATAATATACAGTTTATTTTCAGAAAGTTTTATACAATTATGTTATTTATTAAACTATTAATTTATAAAGGGAGAGAGAATATGTTACCAAATACGGTTCGTACTCCAAACAAGAAGAAGAAATGGATTATTATTGGGGTTATTGCACTAATTGTTATTGTAGCGGCAATTAATATTTTTGTTATGCAAGGTAAGAAGAAGGGTGCATCAACAAATGCTGATGCTGTAAGTTTTGAGAAAGTGACAGAGCGTAAGCTGAATAATACGAAGTTAATTTCTGGTCAGGTGAAGCCTGGTAATATTGAAAGCTTCTATGCAGATCCGGCTAAAGGGAAAGTGAAAGATATTGAGGTAAAAGAAGGGCAAGAGGTAGAGAAAGGTACGAAGTTATTCTCTTATGATAATGAAGAGATTAACCTTCAAATGAAGCAAGCTGAGCTTGATCAGAAGATGGCGGATATGCGTTATGATCAAGGGAAAAAGAAGATTGATTCATTGAAGAAAGAAATTAAGAAGGCGAAAGATAGCGGAGCTGGGAAAGAAGTAACAGATCCGATGGACGAGCAAGTAAACGAATTAGAGATAGCTCAAAAGACAACTGATCTTGAGAAAGAAAAAGGGAAGTTGCAGAAAGAAGAGTTAAGTAAGAAGCAGAAAGAGCTTACGATTTATAGTAATTTCGCTGGTGTTGTTCAAAAGTTAGATAAAGATGCGGCGCAAAGTTCATCTCAAGCGTTAGGTGGTCAAGGAAAATCGTTTTTACAAGTAGCTTCTAAAGATCCATTCCAAGTTCAAGGTACGTTAACTGAGCTTCAGAAGTCACAAATTCAAAAGGATCAAACATTCACTGTAACTGCAAAAGCAAATAGCAAGAAGAAGTGGACAGGTAAGATTACAGAGGTAAGTGAGTTCCCAACGAGCGCAGAGATGGCGCAAGCTGGCGGCGTGGGTGAAGCAACTCAAAATATGTCTCAGTATACATATAAAGCAAGTCTTGATAGTCAAGATGGTTTATCTCCAGGTTACCACGTTTCTCTGCAAGTAAACTTAGAGAATAAGACGATGATTGCTGTTCCAAGTAAAAGCATTGTAGAAAAAGGCGAGGATGCATTTGTTTATGTTGAGGAAAAAGGGAAGCTTCGTAAACAAAATGTGAAAAAAGGTTCTACTGATGGAGACTGGACAGAGGTTGTAGAAGGCGTAACAGTGGGGCAAAAGGTGGTTAAAAATCCTTCCGACGATGTGTATGACGGAATGGAAGTGAAAGAGAAATGATTACGTTAAATAATATTGCTAAAACGTATTATCAAGGGAAATTGGCGGTGCCGATTTTGCATGGTATTAGTTTAACGATTCAGAGCGGTGAGTTCGTTTCGATTATGGGACCGTCTGGTTCTGGTAAGTCGACGCTTATGAATATTATCGGTTGTTTAGATCGTCCAACAGAAGGTGAATATATGCTGAATGACGTGAATATCTTAACAGCAGACGAGTCAAAGCTTGCTTTAATTCGTAATGAATATATTGGGTTTGTATTTCAGCACTTTAATTTACTGCCTCGTCTTTCCGCGGTGGAAAATGTTGAGCTTCCGCTCGTATATGGTGGTGTGAAGAAAGCGGAGCGTCGTAAGCGCGCTTTGGAGGCGTTAGGTAAAGTTGGATTGGCAGATCGCGTGCATCATTTACCGAATGAGTTATCAGGTGGACAGAAGCAGCGTGTAGCGATTGCAAGAGCGATTGCAAATAATCCAACGTTCATTATGGCCGATGAACCGACTGGTGCACTTGATACGAAGTCTGGTGAACAAGTTATGGATATTTTCACGAAGCTTAATGCAGAAGGCACGACGATTGTTATGGTTACGCATGAAGAGGAAGTAGCAGCGTATTCTTCCCGCCGCATTGTACTGCGGGACGGGAAAGTTACAGAAGATAGAAGGTGTGCGGTATGAGTTTACTAGATAGTATAAAAATTGCCCTCTCTTCTATTTTAGCTCATAAATTGCGTTCAGCTCTTACGATGCTCGGTATTATTATCGGGGTAGGTTCAATTATTACTGTCGTTGCGATTGGGCAAGGCGGGGAAGCGATGCTGAAGTCGAAATTCGCAGGTTCTGGTGGTAATAACCTTATGCCAATTCAATTTAAACCAGATATTAATGATGAGTTTGCTATAGGTGGATTTGAAATGCCGAAGTTAACGGAAGAGGATATTTTGGAAGTAAAACAAGTGAAAGATGTTTCACATGTTATTACGACAAACCAGAATTCAGAGGTGCTTGATGTAAATGATAAAAAAGCAAATCTGAATGTTATTGGTCTTGATAATGAATATTTTGCGGTTAATAAAGTAAAGGTCGTAAAGGGACGTACTTTAAATGAATCAGATATTTCTCATGCAAATAACGTCGTGATGATTAGTACAAAAACAGAAGAGACGTTATTTAAGGGCGTAAATCCAGTAGGACAAATTATTGAGATGAAAGGACAACCGATGCAAATTGTCGGTGTGTATACATCTGATAATGAATTTATGGGATTTGAAATGGAAGAAGCGTTAATCCCTCTTACGTTATGGCCTGTTTTATACGGAACAGATGAAATTCAAAGTATCGCAATTCAAGCTAAAAATGTAGACGATTTAGAAGCAGCAGGGAAACAAGCTGTTGATGTATTAAATAGTCGTAAGCCAAGTGAAATTCCGGGTAAATATGAACTGGTTAATTTAAAAGAATTCCAAGAAAATGTTTCTAAAGTTACTAACATTATGACGATGATCATCGGTGGTATCGCTGGTATTTCATTAGTCGTTGGTGGTATTGGTGTTATGAACATCATGCTCGTATCTGTAACAGAGCGTACGCGCGAAATTGGGATACGTAAAGCACTTGGAGCAACGCGTAGTAAAATTTTATTACAGTTTTTAATTGAAGCCGTTATGTTAACACTTCTAGGTGGTTTAATCGGAATTGGTCTTGGGTATGGCGGAGCATATATCGTTTCCACATTCGCAAAATGGCCACCGCTTGTTTCGTGGGAAGTTGTTGTTGGAGGCGTACTGTTCTCGATGACACTCGGTATTATTTTCGGATTAATTCCAGCAAATAAAGCTGCGAAATTAGATCCAATTGAAGCATTGCGTTATGAGTAATTAATAGTGTAGTAGAACTACACATTACCGTTCTAGTGGGCGGTTCGTAGCCTCTTGCATGAGGAAGTGAACCGCCCGTTAGAACGGGTTATATAAATAGAAGGAGGCGTTATAATGGAAGCAAATATTAATACGCAAAAAGTTGGTGGAGAAAAGCCATCATTGTTCGGAATAATCACTTCGCCTGGAGTGCAGTTCGAAAGAATGAAAACGAGTAATGCAGTTTGGGGAGCGTTTTGGCTACTTGTTTTATTAGGTGGACTTGTTGGGGGATTTGCTGCTTATGTATATTCTCTAACACCTGAAGCAATTGAGCTCAATAAGGAGTTAGGTGTTACTGTTTCAGCTGGAATGACATATGGTATGGGATTCGGTGTAGGTGCTCTTGGTATGGGATTTAGTTTCTTAATAAGTGCTGTAGTGTATAAAGTATTAATGGTGTTTATGAGCAATGATACTTCTTATAAAAAATTATTGGCGATTACTGTATATTCAAGTGTTATTTCATTAATTGGTGTATTAATAAATATAATTTTAGCTTATATTTTAGGTGGATCGGGTCAAGAAATGTACACTGGCCTAGGACCAATTTTCGCCTCGAGTAGTGGTGTTGTAAAAGGTATTGTAAGTAAATTTGAAGTGTTTACAATTTGGGGATATGTAGTTACATGGCTAGGTCTTCAAATTACAGCAGGCTTAACTAAAAAACAGGCAACAATTATTACTATTGTTTTCTTTGTTTTAACTCTCGGAATGGGTGCTTTACAAGGTATGTTCCAATAAGGAAATAAAATAGAAAAGGTGACTCTTCAAAGGAGTCACCCTTTTTTATTTTTACCCTTATTTCAAATACCAACAACAAAATTTCAAATACTATCTAGTGTAATTTCAAATTCCATCGGTAGTATTTGAAATTACTCACAGTGAAATCTTTTCTTTATTTTTATATTGTGAAGGTACCGCGGAATACTAGAAAGGTATACCTTTTAGAAACGGGTACTGTGTGAAGCCAGCGACTTTTAAAGAGGCAGTTGTTTTGTATGAAGGAATGATTGTAAATCAAATAAAGAAATTAGGTATTCGCCAAGATTATGAAGAGTATTATCAATGTGGTTTAATTGGTCTTTGGCATGCGTATGAAAGATTTGATGCAAAGAAAGGGTATTTCCCTGCATATGCACTTGTAACGGTGCGTGGTTATATATTAGAAAGATTGAAGAAAGAATCTACTGTACAAGAAAGATGTGTATGTGTAGGTGAGTATGAGGATATTTTTCATTTTGAAGATGTTGAAATAAGAGTGAAGGATTTTATGAGTGTGTTAGATGAGAAGGAGAAGTATATTATTTTTGAACGTTTTTTTGTAGGAAAGACGATGGGAGAAATCGCTTTAGAGACGGAAATGACATATTATCAAGTAAGATGGATGTATCGGCAAGCACTCGAGAAAATGCGAGATAGTGTAAGAGGATAAAAATAGCAAATAGAATGGAAGTTAAGAAAATACTACCTTCCATTCTATTTGCTATTAAGGTGATGAATCTTGCATGTTCATTTGGGATAATACATATCCAGCTTTCCATAATTGCTGACTTAGCTTATGGGAACTAATTTGTATCGTTACGGTAGCTCCGTTTGAAAAATGAATTTTAGCTTGTTTAGCTTTTTTGAAAAACTCTATTGTATGAACATGTTTGAAGAAAAGCCAAATACAATTTGGAGAAGCAGGAGATTCTGTTGGGAAAGCGCAAATATATTCTCTATGATTGATCGGAATTGGAACGTTTTGTTTAAATTTAAATTTTGTTTTTACGGCATTACGTCTCCCTTGATAGGTAGAATGAATATTTGTTAGACAAGATTTCTGTATAAGTTGGAGAGCAGTCTGACAGGAGTAAAGATGGTTTCCGCTACTGTCGATGATTTTTGTACGGTAATAAGGGTGTTTACATGGTTCAAGCATCATTGTAGAACTAGAAATAAAAATGTTGTTTTCATTATCCATAATTCTATATCCTCCCTTATAATTTTCATTCTGAATATAATTATATATAAATTAAGTAAATTGGTTGTTAATATTCTATTTCATATTGTAAATTTTGGCTATTCGTTTACAATCAATAGGTGATAGTCTTTCTAATTTGCATCGCTTGTACATATATATGAAAATAGAAAAGAGTAGGCGGTGATATAGTATGAAGAAAAAGTATATTATTATGGCTTTAGTTGTCATCCTCCTAGTATATTTAGCAAACAGTAATCCGAGTAAAGGAGAATATACAGAATGGGCAGCGAAGCAGTTTATGAAGCGTAATGATGTGAGTAAGAAGCTAGATGAAGTTCAAAAAGAGAATGAAGAGGGTCTCCTTGGCGACTTGGCATCGGCCGGTAAAAAGTTAGCGAAAAAGTATGTTGAGCCACAAGTTGGGTTATTAATTGATCATTATACGAAGCGAAATGATTATATATTCTTCTCAACATATACGACTGAGTTTGATATAGGTGAAGAACATTATAAGTATGTATGCGTCGGTTTTTCAAAGATTTTTATTCCGATTGAAATGCCGAAGAAAAAAGACGAATCTGCAAAATGATGCAGATTCGTCTTTTTCATTTTATAGAGTAATTGGAATTTCAGATACATTTTTTTCTACAAGGCGAGCTCCCTTTTTTCTTGTATTTTCATCAATGGATGAAAATACAGATGAGGCAAGGATTGTATCCATTACTTGATTTACGACTTGTGCATCAATTGGTGTGATGGGCGTATCGATCGAAAAAACGACTGTTTTTCCATCTTCTTTCGCAAAAATTAACTCTAGTACTTGCATGTGTTATTCCCTCCTTTGTATTTATCCCGCTATTTACGGGATTCGGGTCTGCCGATTAAATTGCGGGCTAATAATCAGTAGGGATGAATAAAATCCCCACTGATCTGAAGTTTTACTTTATAGTTTAGAAAGATCTGATGTGCTTACAAGTTGCACAGAGTGAAGTGGTGATGCTTGTAAGGAAGCGAGAGTATGAGCTACGTTGTGTACTTGATCTAAGCTCGCATTTGTTTTAACACGTTTAAATTGTTTGCTCTTGAAAACTGTTTTGCCGTTCTTATCTAATCCGTTGTTTAAGACAAGACGTAAAGTTAAATCCATTACGATTGTTTCAATTGCCATGTGTATCACCTCCTTTCACTTTATAAATAGGGCGTAAATGTCATGTTTTGGCGTGAAATTTTTTCTTTTTTTTGGTACCCTTAAAAGATTAAGAGAGGAGAATTCTGGATAATGAATCGTAAATGGTTATTTTGGATTCCTGTATTACTATGGATGGGGCTGATTTTCTATTCTTCGGCACAACCATATAAAAAGCAGGATATGCGTTCAGATATTGAACAATATGTAAATGTTGAATTTGTAAAAGAGCATTTTTCATGGGTATCTATTGATTATGGTGGAGGAACCCCTGTTAGTATTGCGAATAAAGGTGTAGGCGGATTTATTGAGTTTTTCCTTCGTAAAGGTGCTCATTTTATGGTGTTCTTTATGCTAGGTTCATTGATTTATTACGCTTTTCATCGATCAGGTCATTCGAGGAAAAGATGTTTTATATATGCCATTCTTTTCGTTGCGGGTTATGCAACATTTGATGAAATTCACCAATGGTATACGGGGGACCGTACACCAATGTGGCAAGATTCATTGCTTGATACGTGCGGCGGATTAACGGGAATTATAATAAGTAATTGGTTTTGGAATAGAAAAAAGCGCTAATCTCATTTCGAGATTAGCGCTTTTTTTGCGGGTAGTAAAACTTCCGGTAACCGACCTGATTCAAGTTTCACTTTATACACCAAGTAATTCTTTTAGTTCGTCTGTTGATAGTTCAGTCATCCAGCTATCACTTGTGATGACCGCATTGTTTAGAGATTGTTTTCTTTCTAGCATTTCATCGATTTTTTCTTCTAATGTTCCTGTTGTAATGAGTTTGTGAACATGAACAAATCTTTTTTGACCAATGCGATATGCGCGGTCTGTTGCTTGATTTTCCACAGCTGGATTCCACCAACGATCGTAGTGAATGACATGGTTGGCAGCAGTTAAGTTTAATCCTGTTCCGCCAGCTTTTAAGGATAAGATGAAAATGTCATACGTTCCGTTTTGGAACTCCTCAATCATCTTGTCACGATCTTTTTTCGGTACACTACCGTTTAAGAAGAGGACACGCTGGCCAAATTGTTCTTCTAGCACATGTTTTAGCATATTTCCCATGCCGATGTACTGAGTGAAGATGAGGCAACTTTCATTTTGATCTTTTATATTTTCGATGAGCTCCATTAACGTTTTTGTTTTCATAGAGCGTTCAATGACATTTTGTGGTTCTTCTTCTTTTAAATAAAGAGCAGGATGATTACAAATTTGTTTTAGCTTGTTCAACATAAGTAATATAAAGCCGCGTCTTTCAATTCCGCTTAATCCTTCTACATTTTGCAGTGTATCTTGAACAAGTTGTTCATATAAGGAAGCTTGTTCACCAGTAAGAGGACAGTAAGCTTTTTGTTCTTGTTTATCTGGTAAATTTAATGCGACTGTTTGATCTTTCTTCGTTCGGCGCAGTAAAAATGGTGAGATAAACCGTTGAACTTGCTGGATTTTTCCTTCATCACGATCTTTTTCAATCGGTGTGACGAAGCGGCGTTGGAATTGTCCTAAGCTTCCGAGATATCCATGATTAATAAAGTCGAAAATGGACCAAAGTTCAGCGAGGCGATTTTCCATTGGTGTACCAGTTAAAGCGATTTTGTGATTTGCCTGCAAGTTTCGTACTGCTTTCGACTGTTTCGTATGTGGGTTCTTAATATTTTGTGCTTCATCCAAAATAACAGCATCCCAGCATAATGAAGTCAGTTCTTCCTCATCGAGTTGAGCCAATGCATAAGATGTTAATACAACATCTGCTGATTGAAGGAAATCTTCAAATGAATTGCCCTTCTCTCTATTACTTCCGTAATGTAATTGGACACATAAATTCGGTGCGAAACGCTCAAATTCTTTTTGCCAATTTCCAAGAACAGATGTCGGCGCTACGATTAATGCAGGGCCTGTTTTGAGATTGTTTTCTTTTATATATAGTAAGTAAGAGATTGTTTGAATACTTTTCCCGAGTCCCATATCGTCAGCTAGCAATGCTCCAAATCCAAGCTTTCGTAAATATAATAACCATTCAATACCATGTTGTTGATACGGACGAAGTGTTGCGTTTAGTGAAGTAGGGACATCTACCTTTGGAATATCTCCAATATGAAGCAGCTTTTGGAATAGTTCCTCATAATATCCATCTAGTTCGATTTCAATATCAGTAAACGGACTATCATCTTCTACAATTTCTGTTTCAGCCGTATTTGATAAATGTTGCTGCAGGACATCTTTCATCTCTAGTCCGTATTTATCGGCACGGTTCATGAGTTTCCTTACTTCTTCGATAAAGGCTGGATCTAGTCGCATCCATTGACCATTTATATTAAATAGACGTTTGTTTTGTTCAACGAGCTCGAAAAATTCGCTTTCTGATAAATCAATGCCGTTCGTCGAAATGCGCCAGTCAAAATTAACGAGCGTATTCATACCGAAGAACGATTGTGTTTGTGCTGTATTTTGCTTCAACTGGACACGTAATTTCGGTTTTGTTGCTTTTAAATTTTGCCACCATGATGGTAGTAAAATTGTAATGCCGGCTGCAAGTAATTCGTTGCTTGCATCTGTTAAGAAGTTCCAAGCTTCTGTTTCAAAGAGCTCATTTCGGAATGTATCTCCTTCTTTTAACCACGGTATGAGCTTACTAAAACCTTCTTGTGTTTCTGTAATCCGTTCTTCGTAATCGTGCCATCTTTTCGGTAAGGAATCGATGTTTTCATATACATATATGCGATGAGCCCCGCGCTTTGGTGTCACAATTGTTTCAAGCTTCCACATTTCAAATTCTTCTTGTGGTTCTTGTAGTCTTAGTCCGATTGTAAACGGAAGATCATCTTCAATATAACCGATTTTTCGAAGCCAATCTTCTTCATGTAGTGCTGTTTCCAATTGTCTTTTCGTAAAGTCGTAATGTTCATATAGCCTTTTAGCATCTTCCCAGCCGTCATTTGAGCGATTATCTTGTAATATGCTTTCATTAACTGCTGCTGAGAAAAGAGATGCTAATGTGTCATCTTCAATTGGTGTATTTTGAACTTTCCAAGATGGCTGTTTAGGCCAATGATTCATATCTGGTACGAAGCTACCACTCGTAAAGGTGTCCCATAATTCATTTGCATCTTTCGTAAGTGCTGTAATAGGTCCGTTTATTTGTATATGTGCAAAGGAATTCATCGGTTTGTTTGCAATGTATTCAAAGGCTTGTGCATTTGTTAGGAGCACACCTTGTTTTCCTTCGAAGGTTGCTTCTTTTAGAGAAGTACCGTAGAAAGAAGTGGAGTGCCATGTGAATGCATTTCGTTTCCAACTTTTTACGGATAATGGAGTACCGCTGTCATCTTCTCCCCAAAGGAACCAACCTTGACTAACATGCTGGAGCCTAATTGTTACTTCAGTTTGATTGATCATCGATTAATTTTCCTTTCCGTAATTCCTCTTGTAGTGCACGCAGACGTGAATGGAGATTGGCGATGTGAATAATGAAAGCATCCCATTCATCGGTGCGTTTTAATCGTTTATACAATGTACGTAATTTCTTTAAGTAACGAACTGCGCGTTTATATGATTTACGATTTCGTTCTTCAATCGCCTCTACAGCAGCAAGATGGTAAAGAGGAAGTGCCACTTCTGGCGCTTCTTTTTCAATATCTTTCAGTGGCTCTTTCAACAGCTCAATTGCTTCAAATCCATATAGGAGATGAAGCTCTGCCCATGTACGATACTGTTTTTTCGCGAGTACGTACTGTTCATAGTTTGTGAAACTATACGGTAATAGTTCTTGTAAGATCATTTCGAAACCAGCTTGTTCATTTGTATGTGTTGCATATGTTTCATACATGATTACAAATAGCCGAACGACATCTTTTATGAAAATCGTATTTTCGTGATCTTGGATCGTTTTCTTTACTTGTTTATACGTAAAGGAAAGCCAGTTTTTTGCACGATCCCAATGCATGGCACTTAATAGTTCTTCTAACCAATAGAAGTATAGACTCACAACAGAAGCAGGCTGTTTTTTTAGTAAGTCCATCGCTAGTAGATCTTCGTCATTTAAAAAGAGAAGATGAGAAGACGCTAACGCTTTAGATAGTGGATTGATTTTTGTATCGATTCGTTTTTCTTCTTCTTGTATTTTCTCTTTATTGTTTAAAAGTTCACTCCATATGTGACGATAAATGAAAAATCGCTCTTGCGTATAAGCGTCGGTAGAGAAGAATACTTCATGAACGAGACGAGCTGTTTCTTGTAAAATTATTTCAGACTCTGAAGGAATCGCTTCTGATTGTAAGTCCCGAACGATGGATTCCACTTTGTCTACAAATAGGCGAATGACATTAACAGGTTGGTGATAAGAATATGTTTTGTTTGCTTCGAATGCCTGAATTTCTTCTAATAATTTTTGAAAGCAGTAAAGTGCTGCGTGTAACCTGAATAATTCATGTATCGCAATGATACGCGGAGCTTTCCGCTCAAGTTTCGTATAGAAATCTGTAAAGATACTCATAAGAAAATACATTTGTTTATAAGTAAGCCGAGCTTGTTCTTTTTTAAATGAATCATATTCTTTTTCAAAATATGATTCCCAACTTTTATAGTCAGTTTCTTCAAAAGCTGATGATTGTAATACTTGTCTTGCAGTTCGAATAGGGGGAAGGGAAGGTTTCGTATTATTTTTAAATAAAGTTAATACATCTCCTACTTGCCCAAAACTAGACGCTGCAGATAGTAATACAGCGAGCATATGCTCACATTGTGTTGGTGCGAAGCAATCACAATAGCTTTCAGCGACGTTACGAATCGGAATATGAACGCTATATACGTTGCCTTCCGCATCTACAGTTCCTGATAGTGTATAACCATCAAAGTCAACGTTATAGACAACACCACTACGATATAGGTGCCGAGCTGTAGCGACATGTTCCTGATCAGCTGTTTGCTGTGGATCTAGTCCTTGAACGAACTCATTCGCAATCATCATAATTTCATCTTTCGTAATTGAGTGTTGCAGCATAATATTCCTCCGTACACATATTTCTTTCCTTTACCATTATAAACAAAAAATGCTCAAAACAGAAAAAATGAAATTTGGATTACATAACTTGAAAATCATGGTAATATATAAAATGTTAATTTCGTATATTACTATATATTTATAGGAGGGGAAGTTGTGTCAGATTTACAAGCGAAGTTTGGTAATGGTATGAACAAGTTGCAAGAGGGAATTGAGCAAGGAAAGATGAAGTTGCAAGTTGCACAAGAGGTTGCACAACTAAAGAAAATTACGCAGGAGAAGTTACAAGCGAAAACTGAAATTTTGTTGGAGCTTGGTCAAACTACATATATGCAACTGCGCAATGATGAAGTTCGAATAGAGGTATTGAAAGGAATTGTAGAACCGGTACAAGAGCTTGATATTGCTATTTATAACATGCGTAAGCAAATTGCTAATTTGCAGAATCAAGGTCAGAAAGGGCAGTGTAGCTGTGGTGGCTCATTATCATTAAATGATAAATTTTGTGGACAGTGCGGGAAAGAAAATGAGTTACTCCTTCAAACAAACAATGTTGAAAATGAATCATGTTCTTCATGTAGTGAACAAATCGCAACAGAAGCTATATTCTGTCCAGTTTGTGGTATGAAGCAAAGTAAGGAGTGAGGAACATGTATTGTAAAACTTGTGGTTTAGAACAGTCTGATGTATCAAATTATTGTACGCATGATGGGTCTAGTACAGGTGGTGTAGCAAGTCATATTATATTAGCGCCTAAAGACTCAAAATATTGCCGAACTTGTGGAGTGGAAAGTAAAGAAACTGCTACATATTGTGAGAAATGCGGCGATTCCTTACTAGTAGGTATTACGAAAAAAGAAATGAAAACGAAATTACCAGACCAGGGTGTACAACTAAATGTGGGTTCATCTGGAATTGCTTTGAAAAAAGGCTTACTTGGTGGTGGTCTGGCAATTATATGCATGTTTTTGGCTGGCTGGATTAGTAGTTTAATTATCGATGCAGCGATGAATGATTTAATGAGAACGATGGTTACAAATACGAACGGTATGCTGGATATGACTACCATTAATCAATCTTTCATTGGCATAGCGCCATTAATTTTAATGTATCATTTAGCGGGTCTTGAAGTCAGTGGAAGTGGTACATACATAATGTCATTTATTCTTCATGTCCCATTGTTCATTTTATTAACTATTCCAGCACTTATATTAGGTGGAATTGGCTTTTTTGTAGAGAAAAAAAACCCGTCTATTGTTTGGCGTGAGAAGCTAGTAACAGCATGTATTATCGGTATTGTATATGGAATTTTCTTATGTGTTATAAGTTTTGTAGCAAGTTCTTCTACGACGATTTCTCAATTCTATGAAACAATGACAATTAATGTTAGTTATTCTCATATTATTAGTTTGTTGTACGGTATTATATTTGGTTTATTATTTAGCTTTATTGGCATGAGTATTGCAGCGGGACCACATCGTATGCTTTCCGCAATTAGTCAAAGTGTTCCATATGCAGCATCTATTTATTATAGTGTAGTGACTGTTTTAAAAGGATTAATCATTACATTTGGTATTATACTTATTACGATTTTATTTAGTAGTTCAAAATCAATGGGACCAATTGATTTCCCTGAGAAAACATATAAAGCATTAATTTCATTAGAAGCAACACCGTATATGTGGAATATGGCTCACTTTGCTCCAACTGCAATTGAATGGGCGAACATGGAGAAAGAAATACAGAACTATCCAGGAGGAAAAGGGCCGTTACATTTATCATATACATCAGGCATATCATTAAATGGTACGTCTTTAAAAGATGTGGCAATTGCTAATGGTGCTTCTGCTAAAGAAATTAAATATATGGATGATTTCAATTCCTACATGCATTGGTGGGGTTTATTAATTTTAATACCATGTATCTTACTATTTAGAGCTGGAATGAAATTAGCTCAATATCCAATGAAAAATATATATGTAACAATTGCGATGTTTAGTGCGGTTTATACTGTGATGATGCTTTGTGTAAATGGATTAGCAAAAATCCAAATCGAAGCTTCAGGTAGTAAGGAAATTATGAAGGAATTTACGGGGATTTCTGGTCCGCTATTATCGATTCAAAGTAGCACGATGTATTTAATAGTAGGTAGCTTTATTCTTTCTTACGTATTAGTGTTTGCTGGGATGAAGTTGGTAAAAAAATAAGGGGGAGAATCGCTTGAAGTTTTGTGGAATATGTAATGAAAAAGTTGCAGACCATTTAAATTTTTGTCCAGAGTGTGGAAGTAAGATAGAAGAAATAGCTGATCAAACAGCTTCTTCTCGTTCAGAAATACAACGGGAAACAAAGCCGGTGAAAAGTAAGAAGAACATATTTTTACTGCTAGGTTTTCTTGTTATTTTTGCTATATTGTTCGGAGCATATAAATTTGGTGCAAGCAAGTTTTCAAAGGAAAAACAAGTAAACGTTATGATTGAGGCGTTTCAAAAGAAAGATGCGAATGCAATTGATGAGTTTGTAAAGGTAGATGATCCGAGCTTAAAGATTAAGGCAGAGGATATTAAGGCATATATCCGTTATTTAAAAGACAACCCTTCATATAATAAAGAGCTGCTGTCTTATTTACAAAGAGAGACAGTGGATCAAAAACTAGCAAGTGATAAAGCATCGTTTAAAGATGGACAAATTATAGAAGACGGAAAAGAATGGTTTTTATATCCGAAGTATAAATTTAGCATGAAATCGTATTATATGAATGTAAGTACAACTGCGAAGAATGCAGAAATATATGTGAATGATAAGAAAGAAGTAGAATTGTCTAATGACAAAACTTCAAAAGAAATTGGTCCATATTTTCCGGGTTCTTACGTTGTAAAGGCAAAAGCAAAGTCAGAGTTAACTGAGTTAGAAACAGAAAAAGAAGTAGATTTAGCAGATGAAAAAAGTGCGAAGGTAGATGTAAATTTATCATTAGAAGGCAATTATGTAACAATTTCCTCTGATGAAAATGATGCAAATGTAGTTGTGAATGGTAAGAAGCGTGGGAAGTTAAGCCGCGGAAGTTATAAACTTGGTCCTGTACCAACAGATGAAACGGTAGAAGTGCATTTAGAGAAAAATGCTGAGTTTGGCTTAATTAAATCAGAAAGCGTTAAAGTTGGAGACCAAAGCACCTATTACTTAAAATTCCCGAAAGAAACATCAAGTTCAGCAGTGGGCGAATTTGTAAAAAATCATATTTATGATAACGTACGTGCAATTTCATTAAATGATTTTAGTTTAATTGAAAATAATTATGATAAGAGCGGGAAATCGTATAAGGAAGACCGTGATTATATACAGTATTTACACAAAAAAGGAATTACAGAAGACTTATTAACGATGGAAGTTCGTAATGTAGAGCGTCAAAGTGATACGAAATATAAAGTAACGACATATGAAGAGTATCATATTCGTTACGGTGATGGATCTGTGAAGTTCAAAAGTTTTAACAACGAACATATTGTAACTGTGAATGGAAATGGAAAGATGTTGTATCATTCTCTTGGTGCAAATAATACGTTGAAATCAGAAGATGTATCTGGTCCAACTCGTTAATATGAGAGAGGCTGTTCAATATTTGAACAGCCTCTTTTTGTAGCTAAATCGATATTTCGTGTCAAACCGTTGATATATCGTAAGTTATGATAGATATAATTGAAAAATTGTTGATATATTGCGATTTATGATAGATATATTTGGAAAATCGTTGATATCTTTTTTTACAATTATGAGTGCGTTTCCTTTAATATCGCTTGTACATATGGATCATGTAATATTTGCTCTATAATTGGTAACATGTTTTGTTCAAATGGAATGTCGATAGGAAATGGCTTTTGAGAGCCTGGTTTTATTCCATATTGCACAATTTTGTAATGTGTATTTTTTTCTGACTTGAGCACAATTAGCTTATAGCGATTATCATCGCCAGCGAGTGAGAAATCAATAGAAGTAGCGTTATATGTTACTTCATCTTTATATATGTACGGTTTTGGCGTACCAATCCAGTCTACTTTTGCTTGTACATTCATGGGCATAGCCTCCTTATATGTATTATAAATAAATAAAAGCCAGCTCTCAATAAAGAGAACCGGCTTGTAATTTAGCAGTCATTGGTTATTTTAAAATTTTCACTTTAACAGTTTTGCGTCCCCATTTTTGAGCAGCGCTATCTGATCCAAGTAAGATATCGATACGGTTACCTTTAATTGCACCACCAGTATCTCCAGCGATAGCTTCTCCGTAACCTTCTACCCATACTTTAGATCCTAATGGGATTACTTTCGGGTCAACAGCAATCATTTTCATGTTTGGATTCGCAGTTAAATCATGACCCATTGCAGTTAATACACGGCCGCCATATGTGCCACCGTTTTCGCTCGGATGAGCTGTATATGCTGTAGCTACAACTGTTAACTCACGACCACCAGACGGTTCGCTAGTTTCAGCAGCTTTCACAGCAGGCTTAGCAGCTGGTTTTGCTTGTGCTGCAGGTGTTTGAGCCTTAGCTGGTGCTTCAACTTTAGCTTTAGCAGGAGCAGTTGTTTCTTGTTTCTCAATTACAGGTGCTGTACCTGTTAAGAAAGGAACATGAACATAAGCTGTTTTCCCGTTATATTCAAATTGTAACCACTCATTTTGTACTTGGCTCGTTGTTTCGATTACATCGTCTTTCTTCAACTTTCCAAGAATTTCTGAGTTTGTGTTCGCTTCAGCACGTACGTTTAATACGTTAGCTGTTACGTAGTAGATGCTTTTTGTGAACTCTGCACTTACGAATGCGTCTTTACCGTCTAAAGTAACTTTTGACCATCCGTTCTCTGTATTTTGAACATCTATTTTATTACCGTTTAGTAATTTACCGACAACTTTTGATTCAGTAGTAGGGTTTTCGCGTACGTTTAGTACGTCTGTTGTTACAACAGTTTCTGCATTAGCAGATGATGTGAAAATCCCAAGACCAAAAACTGCTGCTGTTGCTATTCCAATTAATTTTTTCATGATAGCCTCCATTGCGTTTGTTTTCGTGTCCTCATTATAGCAACAGATTTTTTCGGATTTGGGGAAAACACACAATTACAAACCATTCGTAATCAGTCGTTAACATCCTGTAATATAACAAAAAATATAGGAAAGCGTTTTTCATTCTATATGACTCATAGGTTGCTGGTTATATTCAAAATATTTAATACAACATATTTTTTTCGACGTAAATAAAAATATTACAGGAATGTTACATGATGTTTACTAAACGATTACATTCCTTGAGTATTTTACCGTTTTATGGGTAATATAGTTATATAAACATAAACATTTTGTTTGTGAAGCTATAAACACGTGCTATATACTAGCAAAAAAACCGCATAATTGTTACAAAACGAAAGGGTTGCAAGGAAGAAATTCGCCCTTTTTTACATATGTAACACATCCTTTTTTAGGAAAATACATTCCTATCCGCGTTTTTCTCACACAATTTGACAGCAGTATTTCTAACTTGTAGCTCTTGCAGAGTGAAAAGGTTATACGAAAGGTAAGGCTGTCTATAAGAATTCGAATTGGTGAAGGTGAAAGTAAGAAAATCACCGCAAAATTATAGTTTTCTATCCGATTTTACATATCGGAATTTATGTTATTTACAAAAGCGAAACCTACGAAGGGGGATTTGATGAGGAAACTGACAAAAACATTCATCGTTTCATTAACATTATGTATTGCATTTACAATTTGGGGGATTATTCCCGAATCTATTATTGGAAAAGGTAGCTTAGGAAATGTAACAACTGCAATTCAAACTGCATTAGTTAGTAAGTTTGGGTGGTTTTATATTATTTCCGTTTCTATTATTTTAGGTGTGTCTATCTTTTTAATTGTTTCGAAATACGGTTCTATTCGTTTAGGTAAAGATGATGACGAACCTGATTATAGTTATATGACATGGTTTGCTATGCTATTTAGTGCTGGTATGGGTATCGGCTTAGTTTTCTGGGGCGTTGCTGAACCATTAAACCATTTGTACGCACCTCCGTTTGGAGAAGGTGCAACTGAGGAAAGTGCGCGCCTTGCATTGCGTTTTTCATTTTTCCATTGGGGATTACATCCTTGGGGACTATATGCGTTTGTAGCGTTATGTATTGCTTATTTTACCTTTAGAAAAGGAAAAGCAAGTACGATTAGTGCGACGGTAGGTCCGTTATTTAAGGGTGGGGAACACGGACGTATTGCTCATTCATTTGATGTGTTAGCTGTTTTCGCAACTGTGTTTGGTGTTGCAACTTCATTAGGTCTCGGTGCAAAACAAATTGCAGGTGGTGTTAGCTATTTAACATCTATTCCGAATTCATTAACGACACAGTTAGTTATTATTGCAATCGTAACAGTTCTTTTCATGTTATCTGCACAAACAGGTCTTGATAAAGGAATTAAATATTTAAGTAATACGAACATTATTTTTGCATTTGCACTTATGATCATTGTATTATTTGCAGGTCCAACAAACTTTATTATGAATTACTTCACTTCAACAATAGGTTCTTATATTCAGGAATTGCCAAGTATGAGTTTCCGTTTAAGTCCATTGGATGAAGGCGGAAATCAATGGATTCAGTCATGGACAATTTTCTATTGGGCATGGTGGATTGCGTGGTCACCGTTCGTAGGTACGTTTATTGCTCGTGTTTCACGAGGTCGTACAATTCGTGAGTTTGTTATCGGTGTGTTACTTGTACCGACCGTAATCGGTGCGCTTTGGTTCTCCGTTTTCGGCGGGACTGGTATTCACATGGAGCTGTTTGGTGATGCACATATCTTTGAAAAAATTAAAGAGATGGGAACAGAAGTAGGATTGTTTGCTATGTTCGATCAGATGGGAAGCTTTGGATCAGCTTTATCTGTTTTAGCGATTCTTCTTATTTCTACATTCTTTATTACATCGGCAGACTCTGCAACATTTGTTTTAGGAATGTTAACGACACATGGTAGTTTAAACCCACCAAATCGTATTAAAATGATTTGGGGTATCGTTCTAGCCGCGATAGCTTCTACCTTATTATATATTGGCGGATTAGAAGCCTTACAAACGGCAGCTATCATTGCAGCATTCCCATTCGTCTTTGTTATTTTCTTTATGATGGTAGCATTATTTAAAGAGTTACAAAAAGAAGGACGTATGAAGCGTCATTAATAATAGAAGGAAAAGAGCTGATTTTATATCAGCTCTTTTTTTATCCCTCTATTTGCTGAGCAGTAAGAACCCCACCTCAAAATTCAGCAAAAGCAAATAAATCGAGCTGCTTGTAAAAGCCCGATTGGTGATGGCTAATGAAAGTTTCACTTTATATAGAAGGAATTTGAAATGCGGGTAGGGGAAATAAAATACTTTACTATATAAGTAGTATGCCCTTTATATGAAGAAAAAACGATAGGTTTCGACAATATTCGATACCTTACGAATTCTATTCGTATTTTTGTCAAAAATATGTCGGAAATGTGTTGTCACTTTTATGTATATGTGCTATATTATTTCCTGTAAGCGATTTCAAATAGTTTTAAAGCGCATTCAAGGGGGACATCTAGAATAATGAAACGTTACGAAAGAAAGTGGAAGCATATTTGTTTGAAACGTGTGGCACATCGTAGTGTCCAAGAAAGCACGGAACCTAAGACTGAAACGCGCAAAGAACAGCAAGAGAAGCAATTGGTTCTACAAAAATAGCAATCACTTTTTCGTATATAAATGAAGGTCGATCGTTCGTTGGGGGATGGACGTGAAATTACTTTCAGCTAAGGGGTATTGTCTGATATATAATTTATACGGCAATAAATAAGCACAGAGCATACGGCGCTCTGTGCTTATTTTTATTTATCTTTTTTAAATCGAACTGTCTTATCCCAGCCGATGACTTGTTTCTTGCTCTTTGCACGTAAATATAAGATTAAGCTGCGAATAAATAAGTACGTAAAGAGCTGTGCATACGTAAAGTACATAATAACGCTAATAAAAATATTAGTCGGTGTAAAGGTTCGTTCGACACTCTGGGCACTAAATAATTGTGAAACATATGTAATATATGCTACATACCACATAAATAGTAGCGGAATGCTATATTGAATTTGGAATATCCCGAGTAGCCCAATTACAAACCAAACGTTTGAAATGATTAGGAATAGCCAAAATACAACATACACTAGAACTTGTTGTAAGGAATGAACGAGCAGTTTTCCTTTAAAGAAACTTAATGACGAGAACATTTTTTCTAAAATGTATAAATTTCCTTGGAGCCAACGTGTACGTTGTTTAATAAGAATTTTTAAATGCTCTGGTTCTTGTTCCCAAGTAACTGATTCTGGGACGATTGGTAAGAGATAACCTTTTTGTGTAATTCGTAATGTTAATTCAGCATCTTCTGCAATTGCATAAGGGTCATAGCCACCAAGCTCTTCTAGTGCAGAGCGACGAAGAAGCATGTTTGTTCCTGTCAGTGAACCCGTTTGGAATAGTAACCAGCGTCCAGATTGCATAAGGAGCTGGAAGATTTGAAATTCTAGCGAAATCATTCGCGTCAGCCAGTTTCTTTTTTCATTTACAGTACGAACGTGTCCAACTGCTCCAACCGCATCTTCAGTTGTTTCAGCGTGCTCTACAAGCATTCGCAGTGCGTGTGGTTCAGGTTGGTTATCTGCATCGTAAACACAGAAGTATTCACCATCTGAAATACTAAGCCCATAGTTTAGTACACGTGATTTACCCTTCGGTTCACCGGAGGGAACACGAATGTGGCGAATATGAGCATAAGCTTTGTCGAAATCATCGCCGATTTCAGGTGTTTCATCTTGAGAGTTATCATTTAATAAATAAATAGTTAGCTTTCCTGGATATTCAATCTTCGCCATCGCCTCTAAAGTATCTTTAATAACGACCCCCTCGTTATGGGCAGGTATGAAAATATCGACGCTAGGATAATGTTCTAGTGTACGATCTTTTCGTTTGCTATTTCGGTGAATTAAACCCGCGATTGTTAAGAAAGAGTAGTAAACGAGTAAGCCAGAGAATAGAAAGGCCGTAAAAATAAGTACATATTTAATTGAAAATGTGATACTGATCCAAAAAACGAGTACGCAAAACAGAAGAAATAAAAGAAGTATAACGAGAGTCATCATAACAATGTCTGTCCTTTGTTTCCAATTTGCTCGCGTGAAATTTTTATATCTTGGATTGCTTCAGCTGCAAGCCATTTTTCTAATTTTGGCTGTAGACGGTTCATTACTATATCTGCACCAGCCTCATTTGTGTTCTGTAATAAAATAACTAATGTACTCTCATCATATTCAGCAGCAAGGTCAAAATCATTCCTTACCGTTTCAACTAATAAGGAAGCTACACGATCCATAACACTTTCCTTCGTATATTTACTAAAGGAAGTGAAATCAAAGTAAACGATAACGCCTGTTTCATTACGACGATTTATTGCAGTCGTTAATAACGCTTGGCGTCTCTCGAATTCTTGTCTAGTTAATAATTTTGATTCTCCAATATATTGTTCCAACGTTCTCACACGCTCAGTTAAAGTTTTATTTTCATGAATCACTTTTTTCAATAGGTGAGTTGTTATATATACAATGAAGAAGTTAGCTACCATCAGGAAGTGGGTAATCATATATTGCCATTGATCTGATGTACTCCATAAATGAAGCCATGCTTGATAAAATAAATAAAATACGGAAATAATGGTTCCTAGTATGAAGAAAATAAATGCTGTTTTATCAGCTAAAAATAAGAATAGTACATTTACGATTACGTATATTATTGTAAAAATGAGCGCATGCTCATAATTCGTCACATGTACAGTAGTAAAATAAAATACAATTTGTAGAATCCACATAGAGAGGATTTTATAGAACTTATCTTTCACAAAACTTTCCTCCTTAAAGCTATTTCATCCATAGATACTTGTAGTATGCGCAATTATTAAGAAATTGACTATGTCGTTAAATTCTTTTGAAGGGCAACAACAAGTAGTATCTCTATTTTCATAAGAAAAATAAAAAGACTTAAACATTATTGTATCATAATGTCCTCATATTTGGGGTAAGGTGATTGATAGATACATAAAAGGCGTTTGGAGTGCATGAAAAAAGTCTTCTCTTGGAGAAAGAGAAGACTCTATATAAGTTTATAGGAACATCATACCTGCAACTGCTGCATTTAAGAAGTTAGCTAATGTACCAGCGATAACTGCTTTAATCCCTAATTGTGCAATTTGTTTACGGCGAGTAGGAGCTAGCGTTCCTGTTACACCTAATTGAATTGCAATAGAAGAGAAGTTTGCGAATCCACAGATTGCGAATGTTAAAATTAGATTTGTTTTGTCAGAGAACTCTGCCATATGTGGTCCTAAGTTTGCGTATGCAACGAATTCGTTGATTGCAAGTTTTTGACCGATAAAGCTTGCTGCTTGTACAGCTTCACCTGGAGAAACCCCGATTAAGATTGCAAATGGTGATAATAAGTAACCGAAGATTAAATCAAGGCTAAGTTTAATGTGGAATAAAGACCCAACTAATCCTAATAGACCATTTAATAAAGCGATTAATGCAATGAAAGCCATTAACATTGCTGCTACGTTAATAACAAGTTGCATACCTTCAGATGCACCACGTGCAGCTGCGTCGATAACGTTTGCGTCTTCACGTTCTGTAGAAAGTTCAACGTTATTATCTACTTTTTCTGTCTCTGGCATGATTAGTTTCGCAATTAATAAGCTTGATGGAGCTGCCATAATTGCAGCTGCTAATAAGTGCTCTAACGGAATACCCATTGCTGCATAGCCGACAAGAACTGATCCGGCAACAGCTGTCATACCGCTTACCATAATAGTGAAGAATTCACTATTTGTTAAGCGTGCTAAGTAAGGTTTAATTAAGATTGGAGCTTCAGTTTGTCCTAAAAATACAGTCGTTACTGAGTTTAAGCTTTCTGCTTTAGAAGTTCCAAGAAGTTTACTTAATGCACCACCAACGACGCTAACAAATTTCTGCATAATACCGAAATGATATAAGATTGCTACTAATGAACTAATAAATACGATTGGAAGTAGTGCTTGAATAAAGAATACAAATCCCCAAGGTCCTTTTGCGTTGACTAAATCCCCAGCAACGAACTTAATTCCCTCGTAAGAAAAATTAATTAATCCTTGAACACCGTCAGCAGCGTGTTTTAAACCTGCTTTACCAGCATCCCATCGTAATACGATAAATGAAAATGACATTTGTAATGCTAGCGCAATTAAAATTGTGCGCCAATTAATAGCTTTGCGGTTGGAAGATAGTAAGAAAGCAATTGCTAATACTCCAATCACGCCGCCAATTCCCCATAAAAGATTCATGCAGTGTATGCTCCTTCCTCATAGTAAAAAACAGTGTATAAACCAGTTGTCTATACATTTACGAATATAACATCTTAAGTAACTTATCATAATGGACATCGGAGGTCAAACGTCTAATGAAAAGTTTAAATAAAAAGAAAATTCTTCAAAAAAACACATATAAAATAAATAGACATGAAATAGGTTATGTTTTTTATGAAAATATATACATTATGATAACGTTATGCATTGTTTTTGCAGAATAAAGTGTATGAAATAGAAGAATGGATACATTATTTTTGTAGAGAGAAACTAGGGGAAAGGGAGTAATGTGTTGAACTCGTAACAAAAAAGCCTTCTAGTAAACTAGAAGGCTTTGAAACTATTAATTAAGGTGCTTTCGTGTATCCTAAGAAGTGGCTCTTCCAATAAGAGTTACTTAATGAAGCGATTGCTACACCTTTATCTCCAGCTTGGATAAATGATCCGCCCCCAAGGTAAATACCCATGTGAGAAGGACCAGATTTATAAGTGTTTTGGAAATAAATTAAGTCACCAGGTTGTGGACTTGAAGTTTTTGGTAGGCTACTCCAATATCCCGCAACACTTTGACGGCTAATGTTATGACCAGATTTCTTAAATACATGGTAGATGTAGCCACTGCAGTCTACGCCGTTAGCAGAAGTTCCGCCCCAAACGTATGGTACACCTTGCATTGATTTTGCATATGCAAGTACGGAAGAACTGTCGCCACTATTATTGCCTGTATTATTATTGTTGTTATTGTTTTGATTGTTATTTTGGTTATTGTTAGGCTTATTATCTACTGCGCCTCCAACTGGTGTTTTAGATAGGTAACGTGTTCCGATATAACCAGTTTGACCGTTGTAGTTAATTTTGCTCCATCCAGAGTTTTCAGAGATTACTTGAACCTTCTGTCCTTGTGGAAGTGCACCTATGATTCTATAATTTGTACCTTCGCCGCTACGTACATTTAGTGCAGAAGCATTAATGTAGTAGTCGCCAATTGCACCTTGGTTAGGTTTTTCAGGTTGTTTTGGTTGCTCAGGAGTAGTAGTACCACCTTTAACGAATTTTACAAATTCGCTACTAACAAAGCCTGTTTTTCCTTGGTAATTTACTTTAAACCAACCGTTTTCAGATCCAACTACGTTTAATGTTGTACCGTTTAAAACACCACCAATTACACTATGGTAAGCAGCAGGGCCTGTACGAACACGTAAAGATGTAGCGTTAACCACGTAAGAACCGCCAGTTTGAATAGTTCCATTATTATTGTTTTGCTCTTGTTTGTTGCCTTCTGTAACGTTTTCGTTAGAACCGCCTTTTGTTACGTAGTCTTTGCTTATATAAGCAGTTTGTCCTGCGTAATTGATTTTGAACCAATCTTGAACTTCGCCAACAACTTGTACTACTTGTCCTTTTGTAACAGAACCTACAGTTGTGTGAGAAGTACTAGGACCTGTACGAACACGAAGGGAAGATACATTTACTGTATAGTTTCCGCTTGCTGGTTTTACTTCTTGGTTGTTATTGTTATTATTCGTATTGTTGTTTGAAGAACCCGCATTAGAAGAAACGCCAGATACGAATTCGCCACTTACATAACCTACTTGTCCATTATGGTTAATTTTCACCCAACCATTTTCTTGTCCAATTACGTTTAATGTTTGTCCTGCATATACACGTCCAGAAACAGAACTAGAAGTGTTAGGAGCTGTACGTACACGTAATACATCAGCAGTAACTTTATTGTTTCCGCCTGTGCTTACATTGTTGTTTATTGCTCCACTTTTTGATACAAATTCGCCACTAACAAAGCCTGTTTTTCCGTTAATGTTAATTTTGAACCAACCATTTTCTTCGCCAATCACGTTTAGTGATTGACCGTTATAAACGCGTGAGATGATGTCGTGAGAAGTGCTTGATCCCGCACGAACATGTAATACGCTCGCGTTTACCTTATAAGATGAGTCGTTTGATGCAGAAGCTTGGACAGTTGTAGCAGCTTTTTGTGTATTTTGTTCAGGTGCAGCTTGAACACTATCAAGTGTAGGTGCTGCTCCTCCTGCTACAGACACTGCCGCAAGACCGGCAAGATACTTTTTCATAATTTGTCGATTCCTTTCTGTCTGTAATGTAGTGAAGAAATATTTACCAACTGTTAAAAATTCTAAAGAGCATGTCGATTACTGTCAAGACTTATGTAGGAATCTGAATATGACAAAAAGATTACAAAAAAAAATCAAGGCATAAATTTACACCTTGATTTCCATTTAAATGTATATATTGAATATGAAAGGACAGAAATTATTCGTGTTTAAGAAGATGCCATATTGGATTGTAACAAGATTTGATTAAAAGATTTTTGCAGTTTTTTGGTGATAGGCCCAACTTGCCCATCTTGAATCGCGGTTCCATCAAGGTGGGTCATTGGTAAAATTTCAATCGTTGTGCCTGTAAAAAAGCATTCATCTGCTTGATAAACGTCACGAACGCTGAAAAGTTCTTCCTGTACAGGAATGTGAAGAGTATTCGCTAAAGAAAGGACATATTGACGAATAATTCCATTTAGAATAAGGTGATTGGCTGGATGTGTGTAAAGAGTTCTGTTTTTAATTAAAAAGAAGTTGGAATGGCTTCCTTCCGTTACGATACCATTCCTTATGAGAAGTGCCTCTTTACAGCCTTTACGTTCAGCTTTCGTAGCAGCTAGTACGTTTGGTAATAAATTTAATGATTTAATGTCACAGCGTAGCCATCGAGTATCGGGTTCTGATATAGCGCGTATACCATATTCAATCCATAATGCTGGTCTTTCTTTTTTTGTAATATAGGCATAAATTGTCGGAGGGGTGTCATATGAAAATACATGTGTGCGAGCTTGTACACCGCGAGATACTTGCAAATAAATTGTGCCATCTTCGTGGAAATGGTTTCGTTCAATTAATTTGTAAAGTAAAGTGATGAGTTCAGCTTTTGAGAAAGGGAGCGATAATTCTACTTCTTCCATGGATCGATATAATCTTGTTATGTGCGGATCTAATAAGTGAAAGTTCCCTTTATATAGGCGAATAACCTCGTAGACACCATCTCCGAATTGCAAACCTCTTTCTTCAAGTTCTATGTACGTTTGTTGTTTTGTTGTATCAATAACTTCATCATTCCAAAGTACAAATTTTTCGTATGCCAATTTCCGTCCCATCCTTTCGTAAGTACGTAAATAACGTGAAACTTTCATTCATGCGAGATAAAAATCACTATAGTAATTTTTATGTAAGCTATTCTCTATATATGACCGTATATGTATTTGTAAATCATAGAGAAGTAAGGACGATTTCCCCCGCATTAACGGGCTGATTAAAGTTTCACTTTACAGCATTTTGTATATACAAATTCGAAAATAAGAAATGAGAATCCTGCTTTTAAATAAAAAAAAGCAACATTCTTATGGAATGCTGCACAAGGAGGGTAGCTATCTTTCATAGGGACATTGTCTCGTTGAATGCTTTGTGTATGGAAACAAAACATGTTGAAAGACAATTATAAGAAAGTAGAAACAAGAGATTTACACATTTCTTTAAGGGATCTTACGAAAGATGAGAGGTAAGAAATATGTAGAACCTTGTTTACATATTTTATTATAGAGATTCTTCATTAACCCTATGTGAATATTTGGTAAAGGTTATGTAATTTTAAAGTTAATGAATATAAGCAGTTGTATGGAAGAAAATAAAAAAAGAGGCTGAGATTACTCAGCGCTCTTCTTTTATTCTTTAATAGCTGTTTTTACTTCACCAGTTTTGATCTTATTACTTTCAGAGAAGCGAAGTAAGTCACCTTCAATGATTTTATCAGACATGTGCAATTCATTTTGGGCACGATCAATTAGTGGTTGAGATTCTTCTTTCGGTAATTGTACAACTTCGCCAGTAGCACGGTCGTAGAATGTACTGTTTGTGTACATGTATTTATCTGTAATGAAGCTACCGTCACGAAGAACAACAAATCCTTTATTATCAGGTGAGAATACATCATGACCGAATCGAACGTCATTTGTAGAATCTACACCAAGTAAGTTTAGAATAGTTGGTTTAATATCAATTTCACCAGTTGGTTTCGAAATTGTTTTACCTTCTTTTTGACCTGGAACGTGAATAAACATCGGTGTTTTTTGTAAGTTCATATGGTCAAATGCAGTGATTTCTTCTTTTCCTAAGAACTGTGCCATTGCACGGTTATGGTTTTCAGAAATACCGTAGTGATCACCGTAGAATACGATTACTGAGTTGTCGTAAATACCTTCTGCTTTTAGACGCTCAATAAAGTGTTTCATTGCTTCGTCTAAGTAACGAGCAGTTACCATGTAACGGTCAAATACTCCATCACCAGAATTATATTCGTCGATTAATTTTGTACTGTCATCGTAAGTGAATGGGTAATGATTCGTTAAAGTAAGGAAGCGAGTATAGAATGGTTGCTTCACTTCTTTCAACATATCAATAGATTGATCGAAGTATTCGATATCTTTTAATCCCCAGTTTAATTTTGTTTCCGGCGTAATCTTGTAATCAAGCTCGTTGTAGTAACGATCATAACCAAGTGCTGGATACATAATGTTACGGTTCCAGAATGTTGCGTTGTTTGCGTGGAATACCGACGTGTGATACCCTTGCTGACGTAAAATTTCTGGAGTTGCTGTATATTCATTGTTACCGTGTGTGAAGAATACAGCACCGCGGTCTAGTGGATATAAAGAAGTATCTACTAGGAATTCAGCATCAGATGTTTTACCTTGCCCAGTTTGATGGAAGAAGTTATCAAAGTAATAACTTTCTTTCGTAAATTGGTTTAAGAACGGTGTAACTTCTTGTCCGTTAACTGTTGCGCCAATTAAGAATGTTTGTAATGACTCAAGAGAGACAACAATTACGTTTTTCCCTTTTGCAGTACCGAACATATTTGGATCTGGTTTACTTTGTGTTGTTTTCACGTAGTTTTCTGTTTCTTGTAATTTACTACCGTCAGCGAATGCTTTTTGTGAACTTGATTTCGCTTGTAATCCAAGATCGTATACTTGGTGTACATATAATCCTAAGTTTTTAACAAGCATAACGCGGTCGAATGAACGTGTTAATAGTTCTGGGCGTTCAGCTTCTGCAAGTCCTAAGTTTGCGAAGAAAATAGCAACTGTTGATACGAAGTATAGAGAACGCATCGGGCGTGCTACACGCTCTGTAGGTGCAAAGTTTTTCATTTTCTTCAATAGAACGAAGAATACGATAATGTCTGCGAATGCAAGAATAATTTTGTAGTTAAATAATTCTTTCACACTAGAACCTAAACTTCCGAAGTTAGATGTTTGTCCGAGTACTGGTAAAGTAACGAAGTCATTGTAGAATCCGTAGAACATTACGTTACCAACAAGAACGATTGTTAAGACAAAGTTAATTCCAAGTGCTATATAGTTACGTTTTTTCCCTTTTGCAAATAATGCAAGACCAACAAGCAGTAATGATGCTGCTAATGGGCTAAGGAATAAAATGAATTCTTGCATGAAAGATTCAAGTTTTAAATCAAAGCTTGTGCGTGTAATAATGTAAGTTTTCAGCCATAAGGCTAAAGCTACGAATACAGTGAAACGCACATTTTGAAATTGCGATTTCAAGGTTTCTTTCATTCATTTCCACCCTTTCTCTATCAGGCTTGGTCGATTTTGGAGCGAAAAATGCTAAAATAAAAAATACATAGTTTTCTTGGCCATAATTAAAGGTTCTATATTCACCCATATACGACTATAACTATGCATACCCTTTTGGTTTCTTTTGTTGCTCATAAGCATAACGTCATTTCTGTATTATACAACAAAATTCATTTCTGAGAAACACTATAACATTTTACATTTTTTGTATAAGAGTTGTCACTACCAGAGAAAACTTTAACATTCGTTTATATGTCCGTCAACTAGAAAATATAACAAAGATAGAGCAGAATGTTAAGTGGAAGTGAAAATTTCTTTGTTGAGAAATAAGAAACGAAGGTGGATAAGGGTTATCTAGAAATCTATTATATGAAGGAAATTGTGTAAAAATTAACGAACACTTGTTCTTTTTTGGTTTATTTGTTACAATGAAAGTTCATTGATAGGTTTTGTGTAATTTCCATGAACTTTTACTGATAACATATTGTAGCTTATTTCTTTTTAAAAATAGGGAGGCTTTTACATGAAACAAAAATTTTCAGTTGAAGCGTTTTGGAAGAAAGTAAAACATGTTGCAAAGCAAGCAGGGCAGTCGGTCATTTATACAAGTTTATTACTGTTTTACGTTTTGCAAAGACCCGATGTTCCAAAACGAGTGAAAATTATTGTAATTGGAGCACTTGCTTATTTTATTGCACCGATTGATGCGATTCCAGATTTCATTGCTGGAATTGGCTATACGGATGATTTAGGGGCGTTAACGGCCGCACTAATACAGGTGTCGTTATACGTCAATGAAGATGTGAAAGATAAGGCACGAGTGAAGTTGGCAGAATGGTTTGGTTCGGATATAGACACAACATTTATCGATCAGAAATTAGGTCAATAGGTGAAATCTGTCATAAGGTGACAGGACGAACGTAAGCGAGGAAGTGCATTATGCCATCAGGAAGAACGCATACGAAAATAAACTTAATATCCCTTCCGGTTGTTTTGTTTTTGCTCTTTTCGTATGGATTAACAAATTTTGATTTTTTATTAACTTTTGCAATTGGTTTTTTAGTAGGTACTTCATTTTTAACACCAGATTTAGATACGTACAGTAATGCTTATAACAAATGGGGTTTCTTACGTATATTTTGGTATCCTTATAAGAAAGTAATGCCACATCGATCTTTCTTTACGCATACGATTATACTTGGTGATGTGATTCGTATTGCGTACATGTTAATCGTCTTTTCTCCATTTTTATTCCTATTAAATGTAATCGCACTGGATGGTAATTTAATAGAAATTGCGAAGAAACATGAGGTTGAAATTGTAACGTTCTTAATGGGAATTGTTGTGGCAAGTACGCTCCACATTATAGCGGATAAGGTGAATACGCGCCGAAAGAAAATGATGAGAAAAAAGAAGAAACGCAGAAGATAAAGTAACTAATCGGGAAAAGGACCCTTGCAATTTGCAAGGGTCCTTTTTTAAACAAACGTTTGTTTAAAATTAAGCTTTCAGTACTTTAATTCCTTTTACAATGTTCCAGATGAAGTAGTATAAGCTGATGATTCCGCAAATAGCTAAGACAATCATTGCTCCAATTCCAAGTGTTACATCTGGTTGGTCAGATCCTATGCCCATAATTCCTAAAATGGTTAAGCCGATAAATGTAGCGATACTTGGAATGATGTGTGTCCATAGAGCACGTTTTGCGTGTGGCTTTGTTTCAGCGTCTCCTACAATCCAAACGATAATAGGGAATAAGATAGGGGCAAATAGTACACTAAAGTATGATAACGCAGCTAATATTTTATTTCCGTTCATATATATCACCTCATGAATAATGTCTGTTGTTATACTATTATTATGCAATAATTTAGTTAAACTTTCTATCGATGAACATTACAAGAACATGACGATTTTGTAAGATTTTTTTGTTAAATGATAAAATTTTCAAAAAAATCTTTTTTAATGGAAATTGTTATGGTACAGTATAAATGGAAGTTGTTGAAAACGTTTTCTTAAACGTTTTTTATTTTTAGGCTTAAAGGTATGATGACCTGATAGTCTATTGATAAGATTGTATTTATTTAAAAGGGGATTCTTTAGGGGGAGAGGACAATGAACACATGGACACAAGTTTATGATCCGTTCGGTAATATTTGGATTTCAGCAGCAGTAGCACTTATTCCGATTATCTTTTTTTTCTTAGCTTTAGCGGTTTTTCGCATGAAGGGGTATGTGGCAGGATTTATTACAGTTGTACTTACAGTTTTAGTAGCATTATTCGCTTATAAAATGCCGTTCACGATGGCAATGGCAGCAACCGGGTACGGTTTTTTGTACGGGTTATGGCCAATTGCTTGGATTATCATTATGTCGGTATTTTTATATAAAATTTCTGTAAAAACAGGTCAATTCGATGTGATTCGTGCATCGGTATTATCGATTACGAACGATCATCGTTTACTCGTTATTTTAATTGGATTTTCATTCGGAGCATTTTTAGAAGGAGCGGCAGGGTTTGGAGCGCCAGTAGCGATTACAGCAGCGCTTCTTGCTGGTCTTGGGTTAAATCCTTTATACGCAGCAGGTCTTTGTTTAATTGCAAATACTGCACCAGTGGCGTTCGGAGCGATGGGAATTCCGATTACAGTTGCTGGACAAGTAACAGGTATTGATCCACATAAAATTGGACAAATGGCTGGGCATCAATTACCGTTCCTATCATTATTTGTTCCATTCTTTATCGTATTTTTAATGGATGGATTTAAAGGGGTAAGACAAACGTGGCCTGCGTTACTTGTAGCAGGTAGTTCATTTGCGATTACGCAGTTCATTACAGCGACGTTCTTAGGACCGGAACTTCCGGATATTACGTCAGCACTTGTAAGTTTAGTGAGTTTAGCACTGTTCTTAAAAGTTTGGCAGCCGAAAGAAATTTATCAATCCGGGCAAGCAAATAATGAGGTAGCAGCAACAACGACAGCAGCATCGATGCCGAAATTAACGTTTGGAAAAGTAGTGAAGGCATGGTCCCCATTTATCGTATTAACGGTTATGGTAGTCATTTGGAGCCAAAATTTCTTTAAGGCATTATTTGCTCCAGGAGGGGCTTTAGAAAGTCTTGTATTTAAGTTTGAAATTCCAGGTCTGCATAATCTAGTAATGAAAGCAGAGCCAATTGTAAATAAACCAACGCCTTACGAGGCAATTCTAAAGTTTGATGTATTATCGGCAACTGGAACAGCGATTTTAATTGCTTGTATCATTTCCATGTTTATTTTGAAAATGAATGTAAAAGATGCAGTAGTGACATTTAAAGAAACGTTAAACGAATTAAAAATGCCAATTCTATCTATCGGATTTGTACTAGGGTTTGCATTTATCGCAAACTATTCTGGCCTATCTTCTACGTTAGCGTTAGCATTAGCTGGAACAGGCGGACTATTCCCGTTCTTCTCACCATTCTTAGGCTGGATTGGCGTATTCCTAACAGGGTCTGATACGTCTGCGAATGCACTGTTCTCAAATTTACAAGCCATTACAGCGCAGCAAGTCGGCGTATCTGAAGTGCTTCTCGTTGCAGCAAATACAACAGGCGGTGTAACAGGTAAAATGATTTCCCCGCAGTCGATTGCCATCGCTTGTGCAGCAGTTGGTCTTGCTGGAAAAGAATCGGATTTGTTCCGTTTTACAGTGAAGCATAGTTTATTCTTCGTAATTATTGTTGGTATTATGACGTATGTACAGGCATATTATTTAACGTGGATGATTCCATAAAAAACAAAAGAAATAAACTTTGAATTTTTCAGATTATAGTGTATGATGGGAAAGTATTGAAAATTAAATCAGTGATAAACTAGGGGTGCCTAACGTATGCGTAGGCTGAGAGAGAAGCGCGTGAACTTCTTAACCCTTTGGACCTGATCTGGCTCGTACCAGCGTAGGGAAGTTAACGGCTTTACATAATGATGTCTTTATGAGCCAGGTCCTTATTTTTTTATGGACCTGGCTCTTTTTATTTTGGCATGCGCTGGCCATATCTTGTCCTTGTCACGAACAGGGAGGCAACAAAATTTATGAAACAATCTGTTTCAGCTGAGCAAATTGAATTGAAATCGAGTTTACCAGGGAGTAAGAAAGTATATGTGGATGGACCACGAGAAGGTATGAAAGTGCCGATGCGTGAGATTGAACAAAGCGAAACGAATGGCGTCCCAAATCCACCAATCCGTGTGTATGATACGAGCGGTCCTTATACAGATCCTGCGTATAAGGTCGAGCTGGAAAAAGGCATTCCAACGCCGCGCCACTCCTGGATTATGGGGCGTGGTGATGTAGAAGCATACGAAGGGCGTGAAGTAAAACCAGAGGATGACGGTGTGAAAGTGGCTTCGAAACATACACCTGTTTTCCCGCAAATGGATCGTAAGCCGCTTAGAGCAAAGCAAGGTGCAAATGTTACGCAAATGCACTATGCGCGTAATGGCATTATTACGTCTGAGATGGAATACGTTGCGATTCGTGAAGGGGTAGAGCCGGAGTTTGTTCGTAAGGAAATCGCAGAAGGCCGTGCTATTTTACCAGCGAATATTAATCATCCAGAAGCTGAACCGATGATTATCGGGCGTAACTTCCATGTGAAGGTCAATGCAAATATCGGAAACTCTGCTGTATCTTCTTCTATTGCAGAAGAAGTAGAGAAGATGACGTGGGCTACTCGCTGGGGTGCAGATACGATTATGGATTTATCTACAGGTAAAAATATTCATACGACGCGTGAGTGGATTATTCGTAACGCGCCTGTACCAGTTGGAACTGTACCAATCTATCAAGCGCTGGAAAAAGTAAACGGAATTGCAGAAGATTTAACGTGGGAAGTATATCGTGATACGTTAATTGAGCAGGCGGAGCAAGGCGTTGATTACTTTACGATTCACGCTGGTGTATTGCTTCGTTACATTCCAATCACGGCAAAGCGTACGACAGGTATCGTTTCACGCGGTGGTTCGATTATGGCGCAGTGGTGTTTATTCCATCATAAAGAAAACTTCCTATATACTCATTTTGAAGAGATTTGTGAAATTATGAAACAGTACGATGTTTCGTTCTCTCTTGGAGATGGATTACGTCCAGGGTCTATTGCAGATGCAAATGATGAAGCACAGTTTTCTGAGCTTGAAACACTTGGTGAATTAACCAAAATTGCTTGGAAACATGATGTGCAAGTTATGATCGAAGGACCTGGACACGTACCGATGCACTTAATTAAAGAGAATATGGAGAAAGAGCTTGATATTTGTCAGGGCGCGCCGTTTTACACACTTGGGCCACTAACGACAGATATTGCACCAGGTTATGACCATATTACATCGGCGATTGGAGCTGCGATGATCGGTTGGTTTGGAACGGCGATGCTTTGTTATGTAACGCCGAAAGAACATTTAGGTTTACCGAATAAAGATGATGTACGCACGGGTGTTATTACGTACAAAATTGCAGCGCATGCGGCTGATCTTGCGAAAGGACATAAAACGGCTCATCAGCGTGATGATGCACTTTCAAAAGCACGCTTCGAATTCCGTTGGCGCGATCAATTTAATCTATCTTTAGATCCTGAACGTGCGATGGAATATCACGATGAAACGTTGCCTGCAGAAGGGGCAAAGACAGCTCACTTCTGTTCAATGTGTGGACCGAAGTTTTGTAGTATGAGAATTTCACATGATATTCGTGAATATGCAAAAGAAAATGATTTAGAAACGACAGAAGCAATTGAAAAAGGAATGAAAGAGAAAGCAGAAGAATTTAAAGAAGCTGGTAGTCATTTATATCAATAACACGTTACACCTCTTTACTTGATTGATCACACTGTAGTACCTAACTTTATTATAGAAGAATCCCCATTTGCTAAGACGGTAGCAAATGGGGATTCTGTTGTTTATCCCGCTATTTGTGGGCAGTAAGACCCCCACCTCAAAATTCAGCGGAAGCAAAGAAGTTAGGTGGGGGTCGGGCTGCCCGTAAAAGCCCGATTGGTTAGGGCTAATAATCAGTGGGGGATGAACAAAACCCCCACTGATTAAAGTTTCACTTTATAAGGCAAAGAAGAGGTGTACCCAGTAGAATAAGAGGAATAGTGTGACGACTGTTGTGAGCGGGATAACGATAAGGGATACACTTAAATAGTCTTTCCATTTTACTTTAATTTTGTTTTGTTTCAGAATATACATCCAAATGAGTGAAGCTAGCGTACCAATTGGTAGTAATAGTGAACCGATGTCACTACCAATGATGTTTGCGAGATAGATTGTTTTTAATGTGACTGGATCTAGTCCCATTTCTGTTAATGTGATCGTACCAATCATAAGGGCAGGATGGTTATTGAAGACGTTAGAGAGGATGGATACAAGTCCGCCCATCGCAAAGCTAGCATAGAGTAGATGCTGATTCACAACTGGCTCGAGCCATTGTACAAGTGCAGCTGTTAATCCTGCGTTGTGGAGTCCGTAAATAATGACGTACATAGAGAAGGCGAAAATTAAAATGTGCCACGGTGTCTTTTTCAAAATGTCGACAGGATTTGTTCGTAAGTAGTACCATCTCCAAATGAGAAGAACGAGTGAACCGAGTACCGCAACGATTTCAATTGGTATGGATAAGAAGGATGCAACGAATAGAAGACAGCGCATAAGGAAGACAAAACCTAATACTTTTAACATGAATCTTGTCCGTTTTTGTTTCGTATCAACAGAATTATTTCCTTTTAGTGGATGGAAGTTTTTCGTGAAAAAAATTTCTTCAATATCATATGAAGAAACAGGTAATTTTTTCGGAAGTTTTTTCTTCAAAACTGTATACATGAGCCATGACATAAATAATAAGCCTAATGTTGCAGGTACAAACATCATAGCAGTATGCATATAAAGAGTCATATTAACGATATTTAATGCAATTAAGTTTACGATATTACTTACACCAATTGGTGCACTAGACGCAGTAGCGATTAAAGCGCCACTTAATAAATAAGGAATTTGTTGATGTGGTTTTAATTGAAGGTTTTTTAGAAGAAGAATTAAAATTGGAGTTGTAATTAAAATACTGCCGTCGTTATTAAATAAAAGAGTCATAAGAAAACATAGTAATTGAATATACCAGTATAAACGGTGACCGGACCCTTTTGCTAAATTTGCTAGTTTCGCTGCGGACCAATGGAAGAAACCGAAGCTTTCTAATATAACTGCCATAACAATAGTCGCTAATATTGTTATGGAGGCTCCTCCTATTTTACTAACAATATCTATGACGTCTGGTTTTGACACAAGTCCAGTAATTAGGATAATGCCAGCACCGATTGCTGCTGGCCACGCCTCATTTAAACCTCGAGGCCGCCAAAAGATAACAATCATTGTTAAGAAGAATACAATAATAGTAATCCATATTTCAATGCTCATATTTTGCCTACCTTTCTATTTTCCCTTAAACAGATGTAGCTTGTCTCAAGTTTATATTGGTAGTATATTCAGCAAAAAATAAGAAGAACTAGACGTATAACGAGATGAAGCGAATATGTGTTTTTCATGCTAAAGGACAAGTGTCACTAGTAGTGAAATAACTATTGTGATAGGAGTCTATAAATCGATTGGGCAGTAAGGTAGGAAATGAGATTTATATCGGAAATTTTTAAAATATATCGACTTAACGACAAAATATAACAAGAGGAGTCTATCCCAAAATACCTTTTGGAACAGACTCCAAGGCTATATTATTTTTCCTTCAAAAAAGTACGATCCTTCAAGAATAAATTCCAGAAGAAAATAAATCCTGGTAATAAAATTGCAATCCCAATTGCGTATAGAATGAGCAGTGCATAGAACGTTTCTTTCGTTGTAAAGCTTGTAAATACAGTTACGTCAGGATAAATAATATACGGTAAATGCGCGACCCCGTAAGCATAGCTTGCAAATGCATATTGAGCGACGACAGCTAAAACAGCAATGCGAGGGAATCCTAGTGTGTTATACTTCTTGTTTGTCCACCAAAGGGACGAGTATCCGATAACGAATAGAACAATAGAAACTGTAAACCATGGGAATTGCTTTATTAATCCTTGCATAAGCCAATGTGTTTCTGGATCCATTACAACGAGAGCGATAATCGCCGTAACAAGTGTTGCAGGGCCAAGTATGATGGCATTCCTTCTATAAAGTTTGTATGCATCTTCTGAACCTTGCTCTCTCGCAAAATCAGCAAGAAAGAGAGAGGAGAGAAATAGTTCAGACGTTAGTCCGAAGAGCATATAACAATAGATAACCGGGCTAGAAAGAAGTTTTCCATACAGGAGTACTTCTCTTCCTTCAGACATTGTAATATACGCTCCCTCTGTAACGGGTAAAACGGTAATTAATAGTGCTGGAATTAAGAGACCAGTAATACCTGAAATAACCCGAAGAAGGTACTGATATTTTGGCAAGGAGTAAGCAAATACCATAAATGTACTACGTACTGCAACGAGTACTAAAATTAACATAACTGGTACGAACATAACGGTTGCAAGAGTAAAGGCCGCTTTCGGAAAGAAGCCGAGAAATGCGACAACGACGAAAACGAGAAACGTATTTGTTACTTCCCAAGTTGGTGATAAGTACCGATTGGCAAGTTTGGCAGCGAGCGTTGGATGTTTTGCGTATACCATGCCCCAAAAACCAGCTCCAAAATCGATGGACCCTAATATACTGTATACGAAAATAAGGGCCCATAAGATGATGATTGCAATGCTTTCCTCATGCACGAGAATCGCCTCCTTGGTGTTGTAAATCATTCTTTAATGGATGTCTTCTAAAGAATGTCCGTAGAACAAAGACTGTTAAAATAGCGAGTCCAATATATAAAATGATGAACAAAACAAATAAAGGACCGACGAAATCAGCGCGAGTAGATGCATCGACGGTACGTTGCATACCATAAATTGTCCATGGTTGACGACCGCTACAACTGAAAATCCAGCCGAATTCAATACCGAGCATCATAATTGGTCCGCATGCAGCAGCCCCCCAAAGTAGCCACTTCGGTAGTTCTGTCCCCTTTTTTCGGTAAACGAAGTACCAATATAAGAGAGCAATTGCTGCAACTGCAAAGGTAAACGCAGCAGTGCCGACCATTAAGTTGAACAGTGTATGTGTATAAAATGGTGGCCATGTTTCTTGTGGGAATTCATTTAGACCTTTTACGACAGTGCTAGGGTCTAGTCCCACTAATAAGCTAAGCATGTTTGGAATTTCAAGTGCATAGTTTAGTTCAAGCGTATTAGGATCCACAATCCCGCCAATGGATAGCGGTGCGTGTGATGTCGTTTCAAATAAAGCTTCAGCAGATGCAAGTTTTTCAGGTGAGTGTTTATGTAGGGCGATTGCCGATTCGTGCCCTGAAAGCCACATCGTAGCGCCTGTAATAAATGTCACGACAAGCCCTAATAGTAGCCCCTTTTTATGATAAGCAATTTCACGTGTACTTAAATTTTTCTTCAATAATTTAAATCCAGCGATAGAAGCAATGACAGCCGCACCAGTTGCATAAGCCGTAATAACGACATGGAATGCACTTGTGCCAAAACTCGGATTAAAGAAAGCTTTCCAAGGATCAACGTTAAAAACAGATCCATCTGGATTCATTGAAAATCCTGCTGGTGTATTCATCCATGTATTTGCTGATGTAATAAGAACGGCGGATGCCGTGGCACCAAGCATGACGAAAAATAGCGAGATTAATCTCATAAATGGAGGAAGTTTATCGGCTGCATATACGTAAATCGACATGAATAAAGCCTCCAAAAAGAAGGCAAAAATCTCAATTTGGAAGGGAACAGAAATAACTTGCCCAACAATTTTGGCAAAACCAGGCCAAAGAAGTGAGATTTGCACACCGACAATTGTTCCAGTTGGAATTGCTACACCGAGAAGAATAGCAAACGCCTTTGTCCATCTTTTCGCCATAATGGCATAGTCGGAGTCTTTCTTCCAGTGATAGAGTATTTCGCTTATAAAAATCATCAATGAAAGTCCAACGCCAAGTGTTGCAAAGATAATGTGGAATGCTAATGAAGAACCAAAAAATGCTCTTGCTAATGTTACCGTATCCATATGTAAACTCCTCTTCTTTTTTGCCATTATTTTCTGATTGAATTGGAAGATTTATTCAAAAAAACTACCAAAAATATATATGTATTTAAAAAGTGAATATAATAATATAATGTTGTAATATTTTGAATAGAAAGAAATAAGTAGTTGCTTATATTTTGTTTGTTTTTTGCGCAGGAATCTTTTATAATCTTTTATGCGAACATAAGTTCTGTTTTTCGAAAAAGAAGTTTATGTGAAATGGAGAGGGTGTTTTATGTATCCTGAAGTCATTAAAAAGATGGCATTTTCAAAAGAGCATAGAGATTTATTATTGAAGCTATATAATAAAGAAATTACACGTCGTGAATATGATCGACTTGTACAATCGCTATATAAACCTTCTAAAGAGGTTTGTGGGGGATAGAAATGGGGGAGACAATCTAATAGATTGTCTTTTTTAAATTTATGTATGTTCTGATAAAATTAAGGTTAGCCTTACTAGGGAGGTGAAAAGATTGCGGAAACGTTTATATATAGGGATTGGAGTTATCTTCTTAATCGCTTTAGGTGGAATTGTATTTTGGTCAGCTTTACAAGGAAACCGTACAGAAAATTTTATTTTAAGACATATGGTGAATGAAAATGGAACGCTTGCCACGTATCGTTTAGTAGATACTAAGGCAGGTACGGGTGAAGCGAAGGGACGTGAAGCTTTATCAGAATCGGCGGGATTATGGTTACAATATACACTTGATAAAGATGACCAGGCGTTATTTGATGAGCAAGTAAAGGTTATTCAAGATAATTTCGTATATAAGAATCATATCGTTTTATGGAAACTCTCTGAAAAGGGAGAGAGGCAGTCAGCTACAAATGCACTTATAGATGATCTTCGTATTATAGAACAATTATATCGTGCTTATGAAATGTATAAGGAAGAGCGTTATAAAAACCTTGCCGATCAATTAAGTGATGCTGTACTTCGTTATAATAAAAAAGATAATTATTATGTTGATTATTATGATGCAGATGCAGGGAAACAAAATAATTTTGTAACAACATCATACATAAATCCGCGTGCATTCTCTTATATGAAGAAGTACGGTAAAGTTTCTGCTCAGCAATATCAGGAAATTGTTCAATTTTTAGCGGATTATCCAAGGCATGGCTGGGCATTCCCAAAAGAATATAAAGAAGATGGTACATTTAAGTACGATAAAGAAGTGAATCTTATTGACCAATCATACGTTGCATATCATCGAAGTTTAGGTGGTCTTTCATCAGCTGCTTATTTGGAATTTATAAAGAAGAGATTCCAGGAGGATGGAAAGCTATACGGTCGTTACAATTTAGAAACGGGAAAACAAACTGTGAATTATGAATCGCCAGCCGCGTATGGACTAACGATTTTGTACGTACTACAAACAGGTGATACAAAGTTTGCGAAGGAATTGTATGATCATATGTCCACATTCCGAAATGACAACGTATTTAGTAGATATTATGGTGGATATGTAACAGGTGAAAATAATAATACGCATATTTTTGATAATGTACTACCACTTTTAGCTGAAATGGAATTAAAAAAGAGTGACCAATAAAAGGTGCCACCATATGAGGGTGGCACCTTTTATTGGTTGATATAATTTTGCGTCCTAATATTAGAGAAGTAGTCAATCACGAATTCACGGAATTGCTGAGCTGTTTTTGATAAGTATCGCTTTTTTGACCAACTTAATCCGATGGTTCGCTTACAAGCGGGTTCAATAATACGCAACTTGTTTGCTGCTAAAGTAGAGTTTTTTAATAAAGTTAAATTTGGAACAAAAGCGATGCCGAGACCTTGCTTAATGAGGTCGCTAATCACTGTCGGTTCATCTACTTCAAAAGCAATATGCGGAGTGAAACCAGCTTCTTTACAAAATTCATCCGTTAAGTGCCGAAATCCATAGCCAGTATTCATACTAATAAACGGTTCGTCTTTTACTTCATGCAGGTGGATACTTTCGCGGTTTGATAACCGATGGCCTGAAGGAACGACTAAGAAAATTTCTTCTGTAATAAGTGGTTCCCAAACAATTTCTTCTCCTTCAACTGGTACAGAGGAAAGACAAAAGTCAATTTCCATATTTTCCAGTTGTCGTTTCATAGAAGGAGTAGACGCAAGAAATTGCTGGAATCGAACATTAGGATGTTCTCGTAAAAAAGAACCTAGTAGTTCTGGTAATATTCTTGGAATAGAAACGGCCATTGTAATAGAGCCTTGTTGTAATTCGGCTAAATCTTTAATTTCTCGTTCCCCTTCACTTAATTCATGAAAAATACATTCTACCCGTTTTAAAAATACTTTTCCGAAAGAATTTAAAGTAATCTGTCGGCCTTGGCGATCAAATAAAGGGACGCCTAAATCCTTTTCGAGTCTAGCGATTGTTTTGCTGAGTGAAGGTTGCGCGATATGCAATTCTTCAGCTGCCTTTGTCATATGTTCTAGTCGTGCAACTGTCTGAAAGTATTTTAACTGGAGCAGTTCCATTTCGAATCTCCTTTCTATAGACCAAAAGGAATGAATTGATAATTAAAGATGTATTATACAGTATGGAAAGTGACGTGTATAGTAAATCTGTTAAACCATTGTAATGGTGTGAAATTAGGAGAAGGAGTATGTTTCATGAAAGGAATTCAACTTATATTTAAAGATTGGAAAGCGATGTGGCACCATAAACATGGACGTATCGCTTTAATTTTTTTATTAATCGTTCCGTTAATTTATTCAGGATTCTTCTTGGCTGGATATTGGGATCCGTACGGAAAATTAGATAAATTACCTGTTGCAGTTGTGAATTTAGATAAGGGTGCTGTGATGGATGAAAAAACAATTCATGCAGGAGACGATTTTGTTAAAAATTTAAAAGAGAATAAGGAACTGGCTTTTCATTTCGTATCAGAAAAAAATGCTGATGAAGGGTTAAAAGAAGATAAATATTATATGGTTGTTACGATTCCAGAGAATTTCTCTAAAAAGGTAAGTACACTTATGGATGAGAAACCAGAGCCAGCAAAGTTACAGTACAAAGTAAATCCAGGTAAAAACTTTGTAGCAGCTCAAATTGGAACGACAGCTGTTGAAAATATGAAAACAAAAATCTCAAATAGTATTACGAAATCTTATACAGAGGGTGTCTTTTCAAAGTTTCAAGATTTGGCACAAGGATTGAGTGATGCAAGTAATGGGGCTGAGAAGTTACATGAAGGAACGACCGATGCAAAAAATGGAGCGAATCAGCTTGCGGATGGTATTGATCGTTTAAGTGATGGGACATCGAAATTGAAAGAGGGAAGTGAAAAGCTTGCATCCAGTCAATCTGCTTTAACCGGGGGGGCAAATGAGCTGAGTCAAGGAGTGACATCACTTCATAGTGGTATGGAGTTATTAGCACAAGGTGAAAAAACGTTACAATCAGGAGTTAGTGAATTAAGTGCTGGTACAAATGAATGGGTGAGTGGAAGTGAGAAGCTTGCTGAAGGCCAAGTAAAAGCGGATGGTGCAGCTAATAGTGTAAAACAACAATTAGAAGAGTACGTGAAAAATCATCCAGAAGTGCAGCAAGATCCCGCTTTTCAAAAAATTGTTGCTACGTCTAATGGACTAGCTAAAGCAACAAGTACTTTAAATAATAGCCAACAACAATTGACACAAGGAGCGAAGAAGCTTACTGAGGGTCAACATAAGATTGAAGAAGGCATGAATACATTCGGAGTTAAGTTAAATGAAGCTACTGCTGGAACGAAAAAGGTAGCAGATGGTGCATCGAATTTAGCTGATGGATTTACGAAGTGGGGAAATGGATTTACAACAGTACAAGAAGGTGTAAATCAGCTTGCGAGTGGTGGAACGGAGCTGAATAACGGTGCTAGTAAATTAACAAATGGACTTGTTAAACTTGATGATGGTGCGAAAGAACTTTCTACGAAATTGGGAGAGGGCGCAGAGAAGATAGCGGATGTCCGTAATGATGATGCACGCAATACGATGTTCTCAGAGCCAGTTCAGTTAGTGAAGTCAACAGTTTCTGACGTTCCTAACTACGGTTCAGGCATTGCACCATATTTCTTATCACTTGCATTTTATGTTGGCGGAATTATGGCATCGAATATTTTACCTCTTGGCCGCAGACAAAATATGAAGGTAAGCGGAACGGTACATTTTATTAATAAATTAGGATTGGTATATTTAATTGGACTTATTCAAGCGCTACTCGTAGATGTAGTTGTGCTAGGTGTTATGAAACTAGAAGTTGCCAGTGTGCCACTTTTTGTTTTATCAAGTATTGTTATTTCCTTTACGTTCATGACATTTATTCTTATGTTAGTAACAGTATTTGGTCTTGTTGGAAAGTTCTTAGCGGTAACGCTTCTTGTCCTGCAATTAGCGACGAGTGGAGGTACTTTCCCAGGAGAATTAAATATAGCTGTGCTTAGCAAAATTGGACAGTTTCTCCCAATGTCCCATTCTCTTAGAGGATTACAAGATGTTATCTCTTTAGGAGATTGGTCGCAATTACAAATGCAAATTTTAATATTGTTATGTTATCTCGTTGTTGCCGGTGGAATTGCTTGGATCACGAGCCATATACAGCATAAAGAAACGAATGCAGAACAAGTTTCTTAAAATGAAATAAGCTATCCGATTTTTTCGGATAGCTTATTTTTTATTTACGTTCCATTACTGCAAAGTAATTATTTTCATTATCAGCAAAGTTGAATGCTCTACCAGTAGGTAAATCTACAACCTGTCCAACTGTGACATTTTTCTCTGAAAGATCTTTATATAGACGGTCTAAGTCATTTGAGAAGAACATAAGTGAAGGAGTACCTAAGTTTAATTCAGGTTGCATCTTCGCGATTAACGCTTTATCGTGAAGGACGATGCTTGTTCCTGTTTCTTTCGCCGGTGCAATTTCAATCCAGCGGAATCCGTTTCCGTTATTTTCTTCCGCAATGATTTGGAACCCTACTTTTTCTGTCCAAAATTGTACTGTTTCGTCTTGGTTATTTACATATAGCATAATTTGTCCAACTTGATTAATCATAGGTGTCTCTCGCTTTCTTTTTATATGCGTATCATTATATCAAATATATGGCTTGAATAGTTTTTTATGATTTTTTCGGAATACAACCTTCGTCCATTTCATCTTTGTTGTAGGAGAAGGCCCTGTAATCCAAGTATGAAATGGTATTGTGCTACAAATGACCATTGTTGAAATAGAGATAATAGCCGTTAACACAAATAGTAATAGGCTATATAATATAGTATTTTCTTGCAGTGTGAATAAAGAAAGAAACTTTGTGCATAGTTGCAAGAAGAATAAGTGAGCTAAATAAGCACCATACGTGTAATTTCCAATGAAACGTAACGTTTTATATAAGAAACCACGACGCTGTACTATCATAATAGATAACATATACAGTATGATAATTTCGCATACGATATATAAAAACATAGATGGTTTTAAATAGGTAGAAACAGTTAAATGAATAGAGTTTGCTCCGTGAAAACTAAACAACTCATAATTGATGAATAAAAATAAGATGAAAAATAATATTGTTATAAGCGGGATATGTTTCATGACGAATAGACGCCAAGTTTTTAGTGCTACAGCGGCAATGCCACCCATAACGAAATAGAATGAGTAGAATAGAAATGATCGATCTGTATAATGTAAAATTGTTGAACTTGTTAATTTTTCTCCATTAAAAATATAGTGAGAAGAGAACCACATTAATAGAAAATATAGGCACGCGAAAAAGGTCATATATTTATATATGTCTTTTTTATTTTCTGTTCGTTTTTGAAACCAATAAAAAAGTGTGCATAGTAAAGGGAACAATAGGTGAATTTGGAACATCATAATAACGTACCAAAGATGGGGCGCGGCTGTTCCGAGTAATAAACTTTTTATTCCACTTTGTAACGTAATAAGATCGTTTGTTGTTAATAGGTAAAGAATAGACCAAAAGAAATAAGGAATGAGTAAGTGTGTCGCTTTTTCAGAAATATATTCTTTATATACTAATTGCTTCGTATAGTGCCGAATTAAGTGAAATCCAACGATAAATATGAATGCTGGTGCTGAGAATTTTGCAAGGTTGAATAGCATGCCTATAATGAGAGATTGCTCAAGTAAGACATTTCCTTGATTCATTGTATATAATAAGGAACTTTGCAAAACAACAGCGAGAAATGCAATGCTTTGCAAAACTTTAAATTCTGGTGCGCTTTGAGTCATTATTTCCATCTCCTTTTCCATACATGATTATAGTACGGAGAATGGATAATGGATGTGGAATATTTGTGAAGATTGTAACAAATTTGTGGCGAGAGGAGATATCAACTTATTAACAAATAACGACAAAAAGAGGATGCTCTAAACGAGCATCCTCTTTCTATCTATTAAGCAAATTTGTTTTTGATCCAATTCTTACCTTCTACAAGGCGAGCTGTCATTACCGCACAAGCGTTATCTGCTGTTACGTTTAACATCGTTGCAGGTGGATCAATGATTGTACTAATTGCTGCAATAATTGGCAATGCTTCTGGCGGGAAACCGTATAGAGATACGATTAACATTTCACCAATCATACCACCGCCTGGAATAGCACCCATTACTGTTCCTACTAATAAAGAAACAACAAGTGCGATTGCTAATGTTTTCGGTCCTTCGAATTCCATGTTGAAAATACCGAATAAGAAAGCAATTTTTAATACGCCGCCTAAAACAGATCCATCTTTATGAAGTGTAGATCCAAGAAGGACAACTGTTTCACGAACGTCTGAAGAAATACCCATTTTCTTCGTTGCTTCTAAGTTCGCTGGAATACTTGCGGCACTACTACAAGTTGCAAGTGATGTAACTGTAGGAGAGACCATGTTCTTCCAAAATACTTGTACACCTTGTTTGCGACCTGCAAGGTATGCATAGAACGTGAAGAATACAAAGAAGTAGATAAGAGAAGCTGGATAGTATACCATTGCTGCTCGGAAGTAAGTTCCAAGAAGTTGTGGTCCGAATTCACCAACTAATGCTGCGAAGTAAGCAGCAAGTCCGATTGGAGCGTAGTACATAATGAAAGATACAACTTTCATTGAAATTTCTGCACCAGCTTGTAGGAATGTAGCGAATGGCTTTCCTTTTTCGCCAACTGCTGAAGTTGCAATCCCCATTAAGATAGAGAAGAAAATAAGAGCTAACATATTTTCACGAGATAGTAACTTCGAGAAGTCAGATACTGTTAAAATACCGACGATTTGATCTGCAACACTAACAGCTTTGCCGGCTTTGTCAGGTTGTGTTAGTTCTAGTACAACACCTTGTGCTGGCGGGAATACTTTCACGACAATAATCATAAAAATAGCAGCTAAAATACTTGTAAATAAGAAAGTCCCAGCCATACTAGACATAATTTTACCGAAACGTTTTAATCCATCCATATTAGCAATAGACGATGCGATGCTAAAGAACACTAGAGGTACAACAATCGTAAACATTAAGTTTAAGAAAATATCACCAAGCGGCTTTAAAGCAACTGCATCGGCACCCATGAAATAACCAATGAAACCACCAATTAGGATAGAAGATAATAAAATAAGTGGAAAGCGATATGCCTTCATAAATATATCCTCCTATCAATTAAAAAATCATACTGAATCATTATAGCGAGTTAGAGTCCTCTTTACTAGGAGAATACGGATAAATGGAATAGCGTGAAAACCAAGAAATTTTTGTTTTTAAGCTCGGCATACAGCAGGAAATCTAGACATATATATTTGTAACCTAGTGGTGGCAAGGGATGCACCATAACTTAGGTTTAGAAAAAGGGGGAGGGAAGCGGAATGAATATTTTGCTTTGCTGTGCAGCGGGAATGTCTTCCAGTTTAATTGTTACAAAGATGGAGAAAGCAGCAGAGGCAAGAGGGATAGAAGTGAAAATCTGGGCAGTATCAGGTTCTGAAGTGAATAGTCATATTGATAAAGCTGATGTCCTTTTACTTGGACCGCAAGTACGTTATTTATTACCGAAAATGAAAGAATTATGTAAGGAGAAAGGGGTACCTGTTGATGTTATTCAATCCGTCCATTACGGACTTTGTAATGGAGAAGCTATCTTGCAAGCAGCTTTGTCAATGAAACCATGAGGAGAGTGGGATAGATGATACGGTTTTTAGAGAAGTATGTGATGCCGGTGGCAGGGAAGGTTGCAGAGCAGAGGCATTTACAAGCAATTCGAGATGGAATTATTTTAACGATGCCTTTCTTAATTATTGGATCGTTTTTCCTCATTATTAGTGCACTGCCGATACCGGGATATAACGAGTTTATGGCAGGTTTGTTTGGTGAGAATTGGCAGAGAGCTTTAGGGTATCCAGTTAGTGCAACTTTTAATATAATGGCTTTAATAGCTGTTTTTGGAATCGCTTACAGGCTTGGCGAGTATTATAAAGTGGATGCTTTAGCATCCGGGGCATTGTCGCTTGTGACGTTTTTACTTGCGACTCCATTTCAAGTTGCATATATTATACCAAGTACAAAAGAAAGCGTACTTGTAGAAGGCGCAATCCCAGCTGCATTAATGGGAAGCCAAGGGTTATTTGTAGCAATGATTATTGCACTTATATCTACTGAACTTTATCGGTTTATTGTACAAAAAAAGATAATTATAAAGATGCCAGAGACAGTTCCACCAGCTGTCACGCGTTCATTTGCGGCACTTGTTCCAGGTTTTATTGTTGTAACAGTTATTTGGATTTTACGCTTAATTATAGAAAATACTTCTTTTGGCAGTATCCATAATATTGTAGGACAAATTTTACAGGAACCACTTAGTGTACTTGGTGCTAGTCTTTGGGGCGCAATAATAGCAGTTATTCTCGTTCATGTTCTTTGGTCGTGTGGAATTCATGGTGCTACTATTGTTGGTGGTGTAATGAGCCCTGTTTGGTTGTCGTTAATGGATCAAAATCGAGTTGCTTTTCAAGCTGGGCAAGATGTACCAAATACCATTACGGCACAGTTTTTTGACTTATGGATTTATATGGGCGGTTCTGGTGCAACGCTGGCTCTAGTTGTCGGAATGTTACTATTTGCACGAAGTCAACAATTAAAAAGTTTAGGGAGATTGTCAATCGCGCCTGGTATATTTAATATTAATGAGATGGTAACTTTTGGTATGCCAATTGTAATGAACCCAATTTTATTAATTCCATTTATATTGGTTCCAGTTGTGTTAACAATTGTTTCTTACTTTGCAATGGAATGGGGATGGGTCGCACGTCCGAGTGGGGCGGCTGTACCTTGGACGACACCTATTCTTTTCAGTGGATATTTAGGATCGGGTGGGAAAATTTCAGGTGTTGTTTTACAACTCGTCAACTTTGCGCTTGCATTCTTCATTTATTTACCGTTCTTAAAAATATGGGATAAACAAAAAGTAGCAGAAGAAAAGGGGGAGTGAAGAAGTAAAATGGATACGATAGAGACGAAAGCTTTTCATTTAATTTTGCATGGAGGAAACGCGAGAAGTTGTTCAATGGAAGCAATTGATTGTGCGAAGCGTGGGGAGTTTACAGAAGCAGAAGCTAAATTACAAGAAGCGCTAGAGGAATTAAAAGAGGCGCACCGTGTACAAACGGAGCTTATACAGAAAGAGGCTGGTGGCGAAAAGACCGAAGTTACTCTTTTAATGGTACACGCGCAAGATCATTTAATGAATGCAATTACAGTGAAAGAATTAGCAAGTGAGTTTGTAGAGTTATATAGGAAGATGTCGGTGGATGAATGAACCTTGCTTATGCAAGGTTTTTTTATCCCGCATTAACGGGCAGTAAAACTCCCACCTCAAAATGTGGCTGGAGCAAGGAAGTTAGGAGGGAGCTTAACTGTCCGTAAAGGCCCGATTGGTTCAACTAATAATTAGTGGGGGATGAACAAAACCCCCACTAATTAAAGTTTCACTTTATGTATATGCCTGTACCATCAGTGGAATGTTCATCCCACTGATGGTATTTACAATCCTCCTTTTTCCGGATGAGTAAGAGTTATAATTAATCGGCAGTAACAATTTCTCCTATACCACGAATTAATCTTTTTATATGCATCCGCTCCGGTTTTAATATATTTACGATATAATCAATCGCAATTTGTGGTTCAACGGTTGTACCGCAAGTATAACAGTCAATAGCTGCAAAATTTTGTTCCGGGTAAGTGTGAATGGAAAGATGGCTTTCTGATAATAACACTAATACAGTAACACCATATGGCTGGAATTCTTTTTTACTTACGTTTAAAACATGGGCACCAGAGCAATCTGCAGCTGTAACTAAATGATATTCTAAAAAGTGCGTATCATCTAGTAGAGAAAAATCTACTCCCCATAAATCTACTATTATATGCTTGCCAAAAGTAGAATATTCCATAGGCAACACTCCTTACTATAATATCGTCAAAACTTCATTTCCTGTTTGTAGCATTGATGTAGGATAAGGTTCGATTCTGAATTTAAAAGAGCGAGGTTGCGTTGTTCTAGATGTTCTTCTTTAAATTGAAATAAAGGAAAAAGAAGAGCAGGCAAGGTTCGAGGAGTTGGTACTACATATAATTGTTCAATTTGATCTAGTACATAGGCAGAATTAGCGGCGATATGAAATCCCCAGTCAGTTCCAAAAGAAGGAACGATTGTATGATAACTTTTCACAGTTAGTCCAGCATGTTCAATTGTATTACCGATGCTCCAGTATACTAGAGGTGCATCAGCAGGTGAATTAGATTGGCAGACGAATGCGCCATCTTCTGTTAAGAATGTAGCTATACGAGCAAAAAGTTCGCTTGTATATAAAGTACTTAACAACTCTGTCGCTGGGTCTGGGAAATCAATAATGATTACATCGTATAAAGAGGAAGGAGAGCTTAAAAACTCTTTTGCATCGCATACGTGTGTATTTACACGATTATCAAAAAATGCACTTTTGTTTAAAGAAACTAATTCTGGAACATTACGAGCCATATCAATCATCAATCCATCTAAGTCAACAAGGTCTACATGTAGTACAGTTTCATATTTTAAAACTTCTCGCAGGGCAAGACCATCGCCACCGCCTAATATGAGAACACGTTTTGGATCAATTACTTTTGACATAATTGGATGTACAAGTGCTTCATGATAAATTTGCTCATCGACGGAGCTGAATTGTAGTTGCTTGTCCAAGTATAAGCGAATATCGTTTACTTGGACTAAATTAATATTTTGATAATTACTCTTTTCTTTAAATAAATTTGTATGTTCACCAGCTTGTATTTCCTTTAGAGAAATTTCATCCCACACATCTAAGTTGTGTGAATCTGTGGGTACTATAATTACATTTTCTGATTGTACTTGTTTATCCTGTTCATCTTGTTTGTCTTGTGTATCGTGCTTGTCCTGCTGTTCTAGTTCAAATTTGTCAGAGTCTACTTCAGAACGCTTGTCTTTTTTATAGCTTTTTATTCTATAAATCTTTATTTTGCTTTGTTTTCTATGTTTTGGCATAGGAATCTCCTTTCGAATTGTGTTATTTTACTCTATTCTATGTAATCTAGTAGAATTTGCTCGGACAATAGATAGAAGAGTGTGTTCAAGAGCATGTTGTTTTTTTACTAGATTCTACGATGAAAGATTTTTTTAGTGTTTTTTTATGTTAAGCATAACTAGACAACTAAACACTAATCTATTTTCATACAGTTATGTGTTAAAAGCGTGTTGTTTTATAACACACTGTGTGTTTTTTGAGTAACACACTAATTGAAAGCGTTAACACACAAAGAAAACAGTCGAAAAAGTGCTGATTTTAGTGGTTTTAAAAAGTTGGCACGCTAATTGCATTAATAAATAGCGTAAAGAAAAATAAATAAAACATAAATTTTTTATACTACACAAGGGGGATTTTCAAATGAATATTTTATTATGTTGCTCAGCAGGGATGTCTACAAGTTTACTAGTTACAAAAATGGAAGCGGCTGCAAAAGCTCGCGGTCTAGAAGGAAAGATTTGGGCTGTATCTGGGGATGCAGTAAAAACGAATATCGATCAAGCAGATGTGTTATTACTAGGACCACAAGTTCGTTACATGCTTTCTTCAATGAAAACGCTTGCTGATGAGAGAAACGTTGGAATCGACGTTATCAATCCAATGCACTACGGCATGATGAATGGAGAAGCAGTTTTAGATCACGCATTAACACTTAAAAAATAATTAGGGGGGAAGCGAAATGCAAAAGTTTATTGCATTTATGGAGAAATATATTGTTCCTGTCGCTGGTAAAATCGGATCGCAACGTCACTTAGCTGCGATCCGTGACGGATTTATTGCAGTTATGCCACTTATTTTAGTTGGTGCACTGGCATCACTGATTAACGGTTTTCCGTCTGAAGCTTTCCAAGATTTCATGAAAGGTTTGTTTGGTGAAACGTGGAAACAAGTTGGCGGTGGAATGTGGACTGGTTCTTTCGCGATTCTAGCACTAATCATAGCATTTACAACAAGTTATAACTTAGCAAAATCTTACGGCGTTGATGGTTTGTCAGCAGGTATTATTTCATTTGGTGCGTTAATTATTCTTACGCCAACAACACCGAAAGAAGGCGGATTGAACTTAGCTTGGACAGGTGCACAAGGGTTATTCGTAGCAATTATTGTGGCACTCCTTGTTACTGAAGTATTCCGTTTCTTTGTACAAAGAAACATTACTTTTAAAATGCCTGATGGAGTACCACCAGCAGTTTTAAGATCTTTCGCAGCTATAGTTCCAGCATTTGTTATCTTAACAGTAGTTGCAGGTATTCAATTAGCAGTGAAATTATCTGGTACAAGTGTTCATGAATTTATTTTTAATACGATTCAATCACCACTGCAAAGTTTAGCAGGGACATTACCAAGTGCAATTATCATTGTAATCCTTGTTCATCTTCTTTGGTTCTTCGGTTTACATGGGCCAAATATTGTTGGTGGTATTATTGAGCCATTATACTTACCGGCATTAGAGAAAAATATGAATTTATTCAAAGGTGGTACATCTGCATTTGATGTTCCAAATATTATTACAAAACCATTTTTTGATACTTTCGTATACCTTGGTGGTTCTGGTGCGACATTAGCATTCTTAGTAGTGGTATTACTCGTAGCAAAAAGTGCACAATTACGTGGTGTATCTCGCTTATCAATTGGACCTGGTGCATTTAACATTAACGAACCAGTAATCTTTGGTACACCAATTATTTTAAATCCAATTTTATTCTTACCGTTTATCGTAACACCAATTGTATTAGTAATTACTTCCTATACAGCTATATCTATTGGATGGGTACCAAAAACAGTTGTGATGATTCCATGGGCAACACCACCAATTATTAGTGGTTATCTTGTAACAGGTGGACATATTTCTGGTGCAATTCTACAGTTATTCAACTTTGTAATTGCAATGGTAATTTATTATCCATTCGTTGTGTTATGTGACCGTTCAGTTGTTCGTACTGAAAAAGCAGCAGCACAAGGTAATAGTAATTCTTTACCTATGTAACATAGTAATTGTTCTCATAGACAACGATACCTGTGAGAACAATTACCTTTATATCATGTTCAAAAAGATGAAAAACATCTATATGAACACTAAACTATCATTAATAAATTCATACTTTAATAGACATGTTCAAACTGAAGGGGTATTTAAATCGGTTGAACCTTATAGAGAGGGCGGTAATTATGATGACTACAGCAGAACAAATTCCATTCCAATTGATTTTAAATAGTGGTAACGCACGAAGCTTTGCGATGGAGGCACTTCAATTTGCCAAACAGGGGAAAATGGTAGAAGCAGATGAAGCGATGGTAAAGGCGAAAGAAGCGATTAATGAAGCGCATCATTTCCAAACAGAGCTCATACAATCAGAAGCAAGAGGAGAAAAAACAGAGGTTAGTGTTCTTTTAATTCACGCACAAGATCATTTAATGAATGCGATTACAGTGAAAGAATTAGCAGCAGAGTTTATCGATCTTTATAAAAAGCTTGAAGCGAAAGGGGAATAGAGCATGACTGGAATTAAAATTGCTACAATCGGCGGTGGATCTAGTTATACACCAGAGTTAATTGAAGGATTTATTAAACGTTATGATGAGCTTCCTGTTCGTGAAATTTGGTTAGTAGATATTGAGGCAGGAAAAGAAAAGTTAGAAATTGTTGGTAACTTAGCGAAACGTATGGTGAAAAAATCTGGTTTACCAATCGAGGTACATTTAACACTTGATCGCCGTGAGGCATTAAAAGATGCAGACTTCGTAACAACACAACTTCGCGTTGGTTTATTAGAAGCACGTGCAAAAGATGAAGCAATCCCATTAAAATATGATGTAATCGGTCAGGAAACGAATGGTCCTGGTGGTTTATTCAAAGCACTGAGAACGATTCCTGTTATTTTAGATATTTGTAAAGATATGGAGGAGCTTTGTCCGAATGCATGGCTAATTAACTTTGCGAACCCAGCTGGTATGGTAACAGAAGCTGTCCTTCGTTATACAAATATTCAAAGAGTAGTTGGTCTATGTAACGTTCCAATCGGAATCCGCATGGGTCTTGCAAGATTACTTGAAGTAGATGCAAGTCGTGTCCACGTTGATTTTGCAGGTTTAAATCATATGGTATACGGACTAGATGTATACTTAGATGGCGTAAGTGTAATGGATCGTGTGTTAGAGCTTGTAACAGATCCGGAAAAGCAAATTACGATGGAAAATATCGCAGCGCTTAACTGGGAACCAGACTTTATTCGCGGCCTTCGTGCAATTCCATGTCCATATCATCGTTATTACTACAAAACACGTGAAATGTTAGAAGAAGAAAAAGAAGCTTCTGTTGAAAAAGGTACACGTGCAGAAGTAGTAAAACAATTAGAAAATGATTTATTTGAGTTATATAAAGACCCGAATTTAGATATTAAACCACCACAATTAGAAAAACGTGGCGGCGCTTATTATAGTGACGCAGCATGTAGCTTAATTACGTCTATTTACAACAATAAAGGTGATATCCAGCCTGTTAATACACGAAACAACGGAACAATTGCAAGCTTACCAGATGATTCTGCTGTTGAAGTGAACTGTATTATTACGAAAGAAGGTCCAAAACCAATTGCGGTCGGAGATCTTCCAGTACCAGTTCGCGGTTTAGTACAGCAAATTAAATCATTTGAGCGCACAACAATTGAAGCTGCTGTTACAGGTGATTATCATAAAGCGCTGCTTGCTATGACAATTAACCCACTTGTACCATCAGATACAGTTGCAAAACAAATTTTAGATGAAATGTTGGAAGCACATAAAGAATATCTTCCGCAGTTCTTCAAAAAGGTAGAGAAGTAAAAGCGGCGCTATTTAGCCCGCTTTTTTTATTCTATCCCACTTTAATGGGCAGTAAGACCACTACCTCAAAATTCAGCGAAAACAAAGAAATTAGGTGGGGGATCAACTGCCCATAAAAGTCCGATTGGTTCAACTAATAATCAGTGGGGGGGAGAAAACCCCCCACTGATTAAAGTTTCACTTTATTAGGAGGTATTACGATGATTAAGTTAATTGTAAACGCAGATGATTTCGGTCTTACAGAAGGTACAAATTGCGGCATTATTGATGGGCATATAAACGGACTTGTAAATTCAACGACGATGATGATGAATATGCCAGGAACAGAGCATGCGGTACGCTTAGCCAAAGAGTATGAAACGCTAGGAGTAGGAGTACATCTTGTATTAACGGCAGGAGAACCACTTCTTGGAGACGTACCATCACTTGTAAGTAGCGATGGATTGTTTCATAAACAAGGTGTCGTAAGGGAAGGAAATATAAATCCAGAAGAAGTTGAGAGAGAGTGGACTGCTCAAATTGAGAAATTCCTATCTTACGGATTAACACCAACTCATTTAGATAGTCATCATCATGTGCATGGTTTACCGATTTTACATGATGTTCTTGAGAGATTAGCGGCTACATATAATGTTCCGATTCGTCGTTGTGAGGAAGATAGAGCGGTGCGCCCATTTTCTGATGTGTTTTACAGTGACTTTTATGCGGATGGTGTGACGGAAGATTACTTTGTGAAGTTAAAAGAAAGAGTACAAGGTGAACAAACGGTAGAAATTATGGTTCATCCAGCTTATATTGATCCAGAGCTTGTGAAGCGTTCTTCTTACGTAATGGATCGTGTGAAGGAATTGCGTATTTTAACAGAGAGCGAATTACCAGAAGGAATAGAGCTTGTGAAGTTTTAATAGAAAAACGACGGCTACATCATGCCGTCGTTTTTTATTTATAAAATGGATAGAGCATATCCGCCAAATGCCCCGAGTATAACGATAACCCAAGGTGGTGTTTTCCAAAAAGCGAGCAAGCAAAATAGAAGAGATGCAAAAACAAAATCTACAGCGTTCATAATTGTGCTTGTCCAAATAGGATCATAAAAAGCTGCTAGTAAAATACCGACAACAGCGGCATTGACTCCAAGTAGTGCGCCTTGTATGAATGATATTTTTCTCACGCTGTTCCAAAATGGTAAAACACCAATAACGAGTAAGAAAGCAGGGAAGAAAATTGCAATTGTTGCGAGTAATGCCCCAAGCGTCCCGTTTAACACTGCTCCTATATAAGAGGCGAATGTAAACAGTGGTCCTGGTACTGCTTGTGTTAATCCGTATCCAGCTAGGAACTGTTCTTTCGTCATCATTCCGTTTTGTACGAACTCACCTTCAAGAAGAGGCAGCACGACATGTCCTCCTCCAAATACAAGTGCGCCAGAGCGATAGAAACTATCAAATAAAGCGATGTAATAAGAGAACGGTCTTAATATTGGTAGCAGTAGTAATAGTCCAAAGAATAAGACGAGACAAGAAACTGCTATCTTTTTTGAAATAGGTACTTTTATATGTTGAGATTGGCTAATTGGTTGGTTGCGATATAACAACCAGCCGATAAAGCCACATATTATGATGAGGGTGACTTGTGTCCAACTACTTGGCCATAATAAGGCGATTGCGGCAGTTACAATCGCAATCGTTGCACGATTTCGATCTGGAGTTAACTTCCGCGCCATTCCCCATATGGCATGAGCGACAATAGCGACTGCTACAAGTTTTAGTCCATGAATCCAGCCAGCACTTCCAAGATCGAACTGATTAAGGAATGAGGCGAAGAAAACCAAAACAAGCACAGACGGTAAAGTGAATCCAATCCATGAAATAATAGCTCCTAATAGCCCGCCCCGTAATAATCCAACCCCCATACCGACTTGACTGCTGGCAGGACCGGGAAGGAATTGACATAGTGCTACTAAATCTCCATAGCTTCGTTCATCCATCCATTTTCTTTTTTGCACGTATTCGTGGTGGAAATAGCCGAGATGAGCGACAGGACCGCCGAATGAAGTAAGTCCTAATTTAAATGAGACGAGAAAAATCTCTAATAATGTATGAAAAGTGTATTTGTTAGTTTTCAATGGAACCTCCTATAATATTTTTCTATGTGCATTATACAAGAGACTTTCAATCTACAGGAACAATTACAATGTAAAGATTTTGTGAATCTTTTCTTTGTAATTAAAATTGAAAAAGTCATAAATGATTATGTCTAAACCATAAAGTAGTAGAAGTAGTGCTGGGAAATTTATATAAGGAGAATGCCTTATGACAACACATTTCTTTGCCAGGTTAACAGGTAAGAGGGAAGTGCCTCCTGTAAATACAGAAGCTTTTGGGGTAGCAGAGTTTATTTTTAGTGATGATTTAACGAAATTGCATTACAGAGTAATACTAAAAAATATAGAAAAGGTTACATCGTGTCAAATTCATTTAGGGAAGTCTACTCAAATTGGTCCTGTTGTTTTATATTTGTATGGTCCACTAGAGCAAGGGATTAGCTTGAACGAGGGAAGCATTACTGGTGTAGTGAATGTGGAGGATTTTGAGGGACCTTTACAAGGGAAATCATTTGTACATTTACTTCAAGAAATTATTCAAGCAAATGTATATGTTAATGTTCATACGAAATCACAAAAAAGAGGAGAAATAAGAGGGCGAGTTAGAAAAGTAAAGAAATAGAGGAAAAGGCTGTCCATATGTTGGAACAGCCTTTTCTTCTTAATATAAGGTGCTAGTTTTAGTGATTATTGTCGGTAAAGCGATATATTTTGAAAATCGCTGATATAACTCGCGTTACGGTTGATATTTTTAAAAACTGCCTCGATTAATTTTTCGCAGGCTGATTTTTAATAAAGAAGTCCATAACGTAAAATACTTCGTCATCAGGTATTTGTATTTCAAATGTATTTTCAATTGGTTGCAATGCTTTTTTTACTTTCATATACATCCAGTATTCATCTTGTCTTCTTTTCTCTTTATCAGGGTGAGGAAGAAGGCTTTCTCCTTTTTGAAGACGGTCAACCATACAGCTCATATGCAGAATAACACCCATTAAGCTATCAGGAGTTAGCTGTAAGGAAATTAATTCTTGAATTGTATTTAATGCGTAACGAATTGTTTTGATAAGTAATGCCCCATCGTTACGCTGCATTTGTTGTTCAAGAATATCCGCCATTTTTGCATATGTTTCTTCATACGTAATTAATTCTTGAATGGGCTGAATCGCTGTGTAGTTTACGATGTCTTGGAAATGATATGTTAAGCACGGCACTTGCACATCGAAATTCGTGACGATACAAATGATGTTACGCTCTTTTTTTATGTTCTCAATCATTTTCGTTAAATCTTTTTCATGGACGATACTAATCGGAATAATTTCAATTAAGTCTTTATCAAATCTTAAATAGTTTTCTAACATTTTTTGAATAGCTAAAGCACTTCCTTCACCAGTTAAACAAGCTGTTAAAATAACAGATTTCATTGGAGAGAGAGGTTTTTTCTTTTCTTCTTGTACGTTTAAGTAAAATGGTGTTAAATTTTTTACTGTTTCATACAGTGCATCTAATGAATAACCGAGCTGAGCTTTTCGAGCTGCTTCTAGTGCATGTGGTGTGCTCGTCATCGAGAGAACACGTACAGGGATTTTGAACTCCGTTTCTAATATGTCACCGATATAAGCAAGTGACCCCATATCGACAAGTAAGAGAAGCCCATTTACATTTTGTAGTGTTTTCATATACACTTTCACACGTTCCAAGAAATCTTTCGGTGATTCGTGTAACGGCATATCAATACCGGTTACTTCCTCAATGCCGAGAAGTTCGTTTGCAACGTTTGCCATTTCAGTTGCGATGCCATTACCGTGTGCTAATATTAATACTTTTACTTCTGTTTGTGAGGCAGGAATTGGATCAACAACGAAGAACATTGTTAAAAAGCCAGCTTCATCAATAGGCATTGTTATTTGTAATTCTTCTTCCAGTAGTTGAATGCATTGCATAGCTACGGAAAAAGCTTCTTTATATTTCGTACGAATTTGATTTAATTGTGGGTGATGTATTTGTTTTCCGCTTTGTAAACGTTGTAGAGTTGTCTGTACATGTAAACTTAAAGCGAGAAATACTTTTTCATCAAACGTCTTAGATAAATGCTTTTCAGCAAGTTCCGCTATTTTTTCACATACGGAAACGATATTACGATCCACAATTTTAAAAACATTTTCATGGCTTGTTTTTTTGGATATTTGGTTAAAATATTGTACGAAAAAGCTTTGAACATCATTTTCTATTAGTAATTCTAATTCTTCCTCTTCAATACCACGGGCTTGAAGTTCTTCGTATTTATAGTCAATATAATCGTAAATAGAAGAGCGTTTTTCATCTTCTGTTTTATGATTACTCCAACCTTCCTCACCTGTAAATACAAATGTTTCATTTGGTATTTGGTATAAGTGACGGCTCTTCCTTTCAATGAACAACCCTTCTTTCATATACCAAGGTAAATCTGTACTTGAAACATAGACAGAATCACGTTTCTTTGTGACCAAATCAGAATAGGCTTTCGCACAGGCAATTTGAACATCTGTTTTTAATTGACCAATGTTATTGGGACAATTATAAAAGACGAAAGCACGCATTGCATTTGGGCTAACGTGAATGTCTTTTCGCAGACGAATTGCTTCATTTGTGAAAAATAGCTGTAGTAAAGCAAAGCGCTCTTTATGTGTACGCTCACGAAGTGGTGGCAGCGTAACAGTCATCGGTATACGTCTTGTAAATGTTTTTAATAAAAATGAATTTGGTTCTTCTGTTGTTGCAGTAATGATTAATACTTGTGCTTTACGTTCGTTCTCTGTTTCTCCAAGGCGGCGGTACACTCCGCGGTCAATAAAGGTGAAAAGCATTTCTTGTCCCTCTGGAGGTAGGCGATGTACTTCATCTAAGAAAAGAATTCCTTCATGTGCTTTTTCAATTAATCCTTTTTGATCACTTGCTCCTGTGTAAGCTCCTTTTTTAATCCCAAATAATTGCCCGAGTAGTAGCTGTGGATTATTTGCGTAATCAGCACAGTTAAAGACGATAAATGGTGCATTTTTAGGAAGCTGTTCAACTTCAATTGCATATTCGTGCATTAAAGAAGCAAACATAGACTTTCCGACCCCTGTTTCTCCCAGTAGTAAAGTATGCATACCGTTTGGAGGATAGAGCATAGAAGCTTTCGCTTTTTCAATTGCGATTTTAAGGCTCGTATTTTCAATTGCAAATGTATCTAATGAAGTTACTTCTTTTGAATGCGTTTCCAACGAAGTGTTCGTTTCTATGTAAAAACGAACAGGTCGCGTATTTGTTTTTAATAAACGTTTATCTTTTACAAGTTTGTTTAAGTCGCTACTTACATTGGCGCGATCTAGTTGCAACAGGGTAGCTAGTTCTGATGCGGTTACACCTTCTGTATAATTGCCTTCTTGTATTGCGTTAAAAATGAGATCTATTCGTTTCATTTCTATTCACCTCGAAACTTCATCACTATTTAAAATTTTACACAAAAACGGGAAGGGTGGGAAGAGAAAAATAAAACAGCTTTAGCACATAGGCACTAAAGCTGTTACAATCTTGTGTCTTTCCAAAAATTTACCTTGAGATGAGAAGAAGGATTATAGGGAAGAAGTTTGTATCCTTGTGACTGTAAATAATCAATTACTTTTGGCAGTATTTGTACGGTTACACTCGAATCATGCATTAAAATGACTTCTACTTGTTCATCACTTTGATTACGTACTCTTTCGAGTATGGCAGAAGGATTGTCATAGCTTTTCCAGTCGTATGTATCGATTGTCCAATCCCACATTTTATACTGGGCCGATACAAGTGCGTCACGGTAATTCTTTTTTAAGTAAGGCATACTACCATATGGAACGCGAACGAGATGTGTATTTAATTTCGTAACTTGCTGGACAATGCTTTGTGTTTGCTCCATTTCTGCAATTAAAGTGGAAGGGTCACCAGTGTAAAGGCGTTTTACATCATGTGACATGCTGTGGAGACCGATATAATGTCCTTCTTTAATTAATCTTTGCATCGTTTTTGTGTAATGTGGCACTTTTCCGCCAATAACAAAGAAAGTTGCTTTTCCGTTCTTTTCTTTTAAGATGTTTAAAATTTGTGTAGTATATTTGTTTGGCCCGTCATCAAATGTTAAGTACGCAATTTTTTGTGTAGGAGAGGTCGTTTCAGTATTTGGATGATATTCAGCAGGAATAACAGTTGTTGCTTCAGTATTAGATGATGCGTACATAGTAATGGTTAAAAATAAAATAATACATTGCAATACTCGCTTGATCATAACATTCACCCTCAGTTTGACAATCAAGATGTAAAAAGAAAACTTGATACGTTTCTTATTATGTATATCTTTCTCCAATAGAGGAACTCTCAAACAATCTATATTTTGGAAATGTAAAATAATGAATAAAAAAATAGCATCCTCTTATAAGAAAGAGGGTGCTATTTGAATATTTCATAATGGTAAAGGCTATACTACAATTAGTCTTCGCGTTTTTTCACTTTTTTATAAAAGGAAATAAGTGGTTTGTAACGTTCATGTACAAGCCCGATTATTTCAGCAATGATTTCTGTGAAGAAAATCAAAGCGAAAAGAAGAATAATGGATAACCATAACGTTGCACTAGTGAAAATAATGGCATTTACACTAAAGAAAATACCGAATGCGTATATGATTAGTACCGTTTTGCGATGAGAGAATCCCATTGCAAGTAAGCGGTGATGTAAATGCGATTTATCTGGTGCTGAAATAGGTTTTTTATTTACGATACGACGGATGATTGCAAATATCGTATCAAATATAGGTACACCTAAAATGATAATTGGAACAATAAAACTGAATAACGTTACACTTTTGTATAATCCAAGTAACGATATAACAGAAATACAGTATCCTAAAAATAGTGCTCCTGTATCTCCCATGAAAATTTTTGCTGGATGGAAGTTGTAGAATAAAAATCCAATTGTACTTGCTAATATAATTAATGCGAGTGGCAAGATAATCGCTGTTCCAGTACCCCATGGGCTAGTGAAGGCCATATATGCTAGCGTTGCAAGTACGATAGATGAAATCCCAGCAGATAATCCATCTAAGCCGTCAATTAAGTTGATTGCATTCGTAATACCTACAAGCCAAAATACTGTAATTGGATAAGCAAGCCATCCAAGTTCAGTATCCCCAAGGAATGGGATATATAATACTTGCACTAATAATCCACTTTTTACAATCATAATGGCAACTAACAGTTGTCCACCGAATTTTACTCTCGCAGATAACTCGTACATATCATCTAAAATTCCGATGATTACAATGATAATCGCACCTAGCGTTATCGATAACATTCTTTGCTCATATAAGCCGCCGACAACAAATCCTACAGCTACACCGATAAAGATTGCTAAACCGCCAAGACGTGGCATAATCTTTTGGTGCACTTTACGTGCGTTTGGCTTATCTGTCGCTCCTATTTTAAAAGCTAATTTAATAACTAAAGGAGTAACGACGAGTACAGTGATGAAAGATGCCAAAATGGCATAAATCACTTGTGAGTCCATTAATACCCCACCCTTTATAGTCTAACGTAATTTTTTTTTTGAAAATATATTTATCTGAAAATTATGATGTTTATTTACAGGCTCATAACATATGGTATCACAAAAAGATTAGAATTCAATCTTTTTTTCTTTTTACGGTTAATGGAAGCGGATAGAATATATGACAATTGTATATAGAATATTGAATCATATAAGAAGGTTAATCGTACTGGACTTTGGAATATGACATTTCCTCTTTTTCTTCGATAGTGAATACTTTTAGTTCAGTATTATAAGTGTTACACGTAGAAATGAGTAAGTCTCGTGTTAAAATGTGGGAATTTATCTGGAGTGAGCTGGTAACTGGATTCCCAATGATTAAGTTTCACTTTATATTATAGTGCATTTAATTTTACAAAAACTTTAAAAAGAATGAGGGAAGTAATTCATATAATGAAAAAGGAAAAGAGTTTTCTCATTTTTAATGTGAGAGGGGGAAGCACAGGGAGAATTCTATATTTCATATCTTTTCTATTGTATATTCCTGTGCGAAAAGGAAATGAAAATTACGATAGTAGGTACTGGATATGTTGGGTTGATTACAGGAGTAGGATTGGCAAAGTTGGGGCATTCAGTTACATGTTTTGATATAGATGATGAGAAAATTGAACGGATAAAACAAGGGGATTTACCTATTTATGAGGTTAGATTACATGAATTAATAAATCATGCATATGAGAATAATGCTTTAACTTTCACATCAAATAAAGAAGAGGCGTTTGAGGATGTAGAGTTTATATTTATTGCAGTTGGAACACCACCTTTATTAGATGGGACGGCGGATTTAACGTATATTCAGAGTGCTTGTAATGATATTGGAGTATATGCGACGAACGATATTATTGTTGTTACGAAAAGTACAGTTCCAGTAGGTACAAATGATGTAATGAAAGGATGGATTGAGGAGGAGTTAAAGGGGAGATATACATTACATATCGTATCGAATCCAGAGTTTTTGCGTGAAGGTTCAGGTATTTATGATTTCTTTCATGGAGATCGTATTGTAATTGGAGCAGATAGTGAGGAAGTAGCAAGAAGAGTAGAGAGTTTGTATAGCAAATTACGCTTAGAAACGTATGTTACAGATATTAAAAGTGCAGAGATGATTAAATACGCGTCGAATGCCTTTTTAGCTACAAAGATTAGTTTCATTAATGAAATTTCAAATATATGTGAGAAGGTAGGCGCAAATGTATTGGATGTTGCTAAAGGGATGGGAATGGATAAGAGGATCGGTGCATCTTTTTTAAATGCGGGTATTGGATACGGGGGATCATGTTTTCCAAAAGATACGAAAGCGCTGGTGCAAATTGCGGGAAATGTTGCTCATGATTTTCGTTTGTTAAAAGCGGTTATTGAAGTAAATAATAAGCAACAACTGCTATTGATTGAAAAAGCGAAAAAAGTCATGAACATGAATAAAAAGCGGATTGCAGTTCTTGGCGCATCCTTTAAACCGAATACGGATGATATTAGAGAGGCATCATCTCTTATTATAATAGAAGCATTAATTAATATAGGTGCAGATATTGTTCTTTACGACCCAAAAGCAATTCAATATGTGAAAAATATATTTGGAGATGCTATACAATATAGTAGATGTATAGATGAATCGATTAGAGATGCGAGTGCGGTTTTTATCGTAACAGAATGGGAAGATATTCAAACTTATCCGTTAGAAAAGTACGTACAACTTATGAGGGAGCCTATTTTATTTGATGGGAGAAATTGTTATACTGATGAAGATGTTAAGAAACAAAAGATAGATTATTACTCGGTGGGAAGAAAAAGTATTTGTAATAGAAAAGTTTCTGTTATGCGTTAAAAAGGGATGTACTCATACATATTTTTATATGTCATAATAGAAGCTGTAATTAGTGAAAGAAAAGAGGCAATCACATGACTGAACGTTTAAAAGTAATGACAATTTTCGGGACACGTCCAGAAGCAATTAAAATGGCACCTCTTGTATTAGAGTTGCAAAAACACCCAGAAAAAATTGAATCGATTGTGACTGTAACAGCACAACATCGCCAAATGTTAGACCAAGTATTAAGTATCTTTGGAATTACGCCAGATTTCGATTTAAATATCATGAAAGACCGCCAAACTTTAATTGATGTTACAACGCGTGGCTTAGAAGGTTTGGATAAAGTAATGAAAGAAGCGAAGCCGGATATTGTACTTGTACATGGTGATACAACAACAACATTTATTGCAAGCTTAGCTGCTTTTTATAATCAAATTCCAGTAGGTCATGTTGAGGCGGGCCTTCGTACGTGGGATAAGTATTCTCCATACCCAGAAGAGATGAATCGTCAATTAACAGGTGTAATGGCGGATCTTCATTTCTCACCAACAGCAAAATCAGCAACGAACTTACAGAAGGAAAATAAAGATGAGTCACGTATTTTCATCACAGGAAATACAGCGATTGACGCGCTACAAACGACTGTAAAAGAAACATATAGTCATCCTGTACTAGAGAAACTTGGAAATGATCGTCTTGTACTTATGACAGCTCACCGTCGTGAAAACTTAGGTGAACCGATGCGTAATATGTTCCGTGCAATTAAGCGTCTTGTTGATAAGCATGAAGATGTACAAGTTGTGTACCCTGTTCATATGAACCCTGTTGTTCGTGAAATAGCAAATGAAATTTTAGGTGAACATAACCGTATTCATTTAATTGAGCCGCTAGATGTAATTGATTTCCACAATGTTGCAGCTCGTTCATACTTAATGTTAACTGATTCTGGTGGTGTACAAGAAGAAGCTCCATCACTTGGGGTACCAGTTCTTGTTCTTCGTGATACAACAGAGCGCCCTGAAGGTATTGAAGCAGGTACGCTGAAATTAGCAGGAACAGACGAAGAGACAATCTTTGGTCTTGCTGATGAGTTGTTATCAGATAAAGAAGCTCATGATAAGATGGCGAAAGCATCTAATCCTTACGGTGATGGTCGTGCATCAGAGCGTATTGTAGAAGCAATTTTACAACACTTTAATAAGTAAATAAAAAAGGCCCAATCGGATAGATTGGGCCTTTTTGTTATGGCTGATTGCGCATAATCCACTCTGCATGAGCATTTGTAGAAGGTGGCGGATCAGTTGGTGTTTTATTTTGGTTTGTTTCTTTTTTTGTTTGTTCGTTAGAACTTGAATTTGAATCAGGATTTGAGTTGTTTTTTGTAGTTGGATTTTTTGCTTTTTCTCCTAATTCTTTTTCAATTTCGTTACGCACCGTTTCTACACTGATTGGATCTGGAAGGAAGTAATAAATACCGCCTATCTTTTTGTCTTCGCCTTCAAGCTTTAACGTTTGCATTGTAGAAGGATCAAATCCAGAAATTTTATTGTAAAGAGCAAGTCCGTCTGAAATAGGAATGTCGGTTTTTATATATTTTCCAACGACAGCCGTTAAATCTTTAATTTTAAATACAGTAGATGTGGAGTTTAGTTTATGAGCAACAGCGGCCAGTAATTGTCTTTGTCTAGCAGCTCGACCATAATCGCCATTTGGATCTTGCTTTCGCATACGGACGTAAGCAAGTGCTTCTTCACCGTTTAAGTTTTGCTGTCCTTGCTTAAATTGAATTTTTTTGTAGTAATCCACGTCAGAGCGCTCCCAGAAATCGAAGGGTACGTCAACAGTAACACCGCCAACAGCATCAACGATACCTTTAAAGCCTTGGAAATCAATTTTAAGATAATGGTCTACAGGAACTTTTAGAAAGCCTTCGACAGTTTTGATTGCCATTTCTTCTCCGCCGTAAGCATGGGCAGCGTTAATTTTGTCTTCTTTATTTTTACCAACAATTGTAACTCGAGAATCACGAGGAATACTCATAAGTGAAATCTTTTGCGTTTTCGGGTTGACTGTTGCAAACATTAATGAGTCTGTACGACCATTTTGACCGTCTGTCGCATAATCTTCTATACCCATAATGAGAATTGTAAAAGGTTCCTTTGTAATTTCTACATCTTTGTTTCTTAAATCCGATTTTTCACGAGTAAAACCACTATACATCCCCATAAGAGAAGAGTAAGAATTTAACACATAAACTCCTATACTGCCAAATAAAAATGCGAAAATAAGGAAGAAGAAAAGTTTCCTTCTTCGTTTCTTTTTTATTCTGCTATTTTGGAGATGATAATAACGTTCTTCCATATATAATCTCCTTAGTTCGTTAGTTCATTTGTAGGGAAGTAATTCACTACATTAATCTTTAAAGGTGATAAAAGAGTTATGCTTAGATAACATCTTGTTCTAAGTACAACATATCTCCTTCTGTAATTGTACATTTCCCGTTTGTTAATTCAATCATCCAATCTGTAAAGGCTTGTTTGCCGTCTTCTTCAACATACGTATCAAATGTGACATTTTCTAGATAATGTATATCTTTAATGGCATATTTTGAATTGCGTAATTCATTTTCCACTTTGCCAAGTAATGTGTAATCAATCTCGGTTTGCATCACACGCATTAGTTTTCGCTGGACAACACCGACATGATTAATGCCTTCGCTTGTACACTTTCCATATGCACGAATTAATCCACCTGCGCCAAGTTTAATGCCACCAAAATAGCGTGTTACGACAACAACGGTATCTTTTAGTCCACGTTTTTTAAGTACTTCTAGCATTGGTACGCCAGCTGTACCGCTAGGCTCGCCGTCATCATTTGCTTTTTGAATATGATCTTGTTCGCCAATTAAATAAGCGGAACAATTATGTGTTGCATTCCAATGTTGTTTTTTTATTTTTTGTATAAATTCTTGAGCCTCTTCCTCAGTCGTTGCTCGGCTAATATAACAAATAAATCTTGATTTTTGAATGACGATTTCGTGTTCGCCGTAGTCTTTGATTGTTAAATATTGTAATAGCACTTGTATACGCCCCTATCTATCAAAATGACTAGTACTTTCCATTTTAAAAGCGAGCCTTTTTATATTCAAACATTTTTTCTAAATACGTTGAAGTTTTTGGTGATTATTTTATCTTTTTGTTGTAATTTGTCGAGATGGTGAGTATAATTTCAACCGGCATTTCCCTGTATGGATGCACCATTTGTAGTTTTCGTGTAAAATTAGGAAATAAAACTTTTTATAAGGCAGGTACGAAAATGAAAATAGCTATTGTTACTGATAGTACAGCATATATACCGAAGCAAATTCGTGATGAACTCAATATATATATGATTCCATTAAACGTTGTGTTTGGAACAGAATCTTATCAAGAAGAAGCTGAAATTTCAGCAGATGATTTTTATGTGAAAGTACGTGAACAAGAGGAACTTCCAAAAACTTCTCAACCAGCAATCGGAAAGTTTGTTGAGCTATATGAAGAACTAGCTAAAGATTATGATGCAGTTATTAGTATTCACCTATCAAGTGGAATTAGTGGTACATATCAAACATCAACAACAGCTGGACAGATGGTAGAGGGTATTGATGTATATACGTATGACTCTGAAATTAGTTGTGAAGTACAAGGATTTTATGTGCGTGAAGGTGCAAAGTTAGCAAGTGAAGGAAAGAATCCAAAAGAGATTATCGCTCGTTTTGATGAAATGAAGAAAACGATGGACGCCTATTTTGTAGTTGATGATTTACATCATTTGCAACGTGGTGGTCGATTAAATAGCGCGCAAGCTTTCATCGGCAGTCTGTTACAAGTGAAGCCAGTTCTATATTTTAGAGATAAAATCATTATTCCGTTTGAAAAGATTCGTACACGTAAAAAAGCATTAAAACGTATCATTGAAATTTTTGATGAGCAAGCAAGTAAAGGTGTACCTATGGAAGCAGTTATCATTCATGCGCAACGTGAAGAGGAAGCGAATGAATGGAAGAAAGAATTAGAAGCAAAATATCCTCACGTCACAATTCGTACAGGTTATTTTGGAGCTGTAATTGGTACGCACTTAGGTGAAGGTGCATTAGGTCTTGGATGGTATACGAAGTAATAAAGATATAAAAAGCTCTCTTTTTAAGAGGGTTTTTTTACGGGTATGTTACGTTTAGTTGACAAGTTAATATTTGGAAATGGTAAAATGTACGTAAAATAAAATAATGAGGAAAGTTTTATAACTTACTTTTTACAAGAAACTATATTATAATAGAAGAGAGGTGAAACATATGGAGCATAATTCTTGTTTATGTCCAAAGTTTGAGTCAGCTTTTACTTTGCTTAGTAAGAAATGGACTGGCTTAATTATTAAATCTTTGCTTGAAGAGTCGAAACGTTTTAGAGAAATCGCAGATATCATCCCAAATATGAGCGATCGTATGTTGTCAGAGCGTTTGAAGGAATTGGAAAGCGAGGGCATTGTAGTTCGTGATGTTTATCCAGAAGTACCAGTTCGAATCGAGTATGGCTTAACTGACAAGGGAAAAGCGTTAGAAAGTGTTATGGATGAGGTCCAAAATTGGGCTGAGAAATGGATGAAGTAGCATTTCATTTGTATTCGTATATTTAATAAAACGTAAGGGATTCCTTACGTTTTTTCTTTGTTCACAGAAGTGAGAAAAGTATATAAATTTCTACACATACATACAAAAATATACGAATTTTGCGCTAGAGCTACAAATAATATTACATTTGTTTTACAAAAACGTAACATTAGCAAAAAAAATCCCGAATTATGGTATAAATTTTATAGGTTATATACGGAAAAAGAAAAAAGAAAGCGGTGTAAAAAATAAAATGAAAAAGCTAAAAATGGCATCTTGCGCATTAGTTGCAGGGTTAATGTTTTCAGGACTAACACCAAATGTATTTGCAGAAGATAAAATTTCTGACGTGAAATCACAAATTAATACACAAAATGACACTTTACATAAACAACAACAAGAACGTGATGAATTACAAAAACAAATGAATGACTTAAACAAAACAATTCAAGGTTTAGATAAGTCTGTTCAAGAGAATGCTGCAAAACTTGATGAAACAACGAAAAAAGTTTCTGATACTGAGCAATTAATTGAAAAGAAAAATAAAGATATTGCAGAATTACAAACAAAGATTGCAAAACGTGAAGAGTTATTAAGAAAGCGTTTAGTTGCACTTCAAGAACAACCAAATACGAACGTTGTAACAGAAGTTCTTGTAAACTCTAAAAACGTTGCAGATTTAGTTGATCGTTTAACTTCTGTTTCTAAAATTCTTGAGTCTGATGAAGATATCATGAAAACACAGCAAGAAGATCAAGCTAGTGTGAAAAAAGATGTTGCAACGGTAAAAGAGAAACAAAAAGAATTAAAAGAAGCACAAGCTCAAATTGAAACTGCTAAGAAAGAACTTGACGCTGAAAAAGAGAAAAAAGCAACAGCGGTAAACGATTTAAGCGGTAAAATGGATACAGTTGTAACTACAATGACAAGTACGGAAAGCCAATTAAAAGAGCTTGAACAACAAGCATTAAAATTACAACAAATTGCTGAAAAAGAAGCGCAAGAAAAAGCTGCACAAGAAGCTGCTGCTCAAAAACAAGCAGAGCAAGCTGCACAACAACCAGCAGCGGCTCAACCAGCACCAACACAAGCTCAACCAGCAGCTCCAGCAAATAATGCTGTACAAGCTCCAAAAGAAGAGTCTAAAAAAGAAGAGCCTAAAAAAGAAGAAGCGAAAAAACCAGCTCCAACTCCAGAAGTACCAGCTGATACTAAAGGTGGCAGACAAGATGTTGTCGAAAAAGCTAAAGGTTTAGTAGGTCTAAAATACGTATGGGGTAGTGCGTCAATTTCAAACGGTGGTTTTGACTGCAGTGGTTTAATCTCTTATGTTTACGGTTTAGGTCGTCAAGATACTAGAAGCCTGTGGAGTTCTGTACAAAAGATTAGCGCATCTGAAGCGAAACCAGGAGATCTTATCTTCTTACAAGGTACATATAGAGAAGGTGTATCTCACGTTGGTATTTATATCGGTGGCGGTCAAATAATTCATGCTGCTGATGAGTCAACAGGTGTTACTTACGGTAGTGTAAATAGCTCTTACAACCAAAAACATTTCTTAGGTTACGGAAGATTATAGAATTATAATTCAATAAAAAACGTGTATAAAGTCGATAGCTTACTATTTTATAAGTAGGTTATCGGCTTTTTTGAGTTTTTACGGGATTTGAAGAAGGGTTTATAGTAGTGCTGGAGGTGATTGTTGATGCTGGCGGGGAAACAGTTGCTATTAGACGAACTTTCTTCAGATTTACAGAGGGAATTAAATGATTTGAAAAGGAAGGGAGAGGTCATATGTGTACAAGGTGTAAAAAAGAAGAATTCTAAATATATGTGCCAACGCTGCGGAAATGTAGATCAGCGGCTATTTGCGTCGTTTTTATGTAGAAGGTGCAGTAAAGTGTGCACATATTGCCGGAAGTGTATAACGATGGGGAGGGTAAGTGAATGTGCTGTACTTGTTCGCGGGATTGCTGAAAGAAAGAGAGAAAAGAAATTAAACTTGTTACAGTGGAACGGGAAGTTGTCTACTGGTCAGAATTTGGCGGCACAAGGTGTTGTAGAGGCTATTAAGCAAAAAGAATCATTTTTTATTTGGGCTGTATGCGGGGCTGGGAAAACAGAGATGTTGTTTTACGGTATTAACGAAGCGCTTCAAAAAGGAGAAAGAGTTTGTATCGCAACGCCGAGAACGGATGTTGTTCTGGAATTAGCACCGAGATTACAAGAAGTATTTCCATATATAAAGGTAGCGGCTTTATATGGAGGGAGTGTGGATAAAGAAAAAGATGCAGTACTAGTCGTTGCGACCACGCATCAATTATTGCGTTATTATAGGGCGTTTCATGTCATGGTTGTAGATGAGATAGATGCTTTTCCATATTGTGCAGATCAAATGTTACAGTACGCGGTAAAACAAGCGATGAAAGAAAGGGCGGCGCGTATTTATTTAACTGCGACTCCAGATGAAACGTGGAAGCGAAAATTTAGAAAAGGTGAACAAAAAGGTGTTATTGTTTCTGGACGATATCACCGTCATCCTTTGCCAGTTCCTTTATTTTGTTGGTGCGGGAATTGGAAAAAAAGCCTCATTCATAAAAGAATTCCTCGAGTTTTACTACAGTGGTTACAAACATACTTAAATAAAAAACATCCTATTTTTTTATTTGTCCCCCATGTGCGATATATAGAAGAGATAAGCCTGTTGTTAAAATCATTAAACAAGCGAATTGAAGGTGTACATGCAGAAGATCCGGGGAGAAAAGAAAAAGTAGCGGCTTTCAGAAAAGGAGAAATCCCATTATTAGTTACAACGACAATTTTAGAGCGAGGCGTAACGGTGAAAAATTTGCAAGTAGCGGTTTTAGGGGCTGAAGAAGAAATATTCTCAGAAAGTGCACTCGTACAAATTGCGGGCCGAGCAGGGCGGAGCTTTGAAGCACCGTATGGAGAGGTCATTTATTTTCACTATGGTAAGACAGAGGCGATGGTGCGCGCGAAAAAACATATTCAAGGTATGAATAAAAATGCCAAAGAACAAGGATTGATCGATTAATGCATTGTTTACTTTGTGATGAGTGTTTTGTAGAAAAGGTTAGTTGGTACACTTTTTTTGTAAAGTGTCATAGAAAATATATATGTGATAGATGTAAGCAGAAACTTTCCTATATTATAGGAGAAATTTGCATGGAGTGCGGCCGACCTTTAGAATTTGTTCCTGCCTCATTTCAAGAAGACGGTATTTGCATAGATTGTATAAGGTGGATGAATGAGGAGAAGTATCGTCCTTTTAAAAACCGTTCGTTATACATGTACGATAATGAGATGAAAGAAATAGTAGCACAGTTTAAGTTTCGGGGTGATGCAGAGTTAGTGCGCATTTTTTATCGTCCTTTTCGAAGTTTATTTCAAAAGTATTTTGCTGATGTTTCAACCGTTATCGCTGTTCCGCTTAGTAAGGAAAGGGAAGTTGAACGTGGCTTTAATCAAGCAGAGTTATTAGCAACTTGTTTGCCTGTCCGTATTTCTGATTTTTCCTTAAGACGGCGAGAAACAGAAAAGCAAAGTAAGAAGACGCGTAAAGAAAGGATGTCAGGAAGCAATCCTTTTTATTTTCAGGGAGAAGAGATGTTTTGTGGGCAACATATTTTACTCGTTGATGACGTGTATACGACAGGAATTACAGTTAGGCAAATCGGAAGTTTGTTATATGAAAGAGGGGCAAGGGAAGTATCTAGTTTGACACTTTGTAGAAGTTAATATGGCAGTGTCGAAAGGGATAATAAAAAGGCGATAAGTCTTCTTTGACTTCATATGTTGTCATTCGTTATAGTCAAAATATGGGGCGAATGCCCTGATTTTTAGAGTGAAGGGAATGGAATGAACATGCAAGGACGAGTGAAATGGTTCAATGCAGAAAAGGGATTTGGATTTATTGAGCGCGAAGATGGTGACGATGTATTTGTCCATTTTTCTGCTATTCAACAAGATGGGTATAAGTCATTAGAAGAAGGGCAACAAGTAGAGTTTGACATTGTAGATGGAGCACGTGGACCACAAGCAGCTAATGTTGTAAAACTGTAGGAATATTGTTTTTGGGAAGAGAAAGCTGCATTTGTGGCAACGTTATATATATGGTAGAACCTCTTGTTTTGCGCAAGGGGTTTTTTATTATAGGGTAAGTTGTCAAAAAGTTGTTTCTTTTCTGTAACGAATTGGCCACACTTATATTCGTTATTCACGATGTTAATAGGATAAAATAAAGATAGAAACGATGCATCTTTTCATTTCAACAAAAAACGATAAAAAAATCGCAATTCCACTAATTTTTTTAAAAAAGTTAGAAGGAGTTTTTAAGCCAGTGTCGAAATTATAGTACATAGGCTTGAAAGGAGGAATTCATCTATGAAATTCAACATTCGTGGTGAAAATATTGAAGTAACTCCAGCATTAAAGGAATATGTAGAGAAAAAACTAAGTAAGTTAGAACGTTATTTTGATACATTCCCAGAGATTAAAGTTAATTTAAAAGTATACTCTGACAAGCAACGTGTCGAGGTAACAATACCATTTACTGATTTATTACTTCGTGCAGAAGAAACTAATAGCGATATGTACGCTGCTATCGATTTAGTAGTTGATAAAATTGAGCGACAAATTCGTAAACATAAAACAAAAGTAAATCGTAAGTTACGTGAGAAAGGTTCTATGAAAACAAACTTTATCCTTCCAGAAGCAGTAGCTGTTATGGATGAGGTAGAAGAGGATGAATTAGAACTTGTACGTACAAAACGATTCGATTTAAAACCGATGGACGTTGAAGAAGCGATTCTACAAATGGATATGCTAGGACATAATTTCTTCGTCTTCACAAATGCTGATACAAATGAAACTAATGTTGTATACGGCCGTAAAGATGGGAAATATGGTTTAATCGAAACTAAATAATAATTCGAAAGCGCAGCCGAAATGGCTGCGCTTTTTTTGCTGAAAATAGATTTTTAAAAAACTTTTCTTAATTTAGAACGAGACATTCGGCCGATTGTTGTCATAGTTATAAGACAAGTGTTACAATTATCATTAGGTATATACATTTTAGTTTTTTTAATTAGGAGAAAAATTGGCATAACATACATTTGATTTTTACAACGACTGATTGTAATAGAGAAAAAGAAAACAATCGGAAGTTTTATTTTAATAAAAGAGGAGCGTATTTCCTATGATCGGTATTTTAAAAAAGGTGTTTGATGTAAACCAACGCCAAATTAAACGTATGCAAAAGACAGTTGAGCAAATTGATGCATTAGAGTCATCTATTAAGCCACTAACTGATGAACAATTAAAAGGAAAGACGCTTGAATTTAAAGAACGTCTAACAAAAGGTGAAACAGTAGATGATCTACTACCGGAAGCTTTTGCAGTTGTTCGCGAGGCGGCAACTCGTGTTCTTGGAATGCGTCCATATGGCGTACAGTTAATGGGTGGTATTGCCTTACATGAAGGGAATATTTCTGAGATGAAAACGGGTGAAGGTAAAACGTTAACATCTACATTACCTGTATATTTAAATGCTTTAACAGGAAAAGGTGTTCACGTTGTTACAGTCAATGAATACTTAGCACAACGTGATGCGAACGAAATGGGACAACTTCATGAGTTCCTTGGCTTAACGGTAGGAATTAACTTAAATAGTATGTCACGCGAAGAGAAACAAGAGGCTTATGCTGCTGATATTACGTATAGCACAAATAATGAGCTTGGATTCGATTACTTACGTGACAACATGGTTTTATATAAAGAGCAGTGCGTTCAACGTCCACTTCATTTTGCTATTATCGATGAAGTCGATTCTATTTTAGTCGATGAAGCACGTACGCCGCTTATTATTTCGGGACAAGCTCAAAAATCAACAGAGCTATACATGTTTGCAAATGCATTCGTTCGTACGTTAGAAAATGAAAAAGAGTATTCATTTGATGTGAAAACGAAAAATGTAATGTTAACAGAAGATGGTATTACGAAAGCAGAGAAAGCTTTCCATATTGAAAACTTATTCGATTTAAAACATGTAGCACTTCTTCACCATATTAATCAGGGGCTTCGTGCACACGTTGTTATGCACCGTGATACAGATTATGTTGTACAAGAAGGCGAAATCGTAATTGTAGACCAATTCACTGGTCGTCTTATGAAAGGTCGTCGTTATAGCGAAGGATTACACCAAGCAATTGAAGCAAAAGAAGGTGTAGAAATTCAAAATGAAAGTATGACACTTGCGACAATTACATTCCAGAACTACTTCCGTATGTATGAAAAATTATCTGGTATGACTGGTACAGCGAAAACAGAGGAAGAGGAATTCCGTAACATTTACAATATGAACGTTATTGTAATTCCAACAAACAAACCGATTATTCGTGATGATCGTGCTGATTTAATCTTTAAATCAATGGAAGGTAAGTTCAATGCTGTTGTTGAGGATATTGTAAATCGTCATAAACAAGGGCAACCTGTTCTTGTAGGTACAGTTGCAATTGAAACTTCAGAGCTTATTTCAAAAATGTTAACGCGTAAAGGTGTACGTCATAACATTTTAAATGCGAAAAACCATGCACGTGAAGCAGATATTATTGCGGAAGCTGGTATGAAAGGTGCTGTAACGATTGCGACGAATATGGCTGGTCGTGGTACAGATATTAAGCTTGGAGATGATGTGAAAATCTTCGGTCTAGCAGTTATCGGTACAGAACGTCATGAAAGCCGTCGTATTGATAATCAGTTACGTGGTCGTGCTGGTCGTCAAGGGGATCCTGGTGTGACGCAGTTCTACTTATCGATGGAAGATGAATTAATGCGCCGATTTGGTTCAGATAATATGAAAGCAATGATGGATCGTCTTGGTATGGATGATTCCCAGCCAATTGAAAGTAAAATGGTTTCTCGAGCGGTAGAGTCTGCACAAAAACGTGTTGAAGGAAATAACTATGATGCACGTAAGCAGTTATTACAATACGATGATGTACTTCGTCAGCAACGTGAAGTGATTTATAAGCAGCGTCAAGAAGTAATGGAATCGGAAAACTTACGTGGCATTATTGAAGGTATGATGAAATCTACAGTAGAACGTGCTGTTGCGCTTCACACACAAGAGGAAATTGAAGAAGATTGGAACATTAAAGGTCTTGTTGACTACTTAAATACAAACCTTCTTCAAGAAGGAGACGTAAAAGAAGAAGAATTACGTCGCCTTGCTCCTGAGGAAATGAGCGAACCGATTATCGCGAAATTAATAGAGCGTTACAATGACAAAGAAAAGCTTATGCCAGAAGAGCAAATGCGTGAGTTTGAGAAAGTTGTTGTATTCCGCGTTGTAGATACAAAATGGACGGAGCATATTGATGCGATGGATCACCTTCGTGAAGGTATTCATTTACGTGCTTACGGTCAAATTGATCCACTTCGTGAGTACCAAATGGAAGGATTTGCGATGTTCGAGTCAATGGTTGCTTCTATTGAAGAGGAAATTTCTCGTTACATTATGAAAGCTGAAATTGAACAAAACTTAGAACGTCAAGAAGTTGTTCAAGGTGAAGCTGTTCATCCATCTAGCGACGGCGAAGAAGCGAAGAAAAAGCCAGTTGTAAAAGGTGACCAAGTGGGCCGCAACGATTTATGTAAATGTGGTAGCGGTAAAAAATATAAAAACTGCTGTGGTATTGTTCAGTAATATAGGGCGGTAGCTTTGGCTGTTTTGCAAACTTTTATATCAAAAATGTATAATTAAGAAGGGTTAAACTCTCTCCGTAATAAGTGGAGAGAGTTTCCCTTGTTTTCATACGAAAGTAACAGCAATTACATAGAGGTGAAGGAAATGGAATTAGTAGAAATTAGACAGGAATTAGAGAAAATGGCTAAGCGATTAGCGGCTTTTAGGGGGTCTCTTTGACCTTCCTACTAAGGAGAAACAAATTGCAGAATTAGAAGAAAAAATGATGAGCGCAGGATTTTGGGATGACCAACAAGGCGCGCAAGCTGTAATTAATGAAGCGAATGCGTTAAAAGATATGGTTGGAAGTTTCCGTCAATTAGATGAAACATTCGAAAATTTAGAAGTAACGCATGAGCTTTTAAAAGAAGAATACGATGAAGATTTACATGAGGAATTAGAGTCAGAAGTAAAAGGCTTAATTCAAGAAATGAATGAGTATGAGCTTCAGTTACTATTAAGTGATCCTTATGATAAAAATAATGCAATTTTAGAATTACATCCAGGTGCAGGTGGAACTGAGTCACAAGACTGGGGTTCTATGTTATTACGTATGTATACACGTTGGGCTGAAAAACGTGGATTTAAAGTAGAAACGGTTGACTATTTACCGGGTGATGAAGCTGGTATTAAGAGTGTAACTTTATTAATTAAAGGTCATAACGCTTACGGTTACTTAAAAGCAGAGAAAGGTGTACATCGTCTTGTACGTATTTCACCATTTGATTCTTCAGGTCGTCGTCATACATCGTTCGTATCTTGTGAAGTTGTACCAGAGTTCAATGATGAAGTTGAAATCGAAGTACGTACAGAAGATTTAAAAATTGATACGTACCGCGCAAGTGGAGCGGGTGGGCAGCACGTTAATACGACAGATTCAGCAGTTCGTATTACACATACACCGACAAATACAGTTGTAACGTGTCAGTCAGAGCGTTCACAAATTAAAAACCGTGAGCATGCGATGAAGATGTTAAAAGCGAAATTATATCAAAAGAAACTAGAAGAGCAACAAGCACAATTAGATGAAATCCGCGGGGAACAAAAAGAAATCGGATGGGGTAGCCAAATCCGTTCTTACGTATTCCACCCGTATTCTCTTGTAAAAGACCACCGTACAAATACGGAGGTTGGTAACGTACAAGCAGTTATGGATGGAGAGATTGATCCATTTATTGATGCTTACTTACGTTCTCGCATCTAATAAGTGAAAAAAAGCCAACTAAATTGTTGGCCCACGCTGAGGATATAGAGGATATAAAGAATTTGATTTTATTTTTATAGATGAAGTAAAGAGGAAGAGAAGTTGGAAACGACAACTTCTCTTTTTGATGGGATTATATGTAGATTACAATGGTGTATATTGTTTTGTAAAAAGTAGAGAATAGTAAAATAGAGCGATAATAGGGTAAAGATTTATATAGAACATTTCTAATTTTCCTTTTAAAAAGGATTCTTTATAGAAGTTTTTTAAGCTGTTCACAGAATTGAAACAACTTATGAAAGCTTTATTTTATCAAGGTTCTCACTGTATTTTTGAGGAATATGAAATACACCTTAGTTTTTCTATATAAAGATAATGCTTATAATGAAAATGAGTGTGTTAGGAATAAAAAGAATATCAACAATGGGGAGCGATAGAAGTGAAAAAGAAATTGTTGGCTATTGCGCTAGGGACATCGGTTGTTTTTGCTTTAGGAGCATGCGGAAATAAAGAAGAGAGTAAGTCTTCGAAACAGTCTGCAAGCACAGACAGCGCAGAACAAATTTTCCAAAGAAGTTGTGCTGGATGTCACGCGACAGATTTATCAGGGGCAACTGGACCTGATTTAAGAAAAGTAGGCGGTAAGTACGACGCTGCAGATATCGAAGAGATTATTAAAAAAGGCCGCGGTTCAATGTCACCAGGACTTATTCAAGGTGAAGATGCGAAAAAAGTATCTGAATGGTTAGCTGAACATAAATAAAAAAGGTGAACTGGACGAGTTGATAATATAGGTCAACTCGTTTTCCTTTTCATTTATGTAACATAACTGTAACAAAAATGTATCCGAACTGGAAACCGTTTGATGTTACAATGGGGTTTGTAGAATTTTGCTGAAATATATTACATAGAGTGGTATTGCTTATGAGAAAGCATAAGTAAACTACCTTCAACAAGGATGACTAAGTGAAAATGAAGGATGTCTTTTATTTTCAGATGTACAGAAAAGTATTTCGAAAAAAATCATTAAGTATTGGGTGATAAATAATGATAAAAATGACGAATGTTTATAAGGAGTACCCGAATGGTATGAAAGCCATTGCTGGTCTTACAGTTAACATTAAACAAGGTGAGTTCGTATACGTAGTTGGACCGAGTGGAGCCGGAAAATCTACATTTATTAAAATGATGTATCGTGAAGAGAAGCCATCTACAGGATCAATTAATGTAAATGGACTTGTTATTGAAACATTGGCAGAAAGAGATGTTCCATATTTTCGTCGTCAATTAGGCGTAATTTTCCAAGATTTTAAATTACTACCTAAATTAACGGTATATGAGAATGTTTCGTTTGCTTTAGAAGTAATTGAAGAAGAACCAGATGCAATTCGTGAGCGTGTAACAGAGGTTTTAGGTCTTGTAGGTCTTGAAGATCGTGCAGATGCAATTCCAAGTGAACTTTCAGGTGGAGAGCAACAACGTGTTGCGATTGCAAGAGCGATTGTAAATCGACCAAAGGTTGTAATTGCTGATGAGCCAACAGGTAACTTAGATATTGAAACAGCTCTTGATATTATGAAGATTTTTACTCGCATTAATGAGCGTGGTACAACAATTGTTATGGCGACGCATAATGCAGATATCGTAAATACAATCCGTCATCGTGTAATCGCGATTGAAGGCGGAAAAATTGTTCGAGACGAGATTGAGGGAGGATACGGATATGAAGGCTAAGACCCTTAGTCGACATTTGCGAGAAGGTGTAAAGAATCTATCACGTAACGGATGGATGACGTTTGCTTCTGTTAGTGCAGTAACAGTTACATTATTACTTGTAGGTGTCTTTTTAACAGCGATTATGAATATGAACCATTTTGCGACAAAAGTAGAGCAAGATGTAGAGATTCGTGTACACATTGATCCAGCTGCGAAAGAAGCTGATCAAAAGAAATTAGAAGAAGATATGAGTAAGATTGCAAAAGTAGATTCTATTAAATATTCTTCTAAAGAAGAAGAGTTAAAACGTTTAATTAAAAGCTTAGGTGATAGCGGAAAAACGTTTGAGTTATTTGAACAAGATAACCCACTTAAAAACGTATTCGTTGTAAAAGCAAAAGAACCAACAGATACAGCGACAATCGCGAAGAAGGTTGAAAAAATGCAGTTTGTCAGTAATGTTCAGTACGGAAAAGGGCAAGTTGAACGATTATTTGATACTGTAAAAACTGGTCGTAACATTGGGATTGCGTTAATTGCTGGTCTTTTATTCACAGCAATGTTCTTAATCTCTAACACAATTAAAATTACAATTTATGCTCGTAGTACAGAAATTGAAATTATGAAACTTGTTGGTGCAACAAACTGGTTCATTCGTTGGCCATTCTTGCTAGAGGGGTTATTCTTAGGAGTATTAGGATCAATTATTCCAATTGGCCTAATTCTAGTTACGTATAATTCGTTGCAAGGTGTGTTTAACGAAAAACTTGGCGGAACAATTTTCGAGCTTCTACCATACAGTCCTTTCGTATTCCAATTAGCTGGTTTACTAGTGTTAATCGGTGCGTTAATCGGTATGTGGGGAAGTGTAATGTCAATTCGTCGTTTCTTAAAAGTATAAAAAGTTGCAAACATAATTCGTACAAGCTTATCATATAGTAGAAATAGGTAAAGGCATCACACACTGTGTGATGCCTTTTGCTACACCACCTGTGTGTTTTGGAAAGGGGAATTCCGCATTGAAACGTAGAGTTGCAATTATTGGAATGGTTGTTGCATTTTTAATTGGTGCTGGCGGAATGTTTGCAGGCATGTCTGTATTTGGGGTTAACCCAGCAGAAGTAACGCAAACAATTTCGAGTGGGAATGCTAGCACTGCGCAAGGGAATTTGGCAAAAATTAATGAGGCGTATGCACTAATTGATTCACGTTATGTGGAAGACGTGAAAGATGAAAAGTTAGTTGAAGGTGCAATACAAGGCATGTTGTCTACGCTGAAGGACCCTTATTCCACGTATATGGATAAAGAAACAGCCAAACAGTTTAGTGAATCGCTTGATCCTGAATTAGAGGGGATTGGGGCTGAGGTGAACAAAACGGACGATAAGCTTATTATCGTATCACCAATTAAAGGTTCACCAGCAGAAAAGATAGGAATTAAACCGAATGACCAAATTTTATCTGTAGATGGAAACAGTGTGAAAGACTTATCACGTGAAGAAGCAGTATTAAAGATCCGTGGTAAAAAAGGAACGACTGTCGCAATTGAAATTAAACGTGCGGGAGTAACTGATCCGATTGTATTTAAAATTAAGCGTGAAAAAATTCCGATCTTTACAGTGTTTAGTTCTGTGAAGCAAGAGAGCGGAAGAGATATCGGTTATATGCAAATCACTTCTTTTGCTGAAAATACAGCGAAGGAATTTAAGGATCAGTTAAAAGAGTTAGAGAAGAAAAATATAAAAGGCTTAGTTATTGACGTGCGTGGTAATCCTGGTGGCTATTTAAATAGTGTAGAAGATATACTGGGAGAAATTATGACGAATAAAAAGCCGATGCTACAAGTAGAGCAGCGAAATGGTGAGAAGAAGAAATTCTCTACGGAACTGAAAGAGAGAAAACCATATCCAATTTCAGTATTAATTGATAATGGAAGTGCTTCTGCTTCAGAGATTTTAGCTGGTGCACTGAAAGAAGGAGAAGGATACGATTTAATTGGTGAAAAGACATTTGGTAAAGGTACTGTCCAGCAAGCTGTTCCATTTAAAGACGGCAGCAACATTAAATTAACGATGTTTAAATGGTTAACACCGGATGGGAACTGGATTCATAAAAAAGGAATCGCGCCAACAGTAGAAGTGAAGCAACCAAATTATTATCATGCGACACCAATTCAAATTGAAAAAACACTTTCATACAATTCAAATGATGTACAAGTAAAACATGCTCAAGAAATGCTTAAGAGCTTAGGATATGTACCAGGTCGTGAAGATGGATACTTTAGTAAAGAGACAGAATCAGCGCTGAAAGCATTCCAAAATGCGAATGAAATGGAAGCGACAGGACAGCTTGATAAAAAGACAGCTGAAGCGATTCAAACTAAAATTATCGAAAAAATCCGTTCTGGAGAAAATGATCTACAATTACAGTCAGCATTAAAATTAATGGCAAAATAAGAAGAAATACAGGCAGTTTGCTGCCTGTATTTTTTTGTGTTAAACAAACGTTTGTTTAGTTATGATAATATAAAAAGAAAGAATGATATAAATGGTGGTGAATGAGTTCGTGGAGTCGTGGATTTTTGAAATAATGCGGGCAGTTGGACGTTTTTTCTTACACCCTGCTGTCTATATATTTGTAATAAGTAGTATCTTCGTTGGATACTTACGTATGTTAAGAGAACGAAAAGATTTTTCTTTTAAAGTTTATGATATTTGGTTTGAACTGCGAACCTCTCTATTTGCAGGGATTGGATACGGATTAGTAGTATCTATTATTACGATTGGGCTTGGACTTGTTGTTTCTAAAGCAAGCTTATGGGCCATTTTAATTTGGACATTACTATTTGGATTAACGGCTATGTATCGATATTTATCAGCGGCTTATACATTTAGCATTGCGATTGTATGTGTTCTATTATCTTCTAAGCTACCAGTTTCCTTCTTACAGCTTCGAGAAGGTGAAGAGAATACCATTGTATCCCTTGCTATTTTGCTAGGCGTTATGCTTATTGTAGAAGGCTTATTGATTTCTAAAAACGCAGTAGGATATTCTACACCGAAGATTAGGAAGGGGAAGCGTGGATTAAAGATTGGTTTACACGAATCAAAGCGTTTATGGATCGTTCCTATTTTTATTCTTGTACCGGGTGATGCGGTAACGCAGTTTATTTCATGGTGGCCTGTCGTTTCAATAGGTTCAAATACATATTCTCTATTTCTCGTTCCATTTTTAATTGGATTTATGAGAAAGATTAAAAGTTATGAGCCGACGGAAGCTTTATTATTTACAGGAAGACGTGTTTATGGGTTAGCAGGACTTGTGCTCGTTTTAGGAATCGCAAGTTACTGGTGGCATGTACTTGCAATTATCGCGATGGGAGTCGCAATGCTTGGGCGTTTCACAATTTCGATGCAAGAGAAAATTACTGATGAAACAAGACCAGCGTATTTTGCTGCACGCAATGATGGGCTCGTTGTACTAGATACAATCCCAAATACAATTGGAGCAGAGCTAAAATTACTACCTGGAGAAATTATTACGAAAGTAAATGGAGTCATTCCAAAAAGCGCCGAGGAATTTTATGATGCGCTTCAAACGAAGACGACAGGAGCATTTTGTAAATTAGAAGTATTAGATACAAATGGTGAGCTTCGTCTTGCACAAACTGCATTATATGCTGGTGGACATCACGAATTAGGTATTGTATTCGTTGAGCAGGAGCATGAGTGGGATTCGGAAGCGATGTAATAGAAGGAATGGTATCACCTTGTGGTGGTACCTTTTTTTGTTTGGGGGGAGGGTAGTTAGTAAATGAAATTTATATCGGCGATTATTTGAATATATCGACTCTCTGGAAAAAATGACAAATACCAAAAATCTTATTTTTAGTTTCATAGACGGATAACTTGAATAATTATTTGATAATGGTTATCATTTAGAGAGTCTTTTTAATTTTGGAAAATGGAGGTAAGATATGCTGCGTAAATTTTTTTCTTACTATAAACCGTATAAAGGTTTATTTATACTCGACTTTTCTTGTGCGGTTGTCGCAGGATTACTAGAACTTGGCTTCCCGCTTATCGTAAATCAATTTATTGATAAGTTATTGCCAGGACAAAACTGGACGCTTATTTTATGGGCTTGTTTCGGTTTACTTGCAGTGTATATATTAAATGCAGGCTTACAATATGTTGTTACATATTGGGGACATATGCTTGGTGTTAACATTGAAACGGATATGAGGCAGAAATTATTTGATCATATTCAAAAGCTATCATTTAGATTTTTTGACAATAATAAAACAGGTCATTTAATTTCACGTCTTACAAACGACTTAATGGAAATTGGGGAAATTGCTCACCATGGACCAGAAGATTTATTTATCGCTATTATGACTTTAGTTGGGGCATTTTCATTTATGATGATGATCAACTGGAAGTTAGCGCTATTAACGTTCTTCGTCATTCCATTCTTATTATGGTTAGCACTTTACTTCAACAAAAAAATGACAGGTACATTTAGACGTTTATTCTCAGACGTTGCTGATTTCAATGCATGTATTGAGAATAATGTTGGTGGTATTCGCGTAGTACAAGCATTCGGAAATGAAAAGTTTGAGAAAGAGCAATTTGCTGTTAACAACGCTCGTTTCCGCACAACGAAATTAATGGCGTATAAAATTATGGCATTAAATTCATCGATTAGTTATATGCTCATGCGTCTCGTAACACTCTTCGTCTTAATATGCGGTACATGGTTTGTTCTGCAAGGTGAATTAACGTACGGTGGATTTATTGGATTCGTTCTATTAACGAATATTTTCTTCCGCCCCATTGAAAAAATTAATGCGGTAATCGAAAGCTATCCGAAAGGGATCGCTGGTTTTAAGAGATATGTAGAGCTTCTTGAAACAGAGCCAGATATTGTAGACTCTAAAGGTGCGATGGAAGTTAAACATGTACATGGTGATATTCAATATAACAACATTACGTTCGGATATGAAAATAAAGAACCGATTTTAAATGACATTAGTTTGAACATACATGCAGGTGAAACGGTTGCGTTCGTTGGACCATCAGGAGCTGGAAAAACAACGTTATGTAGTTTACTCCCACGTTTTTATGAACAATCGTCTGGTTCAATCCAAATTGATGGTATTGATACGAAAGATATGACATTATCTTCACTTCGTAAACAAATTGGAATTGTGCAGCAAGATGTGTTCTTATTCTCAGGAACGATTCGTGAAAATATTGCTTACGGAAATTTAAAGGCGTCAGAAGCTGAAATTTGGCAGGCGGTAAAACGTGCGCAGTTAGAAGACTTAATTTACTCACAACCAGACGGTTTAGATACCGTTATCGGTGAGCGTGGTGTGAAACTTTCTGGTGGACAGAAACAGCGTCTAGCGATTGCTCGTATGTTCTTGAAAAACCCACCAATTTTAATATTAGATGAAGCGACTTCTGCATTAGATACAGAGACGGAACTAGCGATTCAAAAATCGCTTGCAGAACTATCTGTCGGCCGTACAACATTAGTTATCGCTCACAGGCTTGCAACGATTAAAAATGCAGATCGTATCGTCGTTGTAAATAAAGATGGTATTGCAGAACAAGGTTCGCATGAGGAACTAATTGAGCAAGGCGGAGGATACAGCCGATTATACGAAGCTCAGTTCAGTTCATAAATATAATTTCTGCTGAATTAGTGCACCATAAGTAAGTGAAAATCTTATATGGGAGGCTATAAAGCATGATTGTAACAACAACGTCTACAATTCAAGGAAAAGAAATTATTGAGTACATCGATATCGTCAATGGAGAAGCGATTATGGGCGCGAATATCGTTCGTGACCTTTTCGCTTCTGTTCGTGACGTTGTCGGCGGTCGCGCGGGTGCTTATGAAAGTAAATTAAAAGAAGCGCGCGACATCGCAATGGAAGAAATGAAAACTTTCGCAAGACAAAAAAATGCGAATGCAATTGTTGGTATCGACGTGGATTACGAAGTAGTTCGCGAAGGAATGCTAATGGTTGCGGTGAGCGGGACTGCTGTCCGTATATAAAAGTGAAAAAGCCGTGCTGATGCACGGTTTTTTCACTTTTATTAATGCTATTCTGTGTCGAAGTTCCAATATTTCTTGGGAAATGCGGAAGGCCTTGTCGATATATAGGGAAGACATTAGAGCGCTTCTTTACATTTTCGGATTTGAACTAATAATGTTTCGTATTCTTGTTCGAGAGATGTGATGTCATCGTTTTTGTCAAACTTATTTCTATTTGCTATTTTTGAATTCATTATTATACAATTGTGCTTTTGCCAGCGCCTCAGCATCGTTTTTAATTTCATCCAGTCCATTCGCATCCCCAATAACATAACCTTCAAATGAAGAACCAACAAAATCAAAGATATATTGGAATTGAGCAATAAGCGGTAATGCTTTTAGCTTGGGGTTGTCCCCGCCAACGATGACAACATACATTTTTTTGCCTTGCATTTTTTCTTTGAAATGAAGAGATGTATCACGCAAGCTTTGTGACCAGCGATCAACAAAGTTTTTCATATGTCCGCTCATTCCGTACCAGTATAGCGGTGTAGCAAAGATAACCGTGTCGTGCTCTAACATGCGTTTCGTTAACTGCTCGTAGTCATCGTTTACAGGTTGGAATCCTTCTGCATCATGACGCTTATCTGTAATAGGATAGACTGTGTGATCACGTAAATAAATTTGTTCTGTTTCAATTCCATCAATCATCATATGTGTTAAAGCTTCCGTATTTCCGTTTTGTCTTGAACTGCCATGTATAACAAACATGTAATCATCTCTTTTCTTTTGCTTGTTTTAGGAGTGAAACGTGTTTTTGCAAATTTGTTTGAATGTTGGAAAGCAATGAGATTTGCTTTGTTACTTCATTGAGTTTATCTTCATAAAGCGTAAGAATGCTGCTGCACGGATTGTCGTACAGGTGCGGTTCAATTGCAAGGCAACGCAGCATCCTTGCTGTCTCTTCTAAATTTAAGCCAATTTGTAAGTACATTTGAATAAGCTCCACTTTTTCGACGGCACTTTCATCAAAATCACGGTAGCCATTTGCGAGGCGCTTAGAAGGGAGTAGTCCCTTTTCTTCGTAATGTCTTAGTGATCTTTCACTAACACCAGTTTTTTTTGATAATTCTCCAATTCGCAATGTGTTTCACTCCTTTTACATGTATTGTAAACCTTCACACTAATGTGAAGGTCAATGCTGTTTTTTCGCAAAAGAATTTACATGATTTAAGAACACTTGAATGGCTTTAGAGGGAATGAAATATTTGCCGCGCACGATGGAGAACGGACGGATTAGTTGTTCATTTGGAACCTCGACGTGGAATAGTTCTTTTGCTAGTAGCTCTTTCCGTACAGTCCAATCAGAAAGTATAGCGATGCCAAGACCGGCGGCGACGGCTTCCTTCACACTTTGAATACTGCTAAATGTAAAGAATCGCTTCATTTTTAAATGGTGTTGATGAATAAATCGATCGCTATAAGCACGTGTACCAGAACCACTTTCTCTTAGTACCCATACTTGGTCTTGGAGTGTGCTTTCATTTATTTCATTTGTGCGGAGCAATGGATGATTTGGCGGAACGACGAGCTTCATTTCATCTTGCATAAACGTTTCAACGTCAACGTCGGCGTATACGACTTGCCCTTCCACTAAGCCGATATCGATTTGATTAGAGCGAAGGCTTTGCAAAACGTCTTCTGTATTTGAGATGAAAGTATGAACTTCGACGTGTGGATTTTCATTCGCATAGTTAGCCAGTATTTTTGGAAGTAAGTATTCGCCGATTGTAAAACTAGCACCAATGCGAAGTGTTCCTGTTACAACGTTATGTAGTTCATTAATCTCTTGCTTAGCATCTTCGTAAAGAGAGAGCATTTGCTTTGCATGTATATATAATATGTTTCCAGCTTCCGTAACTTGGACGTGCTTCGGGGAGCGTTGAATAAGTGTAGTGCCAAATTCGTTTTCTAAGTTGCGTATATGCATACTTACTCCGGGCTGTGAAAGGTTTAATAATTCTGCTGCACGGGAGAAGTGTTTCTGTTCAACGACAGTAACAAAAATTTTTAAAATGTCTACGTTCATATAATGGGCTCCTTTCTTTTTCTATCATCTTATCATAAGTATTTCTGATGATAGAGATTTGGTATTGGTATTAAACTTATTATAGAAACTCTCTTATAATGTAAGTAGAAAGAACATGCATGTTCCAATACGATTATTGGAGTGGTTCAAAGTGGAACAAACACTTGTTATACAAAAGAAGAAGGGCTTTGGATTTTCGCAAGGAATTGGGATTACATTATTAATCGCAATTGCCGCGAAATATTTAGCAGAGCTTCCATTTTTAAATATTATGGGACAATTAGTAATTGCTATTCTAATTGGGATGGTTTGGCGAGCAGCTATCGGAGTTCCACAAGAAGCGATAGCTGGAACGAATTTCGCGAGTAAGAAGTTACTTCGCTTTGGGATCATCTTACTTGGAATGCGATTAAATCTTGTTGATATTGCGAAGGCAGGGCCGAAAGTATTGGTCATCGCTGCGGTTGTTATTGCATTTACGATTTTCGTTGTATATGGACTAACGAAAGTATTTAAAGTAGAAAAGAAACTCGGAATTTTAACAGCGTGTGGAACAGCAATTTGCGGTGCGGCAGCGGTCGTGGCAATTGCACCGCAAGTGAAAGCAAAAGATGACGAAACAGCAGTTGGAGCAGCGATTATCGCAATTTTAGGTACTATATTTACGCTTATTTATACGTTATTATATCCAGTGCTTGGTTTATCTCCATACGGTTACGGTGTATTCTCAGGTGCGACGCTTCACGAAATCGCTCATGTCATCGCAGCTGCGGCGCCAGGAGGAAGCACGGCTGTAGATATCGCAGTTATCGTGAAGCTAACGCGCGTTGCAATGCTTGTGCCAGTAGCGATTTTAATCGGATTATGGTTTGGTAAGAGTGAAGGTAGCAAGGAAAAAAGATCATGGCGCGAACTTCCAATTCCGTGGTTCATCTTCGGGTTTTTAGCAATGAGTGCAGTGCATTCGCTCGGGGTTATACCAGAAGTTGTTGCCGGCTACATTGTTGTCATTGCTTACATGCTGATTGCAATGGCGATGGCGGGGCTTGGTTTAAATGTAGAGTTTAAAACGTTCCGTAAGTTAGGAAGTAAAGCATTCGTGGCGGGGCTGATCGGCTCGGTTTGCCTTTCTATTCTTGGATACGTTCTTGTATATGCGTTAGGATTTATGTAGTAGGACGAAGAAGCTGTTCCAAAAGATATTTTGGGACAGCTTCTTTCTTATGCTTATAGTGCTATCGATGTCGATATATTAAAAAAACGCTGATATAAATTGAACTACTCTTGTACTTTGTTAGGGTAGATGTTTAGTGAAATGTTTTTCTAAAATTTGTAAGGATATCTTTACTTGTTACTGGAAAATATTTATAATTTAAGTAAAGATATCTTTACTTTTGAAGGTGGAGCCTATGGGTGTGAAAAATAAAATAAAAGAGTTAAGAAAGCAAAATCATATAACGCAAGTTGAAATGGCAAAGGCGATGCAGGTGACGCGGCAGACGATAGTGGCGATTGAAAATCATCATTACAATCCGAGTCTAGAGTTATCCTTAAAAATCGCCAAGTATTTTGGAGTGAAGGTGGAGGAAATCTTTACGCTGGAGTAAGGGGGAAAGAAAATAAATGATAAGTTTGAGAGATTTCAATTAGATTAAACGTTTAAATATATAAGGATTGGTTTTGGTTTATTAATAAGTATGGCATCGACGAGTGTGTTAGCAACAAAGAATAATAGATAGAAAAAGGGGAACTGGGATGGAATTACCGGTGTTATGTGTCGCTACAGCTATATTTGCGCTTCTTTGGGGAATGCAAAACTTTTCTCGTAATCCAGTGCCAAGTATTTGTATTATGATTGGTACTGTAGGTTTAACGTATTATTTATTAGTATTAGCCCATTATCATAAAACGGCAACGAGTGTTGTTGTTGGAGCACTTATTTTATTTTGTGGGCGCGCCATACAAAAGGGGTTATTTCCATAAAAGCTGTTTATACACTTTGTATAAACAGCTTTTTGTATTTTTTTACAAATTACTTGAAAGTTACGTAACGTCATCTTTTATAATGAAGGGGAAGAGGTGATGGTAGTGATTTCAATACAAGAATTGACGAGAGAAACAGGGGTTACAGTACGTACATTACGTTATTACGATCAAATAGATTTGTTAAAGCCGAGCGGGAAAACAGAAGGTGGGCATCGTTTATATAGTGAAGTTGACGTAATAAGGCTGCAACAAATTTTATTTTTAAAGGAAATGGGATTTTCATTAAAAGAGGCTGCGAATATGTTAGTAAAAGGTGAGCTTAACTTAAAGGATTCTCTTGAAAAACAACTTCGGTTTGTACAGGAAGAACAAAAGAAATTTAATCGAATGGAGCGTGTTTTACAAGCTGTTGTTTATTCGGTAGATGTGGAGGGAGATCTTGATTGGAAAGTTATGTTTGAACTTATTCAGCTTTCGAAACAGTCTCCTCGTATACGTGAAATATTCCAAAATGAAGTGTTTTCAAAGGAAGAACAAAAGTTGCTTCACAATTTGCCGAATATGAGTGAAGAAGATCCGAATGTTTTAGAATGGGTAGATTTATTAAAGCAATTCCGTACTTTTATGAAGGAAGGTAAAGAAGCTGCTAATGATGAGGTACAAGGGGCAACGAAAAAATTAATGCAGAAGTGTTTAGAAATGGCTAATGGTGACGAAGCATTTTTAGATAAGTTATGGGAAGTTAGAAAATCGAAGGAAGATTCACAGAAAATGAGCATGTATCCAATTGAAGAAGAACTTTTAATATATATGGATGAAGCTTTTCGTATTTATGATGAAAAGGAGAAGGATAAATGAGTATACTCGCAGAATATCGTTGGTATTTTTTAATTGGGGCAGAAATTGTATTTTGGTTATCAGCTATCGGTTTCTTTTTACTCCGTTACGGATTCCGTTTGAAAAAGGCGAGCTTTATTATGGGGATTGTACTCCTCGTAAATGAAGTGTTTATTTTAACATTAGGGGTAGTGGACTATTATCAAACAGGAAAGTTCTCTAATTTTCAAATCATTACTGTAATTATTTTATTGTATGCAGTTTTCTACGGGAAAAAGGATTTGAAGAAGCTGGATATATTTGCGCAAAAGCTAGTTGCGAAATGGCGTAATGAACCAGCGCCAATTATGGAAGAGCACGTAGAATTAACAGGTATGGCCTATGCGAAGCAGGAAATAAAAAATTGGGTATTACATCTTGTTTTATTCGTTGGTGTGCACATATTCTTTTTCTTTGCGTATGGATTTATTTCGTTTGAACAATGGGGTAATTGGTTAGAATCGGGAATCGTTTTAAATAAAGCTGCAAGTCGCGTGAGCCAAGTGTGGGCAATTATATTTTTAGTTGATACAGCGATTTCATTTTCATATGTGATTTTTCCGAAGAAGGAGAAAGGAAAAGAAAAGCTACTTTCATAGTTGAAAGTAGCTTTTGGGTATACAAATAATTTTTATAGGAGAGGATGACAATAGGAAAAAGAATCAGTTTTATATGTCTATTTCTCTTTAGTTTAGTAGCATGTGCACCATCTAACACTACAATTAACAAGAAGAATGATGTCATTGTAAAGGGAACCAGGATTTCCAATCTAGATAAATTCGAGCAGTTCGTTTGGAATGTGGAACAAGGGAAAGTTGATGAAATAAGAATTGTACAGTATACCGATGAAGGTGACCCGGTTTTTCAAACGTTAGAGCATAGTGGGAAAGATATCCTTTATGTGTTAGATAGTAGACAAGACAAATTTGCTGGTGAGGATAAAAGGTTATATAAAGATAGCTGTAAAAGGATTGTTAAAGAGCAGCGTGAATCGCAAACGGCTTATAGGTTAATAGACTGTGTGAATGAAAATGGGCGCAATGGATATGACTTAGTATATGTACCTAAAAAATAGAGTTAGTAGAGGAAGGAAGTATTTACTCCTTCCTTTTTCTATGTGTATATTGTCGAAAACTTTACCGAATATCTGTTCGTTTTTTTAGGTTTTTTATAGGTATTCGTGGTAAAATAATAATACAGATTTTTATGAGGAGGTCGGATTTTCTTGGAACGTCAATTTGAAATTGTCTCAGCGTATTCCCCGCAAGGTGATCAGCCGGTAGCTATAGAGAAGCTTGTAGAGGGAATTAATAGTGGAAAGAAAAAGCAAGTGTTGCTTGGAGCGACAGGAACGGGTAAGACATTTACGATTTCAAATGTCATTAAAGAAGTGCAAAAGCCAACACTTGTCATGGCTCACAATAAAACATTAGCAGGTCAGTTATATAGTGAGCTAAAAGACTTTTTCCCGAATAATGCAGTTGAATATTTTGTTAGTTATTACGATTATTATCAGCCAGAAGCGTATGTACCACAAACAGATACGTTTATTGAAAAGGACGCGCAGATTAATGATGAAATTGATAAATTGCGTCACTCGGCAACGTCTGCATTATTTGAACGGGACGATGTAATTATCGTTGCGAGTGTATCGTGTATATATGGTTTAGGTTCTCCTGAAGAATACCGCGAGTTAGTTGTGTCACTTCGAGTTGGTATGGAGAAGGACCGCAATCAATTGCTTCGTGAACTTGTTGATGTACAGTATGGACGTAATGATATTGATTTCAAGCGTGGTACATTCCGTGTGCGCGGAGATGTAGTTGAAATCTTCCCAGCATCACTTGATGAGCATTGTATTCGGATTGAATTTTTCGGCGATGAAATTGATCGTATTCGTGAAGTAAATGCGTTAACAGGTGAAGTATTAGCAGAACGTGATCATGTAGCAATCTTCCCAGCATCTCACTTCGTTACACGTGAAGAGAAAATGAAGGTCGCTATTGAAAATATCGAAAAAGAATTAGAAGAGCGTTTAAAGGAATTAAATGATAACGGTAAGTTGCTAGAAGCACAGCGTATAGAGCAACGTACACGTTATGATTTAGAAATGATGCGCGAGATGGGCTTTTGTTCAGGGATTGAAAACTATTCCCGTCATTTAACACTTCGTCCAGCGGGTGCAACACCGTATACGTTATTGGACTATTTCCCGGAAGATTTCTTAATTGTTATGGATGAGTCGCACGTATCAGTGCCACAAGTAAGAGCGATGTATAACGGGGACCAAGCACGTAAGCAAGTGCTTGTGGATCATGGATTCCGTCTGCCGTCAGCTTTAGATAATAGACCGCTCATGTTTGATGAGTTTGAGGAGAAAACAAATCAAGTTATTTACGTTTCGGCGACGCCAGGACCGTACGAGTTAGAGCAGTCACCAGAAGTAATAGAACAAATTATTCGTCCAACAGGGCTTTTAGATCCACCAATCGATATACGACCTATTGAAGGTCAAATTGACGATCTATTAGGAGAGATTCAAGATCGTATTGCAAAAAATGAACGTGTACTAATTACGACTTTAACGAAGAAAATGTCAGAGGATTTAACGGATTACTTAAAAGATGTAGGAATTAAAGTGAACTATCTTCACTCTGAAATTAAAACGTTAGAACGTATTGAAATTATTCGTGACCTTCGCCTTGGTAAGTTTGATGTACTTGTCGGTATTAACTTATTACGAGAAGGATTAGATATTCCAGAAGTATCACTTGTAGCGATTTTAGATGCAGATAAGGAAGGGTTCTTGCGTTCAGAACGTTCGTTAATTCAAACGATTGGTCGTGCGGCGCGTAATGAAAACGGCCGCGTTATTATGTACGCAGATCGCATAACGAGATCGATGGGAATTGCAATTGAAGAAACGCAGCGTCGTCGTACTATACAAGAAGCTTACAATGAAGAGCATGGTATCACGCCGAAAACGATTCAAAAAGGCGTTCGTGATGTAATCCGTGCAACGACAGCGGCTGAAGAGACAGAAACATACGAAGCAACTCCTGCTAAGAAAATGACGAAAAAAGAGCGCGAAAAGACAATTGCGAAGATGGAAGCAGAGATGAAAGAAGCAGCAAAAGCGTTAGACTTCGAGCGTGCAGCTGAACTAAGAGATTTACTATTAGAATTAAAAGCGGAAGGGTGAAAAGAGTGAGTAAGAGCAAGGATTTTATCGTTGTAAAAGGTGCTAGAGCACATAACTTAAAAAATATTGATGTAACCATTCCGAGAAATCAGCTTGTTGTTGTAACGGGATTGTCTGGTTCGGGGAAATCATCATTAGCATTTGATACGATTTATGCAGAAGGGCAGCGCAGATATGTAGAATCGTTATCTGCGTATGCGCGCCAGTTTTTAGGACAAATGGATAAGCCGGATGTAGATACGATTGAAGGATTGTCACCAGCGATTTCAATCGATCAAAAAACGACGAGTCGTAATCCACGTTCAACTGTCGGAACAGTGACGGAGATTTATGATTATTTACGTTTATTATTTGCACGAATTGGTACGCCAATTTGTCCGAATCATGGGATTGAAATTACATCACAAACAGTCGAGCAGATGGTAGACCGTGTTCTTGAATATCCTGAGCGTACGAAATTACAAGTGTTAGCGCCTATCGTGTCTGGGCGTAAAGGAGCGCATGTGAAAGTACTTGAAGATATTAAGAAGCAAGGGTATGTTCGTGTACGTGTTGATGGTGAAATGCTTGATGTGTCTGAAGAGATTACGTTAGATAAAAATAAGAAGCATTCCATTGAAGTTGTAATTGACCGTATTGTTGTAAAAGAAGGAATCGCAAGCCGTCTTGCTGATTCACTTGAAAGTGCATTAAAGCTTGGCGGAGGCCGAGTGTTAATCGATGTAATGGGAGAAGAGGAACTTCTATTTAGTGAACATCATGCTTGTCCGCATTGTGGTTTTTCAATCGGAGAATTAGAGCCGCGTATGTTCTCATTCAACAGTCCGTTCGGAGCATGTCCTTCTTGTGATGGACTTGGTTCAAAGCTAGAGGTAGATTTAGAACTTGTTATTCCGAACTGGGATTTATCATTAAATGAACATGCGATTGCTCCATGGGAACCGACAAGCTCACAATATTACCCACAGCTTTTACAATCTGTATGTAATCATTACGGCGTTGATATGGATGTGCCTGTGAAAGATATACCGAAAGATTTATTTGATAAAGTGTTGTACGGAAGCGGTGAAGAGAAAGTTTATTTCCGCTATGTAAATGAATTTGGTCAAGTAAAGGAAAATGAGATTTTATTTGAAGGTGTTATTCCAAATATCGAACGTCGTTATCGTGAAACGAGTTCTGATTATGTCCGTGAGCAAATGGAAAAGTATATGGCAGAGCAAGCTTGTCCGAAGTGTAAAGGTGGACGCTTAAAGCCTGAGAGTTTAGCTGTTTTCGTTGGTGATAAAACGATTGCTGATGTAACGAAGTATTCTGTTCAAGAAGTACAGGAATTCTTCTCGAATGTGGAGCTAACGGAGAAACAACAAAAAATTGCTCATTTAATTTTAAGAGAAATCCAAGAGCGCGTTGGGTTCTTAGTGAACGTCGGTTTAGATTATTTAACGTTAAGTCGTGCCGCAGGAACTTTATCAGGTGGTGAGGCGCAGCGTATTCGTTTAGCGACGCAAATTGGTTCTCGTCTTACTGGCGTACTTTACATTCTTGATGAGCCTTCTATCGGTTTACATCAGCGCGATAACGATCGTCTTATTCGTACATTGCAAGAAATGCGCGATTTAGGTAATACATTAATCGTTGTTGAGCATGATGAAGATACAATGATGGCTGCTGATTATTTACTTGATATCGGACCGGGTGCAGGTATTCACGGTGGGCAAGTTGTATCGGCAGGGACACCAGCTGAAGTGATGCAAGATGATAATTCGTTAACAGGAAAATATTTAAGCGGTAAAGAGTTTATTCCAGTTCCACTTGAAAGACGTAAAGGTGACGGACGTAAAGTGGAGATTGTCGGCGCAAAAGAGAATAACTTAAAGAACGCGAAGATGTCATTCCCACTCGGTACGTTTGTAGCGGTAACAGGTGTATCTGGATCAGGTAAAAGTACGATGATTAATGAAGTACTATATAAATCGTTAGCGCAAAAGTTATATAAAGCGAAAGCGAAGCCAGGTACTCATAAAGAGATTAAAGGTCTTGAACATTTAGATAAAGTAATTGATATTGATCAATCGCCAATTGGTCGTACACCACGTTCTAATCCAGCGACGTACACAGGTGTATTCGATGATATTCGTGATGTGTTTGCACAAACGAACGAAGCTAAAGTGCGCGGATATCAAAAAGGACGTTTCAGCTTTAACGTAAAAGGTGGCCGTTGTGAAGCGTGCCGTGGAGATGGAATTATTAAAATCGAAATGCATTTCTTACCAGATGTGTATGTTCCGTGTGAAGTTTGTCACGGTAAACGATATAATCGTGAAACGTTAGAAGTGAAATATAAAGATAAGAATATTTCTGAAGTGTTAGGGATGACAATTGAAGATGGAGTAGAATTCTTCGCCAATATTCCTAAAATTAAGCGTAAACTTCAAACACTTGTAGATGTTGGGCTTGGTTATATGAAATTAGGTCAACCAGCAACAACATTATCTGGTGGGGAAGCACAGCGTGTGAAATTAGCTTCTGAATTACACCGCCGTTCTACAGGTCGTACGTTATATATTTTAGATGAGCCAACGACTGGTTTACATGCGCATGATATTGCACGTCTTCTAGAAGTGCTGCAACGTCTTGTTGAGAGTGGTGAGACGGTACTTGTAATTGAACATAATTTAGATGTGATTAAAACAGCTGATTATATCGTTGACCTTGGACCAGAAGGCGGGGACAAAGGTGGACAAATCGTCGCTTCGGGAACGCCAGAGCAAGTAGTAAAAGAAGAGCGCTCGTATACTGGTAAGTATTTAAAAGAGATTTTAAATCGTGATAAAGCAAGAATGAAAGAGAAAATAAAAGAAGTAGAGTTATCGCAATAAGTGTATGAATAAAACCGGGTGGAAATGACACTCGGTTTTTATTGTATAGGGGGAGATGATGGAGTTTTTAGATGTGTTGCGAAAGAAGAATATGAAGGTAAGAAAGTTCCAAAAGTGGGGTGTATATTTTCGGAAGCGCTGGGAGAATAACTTTGCAAACCATTTAAGTGATGAAGAAAAAGAAGACATTTTTTTTTACGGAGATAAGTATGTATGTGGATATCTTTGGCACATATTTAGTTATGAGAAAAAGAAGTGCTTAGAAGGAATAGAAGCAGAGAGCGCGTTTCATAATGAAGTGAAAAAGGAGTGCTACATTTTCTACCAACACTGTGATGAGGTACTATTAATAAAGGATGCGAGTTTATTACATATGGATGATACATTGTGTGAGACAGATGATGCGTATAAAGGTGATATCTATATTGTAGATAAAGATTTCACTTGGACTTTTGTAAAAACTCATGAACATAGATGGTGTGGTCCCTATTTCACAAAGAAATGTTGGTAGGTATACAAGCGTGAAGAGTAGAATAAGTTGGTATAAGTATTTGTATGATACTTGCGTTTATTGTCTATTAGCGTATGATGAAATATATATGTTAAAAGGATGTGTAAGAAAATGAGATGGATTGTATCACTTCTTGTAAATAGCGTTGTGTTAATCGCTGTATCGGGACTTTTAAAAGGGATTGCACCAGACGCGTTTTACGTAGCGAATATACAAACTGCAATTATTGCGAGTATTATTTTGGCTGTTTTAAATGTGTTCGTAAAGCCGTTTTTAATTTTAATTACGCTACCAATTACTGTTGTAACTTTCGGCTTCTTCTTAATTGTTATTAATGCGATTACGTTAAAAATAGCAGATTCATTATTAGGAGATGCTTTTAATATATCAGGATTTGGTGTAGCGATTGTTGCGGCAATTTGTATTTCAATTTTTAATATGATTATTGAAAAGGTAATTGTGGAACCTCTATATGAAAAAAAGAGAAAATGACAAAAAGAAAAACATTTCATTATTCGTATGAAATGTTTTTTTCTATTTATCAGAAACCGTATTTCTTGTTTCCAGAAAAAAATGGTACAATATCCGGTAGAATGGAATTTTACATCAAACGAGACTGAACCCGCAGCGGAGTGGAGGTTTATACATATGCCAAAAGTAAGGACAAAAGATTTAATTGAACAATTTCAATTGGAGTTAATAAGTGGTGAGGAAGGAATTCATCGTCCGATTGATACAAGTGATTTATCACGACCTGGAATTGAAATGGCAGGATTCTTTACATATTATCCAGCTGATCGCGTGCAGCTTCTTGGAAAAACGGAGCTTACGTTCTTTGATACGTTAACGACAGAACAAAAACAAGAGAGAATGAAAGCGCTTTGTACCGAGGAGACGCCATGTATTATTATAACTCGTAATCAAGATGTACCAGATGAGTTATTACAAGCATCACGTGAATCAGGCATGCCTTTATTACGTTCTTCTCAAACGACAACGAGATTATCAAGTCGTTTAACCAATTATTTAGAAGGTAAGCTAGCACCAACAACTGCTGTTCATGGTGTATTAGTGGATATTTACGGTGTTGGTGTTTTAATTACAGGTCAAAGTGGTGTTGGTAAAAGTGAGACAGCTCTTGAACTTGTGAAGCGTGGCCATCGCCTTGTTGCGGATGATAGTGTAGAAATTCGCCAAGAAGATGAAGACACATTAGTAGGAAGCTCACCAGATTTAATTGAGCATTTATTAGAAATTCGTGGTCTAGGTATCATTAACGTTATGACGTTATTCGGTGCAGGGGCAGTGCGAAATTATAAGCGTATTACACTTGTTATTAATCTTGAAATTTGGGATCAAAAGAAAAATTATGATCGCTTAGGTCTTGATGAAGAGAAGATGAAAATTATTGATACAGAACTTACGAAGATTACACTTCCAGTTCGTCCTGGTCGAAACTTGGCTGTTATTATTGAAGTAGCAGCGATGAACTTCCGTTTAAAGCGTATGGGAGTCAATGCAGCACAGCAGTTCTCAGAACGATTAATGAGTGCGATTGAGTTAGGGAATCAGGAGTAAACATTGGAGAGGGAGGTCATACATATGCTGTTAGGTTCTGTACCGCAGCTTGACCGCGTAGCTGTCCAACTTGGGCCGTTTCCTGTTTATTGGTACGGGATTATTATCGGTACAGGTGTGCTATTAGGTCTTTGGCTAGCAACTCGCGAGGGAGAAAGGCTAGGTATTCCAAAAGATACATTTGTTGACCTTGTATTAATTGCAGTACCGATCGCTATTCTATTTGCGAGAATGTATTATGTTATTTTTGAATGGGAATATTACGCGCAAAACCCGAGTCAAATTATTAATATTCGTCAAGGTGGCTTGGCGATTCATGGTGGTTTAATCGGAGCGGTTATTACCGGAATTCTTTTTGCAAAGCGACGCGGGGTTTCATTCTGGAAGTTGGCGGATATTGCTGCGCCAAGTATTTTACTAGGACAAGCAATTGGCCGATGGGGAAACTTTATGAACCAAGAGGCACATGGTGATGAAGTAACGAGACAGTTTTTAGAAGGTCTTCATTTACCAGATTTCATTATTAATCAAATGTATATTGAGGGTGTGTACTATCATCCGACGTTTTTATATGAATCATTATGGAATTTTGTAGGTGTAATTTTACTACTTGCATTAAGAAAAGTGAATTTACGCCGCGGGGAATTATTCTTCACATATTTAATTTGGTATTCAGTAGGACGCTTCTTCGTAGAAGGCTTACGTACAGATAGTTTAATGCTAGGACCACTTCGTATTGCACAAGTAATGTCAATTGGACTTGTTGTTATTTCTATTATTTTCATTATTGTGAGACGAAAAATGGGGCAAGCTGATAAAAGATATTCGGAAAATTAGAGAAAAGTAGCATCTTATTGTAAGATGCTGCTTCTTTCATATTCAGGAAAGCGAAAGGACTAAGGCAATGAGAATAAATACAGTGTTATTTGATTTAGATGGAACTTTAATTAATACAAACGAACTTATTATTTCTTCTTTTTTACATACTTTAAATACATATTATCCAAATCAATATAAGCGTGAAGATGTGTTGCCATTTATCGGTCCATCTTTGCATGATACTTTCAGCAAGATTGATGAAAGTAAGGTTGAAGAGATGATTACAAGCTATCGCGAATTTAACCATGATCATCATGATGAATTAGTAGAAGAATATGAAACTGTATATGAAACAGTTCGAGAGTTGAAGAAGCAAGGTTATAAAGTTGGTATTGTTACAACGAAAGCGAGACAAACCGTTGAGATGGGATTACAGTTGTCAAAGCTTGATGAATTTTTTGATGTTGTCGTGACAATTGATGATGTAGAGCATGTGAAACCACATCCAGAGCCACTTCAAAAAGCGCTTGAATTATTAGATGCAAAACCAGAAGAGGCATTGATGGTTGGGGATAATCATCATGATATTGTCGGTGGTCAAAATGCGGGGACGAAAACAGCTGCGGTTTCATGGACGTTGAAAGGTAGAGCGTATTTAGAAGCTTACAAGCCGGACTTTATGCTAAATAAAATGAGTGATTTGCTACCGATTTTGTCTAATATGAACCGTTCATAAAGGTCCAAGTAAGTTAGTAGAGGAGCGAGCTAAGTGCGACGGACAACGCGCTATCCTGTTTCAGGAGGAAATTCATTATGGAATGTGTATAAAACAGTGTCTTTTTGGAAGGTAATGAAAAACTTTATTATTATCCAAATTGCGCGTTACACGCCATTTTTATCTGTGAAGAATTGGTTGTACCGTACTTTTTTACGGATGAAAGTAGGAAAGAAAACATCATTTGCACTTATGGTAATGCCGGATATTATGTTCCCAGAAAAGATAACTGTGGGAGAGAATTCGATTATTGGTTATAACACAACGCTTTTAGCACATGAATATTTAATTCGTGAATATCGACTTGGGGAAATCATCATTGGAAATGAAGTGATGATTGGAGCGAATGTAACAATATTACCAGGTGTGAAAATTGGAGATGGTGCGACTGTCTCAGCTGGCACACTTGTTCATAGAGATGTACCGAGCGGAGCTTTCGTAGGTGGAAATCCAATGCGTATTATTTATACGAAAGAGCAAATGACCGCAAGAGAAGGTTCATGGTAAAAATGTAACATTTCTCTTCTTTTTTTATGAATAAAAAGGAAATAATTGAGTAGAATATACTGTTTTGTTTTTTACGGAATCGTTTATACTTATAGATAGAAGAATGTGTGAACGAAGAAAACAAAAAACTGGAGGATATATGGGGAAAAATCAAAGAATATATAAGGAGAACGGACAAGTTATCTCTTTTAATCAGCTAGCGGACTTCTTTTATAAAAAAGGGATGAGAGCTTACAAAGGGCAAAAATTGCAAGATGCAATTAAATATTTTCGAAGAGCGGCACAAAGTGAGAAGGAGCCGTTTATTTTATGTCAATTAGCATCAGTATTATCTGAGGCTGGTGAATATCAAGAATCGAATCAAATCTTCTTAAAGTTAGTTAGATCTAATCCAGAACTTGAACAGTGCTATTATTTTATTGCAAATAATTATGCATATATGGGGTTATTTCAACAGGCGAAGAAATATGCGGATCGCTATTTAGAATTTGCAAAAGAGAAGGAATTCGTAGAAGATACATTAGAACTTCTTGAGATTATGGAAGAAGAAGCAATGGGTGCGGAAGAGATTGAAGATGAAGATGATTTAATTGTTATGCAGGAAGAAGCGAATCGTTATATTCGTAATGGACAATTGGAAGAAGCAATTGCTACATTAGAAATTGTTACGAAAGATTATCCGGAATTTTGGTCAGGTCATAATAATTTAGCCATTGCACATTTTCAATCTGGCAATGTAGACAAGGCACTGAAGTTAACAGAAATGATTTTAGAGAAAAATCCTGGTAATATACATGCGCTTTGTAATACGCTTATTTTTCTATATTCAATTGGAGAGCATAAACAAGTAGAAGCGTTAGCGGGACAGCTAGTTTCAGTATATCCGATTTCATTTGAACATCGTTTGAAACTGGGAACCACACTTGCAACGATTGGTTATTTCGAGCATGCATATAAATGGTTCAAATTATTAAAGCGTCAAGGATACGAGGGAGACGTTAGTTTTTATTATTGGTTTGCATATTCTGCTTATATGGTGAAAGATCAGCAACTAGCTGAAAAAATGTGGCAACATGTCGTGGAATTGCACCCTGATAAAAAAGGAAAAGAGCCCTGGAATGCGCTGAATTTAGCAGATGAAGGACAAAGTTTGCTATTTGAAGAATTACGAAAATCATTTCAGCAAAGTGCGACGTTAGAAGAACAAATGCTGGCTTTATATTTAATGAATGAATTGTCAACGCCGGAGAAGGTTGGATTCTTCTTTGATATAACGCAAGCGAAGAACGGTGTTCCCATCGTATCACAACTTGCAAATTACTTCTTTTTACTTAATAGTCATAAGAGTATTCCAGCTGATTTACAACAATTTGAGCAGTGCGTACGAATCGCGGATGCATTATACAATTATACGAAAAAAGATGATGAATTAATTGAAGAGTGTTTACACTTTTGGTTTTGTACGTTCATACGTTTATATACATCTGGAGATATATTTACAAATGTGTACGGCTGGTCAGCTGCGATTGAATACATTGTACGCGGCGAACAAGGAAATAAAATGACACAGTCGGAGCTTGGAGATGTATATAATGTATCTGTAGCGACTGTCCGAAAGTATGTGCAAGCTGTTAAGCGTACGCACACATAAGATAAGCAAATCATTGGGAAAAAAATGATGCTAACAGTATAATGAGGGTAACTTAATTGTGTAGGAATGGATAGGAGTGAATAGTGTGTCAGAAGAAAAAATTTATGATGTCGTTATTATTGGTGCAGGACCAGCTGGTATGACAGCTGCAGTATATACATCTCGTGCAAATTTAAGCACATTAATGCTTGAGCGTGGTATTCCAGGTGGCCAAATGGCAAACACAGAAGATGTAGAAAACTACCCAGGTTATGAGTCTATTTTAGGACCAGACTTATCAAATAAAATGTTTGAGCATGCGAAGAAATTTGGTGCTGAATATGCATACGGTGATGTGAAAGAAGTCATCGATGGTAAAGAATACAAAACAATTATTGCTGGTAAAAAAGAATATAAAGCACGTGCAATTATCGTTGCAAGCGGTGCAGAGTATAAAAAAATTGGTGTACCGGGTGAAACAGAACTTGGCGGCCGTGGTGTATCATATTGTGCAGTATGTGACGGGGCATTCTTTAAAGAAAAAGAACTTATCGTAATTGGCGGCGGAGATTCTGCTGTTGAAGAGGGTGTATTCTTAACGCGCTTTGCATCAAAAGTAACGATTGTTCACCGTCGTGACACGCTTCGTGCACAGAAAATTTTACAAGACCGTGCTTTCCAAAATGAAAAAGTAGATTTCATTTGGAACCATACTATAAAAGAAATCAACGAAGCAAGTGGTAAAGTAGGAAGTGTAACACTTGTCGACGTAAACAGTGGAGAAGAGAAAGAAGTCAAAACTGACGGCGTATTCGTATACATCGGTATGTTACCATTATCAAAACCATTTGTTGAACTAGGTATTACAAATGAAAATGGTTACCTTGAAACGAACGAACGTATGGAAACGAAAATTCCTGGTATTTTTGCAGCTGGTGATGTTCGTGAAAAAATGCTTCGTCAAATTGTAACTGCAACAGGTGATGGTAGTATTGCAGCACAAAGTGCTCAACATTACGTAGAAGAATTATTAGAGGAATTAAAAACTGTATCAGAAAAATAAGGGATAATATACCTTGTGAGAAGAAAGCTACCGACAGGAGCTTTCTTCTTTTTTTGTTTGAAAATGTCAAAGTTTTGTCAAAAAATATTAGGATTATAAGCTTTCTTATTGATATACTGGACTTTACGGAAAAAATCACTATAAGAAATGAGGAATTTATTCAGTATGGAATGGCGTAATATATATCGTGGATTTTGTATGGGCGTTAGTGATTTAATTCCTGGTGTGAGCGGCGGTACAATCGCTGTTGTGTTAGGGATTTATGAACAATTGCTTGCGGCAATTAGTGGATTCTTTAGTCGTGAATGGAAAAAACATTTAGGATTTTTAATTCCCCTTGCAGCTGGTGTGGCAGCAGCATTTTTAACGTTAAGTCACGTTATTAAATATTTACTTGCAAATCATTATGAACCGACTCAATTTTTCTTCCTCGGTTTAATTATTAGTATATTACCGATGTTAATGAGAGAAGCTGATGCAAAGTCATCGTTTAAAGGTAAGCACATTGTTTTATTAATAGTTGCAGCAATTCTTGTTGCGATTACAGCTTTCTTTAAACCAGATAAGGCAGCAGATCCAATTACGACGTTAACAATTTTAAATGCAATTGGTTTATTTTTCGCAGGATGGATGGCTAGTATGGCCATGCTGCTTCCTGGGATTAGTGGATCGTTTATTTTATTAATTATTGGTGTGTATCCAACAGCAATTAACGCTTTAACTACACTTAATTTACCTTTAATCGTGGTTATCGGTGCTGGTGTTATGGTCGGATTTGTTGTAAGTAGTAAAGGCATTAGTTTTTTATTAGATCGTTATAAAAGTATGACATTTGCGGCAATTATTGGACTTGTAATCGGTTCGATTGTAATTGTGTTCCCTGGGATTCCGACTGGCGGATTTTCAATTATAAGTTCGATTATTACCTTTATTTTAGGATTTGCGATTGTTACTTATTTCGGTAAGAAATAAAGGCTTTAATCCCCTTGGCGATAAAAATCGTTAAGGGGATTTTTTATGCTATTCATTGAAAGTCTAAGCATTTACATTGCTTGTTATAGAAAGCTTTTTTAAAATTGTTGAGTAGCATATGCTTAACGAAAGAGGACTGGCTCCTTCGTTGTAGCAAACTGTTTTTGATAGTATAATGAAAGAAGTATGCAGTGAGGAATTTTACTGCAAGTAGCTGAGGTGAAGAAACATGCAAAGAGTGACAAACTGTGTGTTAATTAGAGATAATGAAGTACTCTTACTCCAAAAACCTCGCCGAAATTGGTGGGTTGCACCAGGCGGGAAAATGGAGCGTGGTGAGACTGTAAGAGATTCCGTTGTTCGCGAGTATCGTGAAGAAACAGGTATTTATTTGAAAAACCCAGCGTTAAAGGGGGTCTTCACCTTTGTCATCCAAGAAGGTGATAAAGTTGTTTCTGAATGGATGATGTTCTCCTTTTTAGCGACAGATTTTGCAGGAGAAAACAAACTAGAGAGCGAAGAAGGCATCATTGGTTGGCATACATTTGACAAAATTGATGATTTAGCAATGGCGCCAGGAGATTATCACATTATTGATTACTTAATTAAAGGAAATGGCATAATCTACGGTACATTTGTATATACCCCAGATTTTGAGTTGCTTTCATATCGATTAGATCCGAGTTAAACCGTCAAGGAGAGGATACGATGACAGAGAATAATGATATAAAAATGGTAATTATTACAGGGATGTCTGGAGCTGGAAAAACAGTAGCTTTACAAAGTTTTGAAGATTTAGGATATTTTTGTGTAGATAATTTGCCACCGATGTTATTGCCAAAGTTTATTGAACTTATGGCGGATTCAAAAGGGAAAATGAATAAAGTGGCACTTGGTATTGATTTACGTGGCCGCGAGTTTTTCGAACATTTATGGGGAGCGCTTGATGATTTATCAGAACGTACATGGATTATTCCTCATATTTTATTTTTAGATGCGAAAGATAGTACGCTTGTAACTCGTTATAAAGAAACGAGACGTTCGCATCCACTTGCACCAACTGGTTTGCCGTTAAAGGGAATCGAAGCAGAGCGCGATTTATTAACAGATATGAAGGCACGAGCGAATATTGTGCTTGATACATCGGATTTAAAACCGAAAGAATTACGTGAAAAAATTGTTCACTTGTTCTCAACAGAAACTGAGCAAGCATTTCGTGTAAATGTTATGTCATTTGGATTTAAGTACGGTATTCCAATTGATGCAGATTTAGTATTTGATGTTCGTTTTTTACCAAATCCATATTACATTCCACATATGAAGCCATTAACAGGACTAGATGAAGAAGTTTCTTCGTATGTACTGAAATTTAATGAGACACATAAGTTTTTAGAGAAGTTGACGGATCTGATTACTTTCATGTTGCCTCATTATAAAAGAGAAGGCAAAAGTCAACTTGTAATTGCAATTGGATGTACAGGTGGACAGCATCGTTCTGTTACGCTTACAGAATACCTTGGGAAACATTTGAAACCAGAGTATAGTGTTCATGTATCTCATCGTGATGTGGAGAAGAGAAAGGGCCATTAAGGGATGAAAAAAGAGAGAAAGCCTAAAATTGTTATCATGGGAGGCGGAACTGGACTCTCTGTTTTATTAAGAGGATTAAAGCAATATCCTGTTGATATTACAGCAGTTGTTACAATCGCTGATGATGGTGGCAGTTCAGGTAGATTACGTGATGAGCTAGAAATTCCACCTCCAGGTGACATCCGTAACGTACTTGTTGCGTTATCGGATGTAGAGCCACTGGTGGAAGCTTTATTTCAGCACCGTTTCACAACAGGGGACGGACTGAAAGGTCATGCGTTAGGAAATCTATTGTTGGCAGGTATGACCTCAATTACAGGAGACTTTTTCCATGCAATTACGGAAACAAGTAAAGTATTAAATGTCAGAGGACGTGTATTACCAGCAGCGAATCAAAGTGCGGTACTTCATGCGGAACTTGAAGATGGAGAAATTGTAACAGGCGAATCAAAGATTCCTTATTACGGAAAGAAGATTAATCGTGTCTTTTTAACTCCAGAAGATGTAGAGCCATTGCATGAAACGTTGGCTGAGATTAAACGAGCTGATTTACTCGTTTTCGGTCCAGGAAGTTTGTATACAAGTATATTACCCAACTTAGTTGTTAATAAAATTGGGGATGCTGTTCTTGCTGCAAAGGCGAATAAGGTGTATGTATGTAACGTTATGACACAAGCGGGTGAAACGATGGGATATACTGCTTTTGATCATGTGCAGGCGTTACACGATCATTTAGGGCAACCATTTATCAATACTGCAATTGTAAATAACCGTGATATTCCTTGTGAATTACGTAAGTTATATGAGGAAGAAATGTCTACACCAGTTGTAGTGGATGAAGAACGTTTTGCTGAAAATAATATTGATGTCATTCAAGGTGGATTAGCGAAGTATGATGATCGTGTTGTAAGGCATGATACGTTAAAGTTAGCTTCGATTTTATATTCATTGTTATAAATATGCGTTGCCTCGTTTGAGGTAGCGCTCCTCATTCATATAGGACAAGAATTTTGTTCCATAATAATCGTATAAGGAGGTGTTGACTGTGTCATTTGCATCAGAAACAAAGAAAGAGCTGACGAACCTTGAAATGAAGGAATGCTGTGAAAAAGCTGAATTATCAGCGTTACTTCGAATGAATGGATCGCTTTCTTTTTCAAACCGTCGTCTATCTATTGATATTCAAACAGAAAATGCGGCAATTGCAAGAAGAATTTATACGCTTTTGAAAAAGGGATATGACGTAACGGTAGAATTGCTTGTTCGTAAAAAAATGCGATTGAAGAAAAATAATGTATATATCGTAAGGCTTGTTGAGAAGTCTCGCGAAATATTAGCCGATCTTCATATCGTGCGAGATGACTTTTCATTTATTCGAAATATATCACAAGAATTGATTGAGAAGAAGTGTTGTAAACGATCGTATTTACGCGGTGCATTTTTAGCAGGTGGTTCAGTAAATAACCCAGAAACATCATCTTATCATTTAGAGATCTTTTCGTTATATAAGGAACATAATGATGCTATATGTGAACTGATGAACGGATTTGATTTAAATAGTAAGACGCTGGAAAGAAGAAAAGGGTACATTACGTATTTGAAAGAAGCGGAGAAAATTACGGAATTTTTAAATATTATTGGTGCTCATAATGCGCTTTTAAGATTTGAAGATATTAGAATCGTACGTGATATGCGTAATTCCGTAAATCGTTTAGTGAACTGCGAAACAGCTAATTTAAATAAAACAATTGGTGCAGCGCTAAGGCAAATTGAAAATATCCGCTATATTGATGAGACGGTTGGTCTTGATATATTGCCAGATAAACTACGAGAAATTGCGCAGCTACGAAGAGATTATCAAGATGTAACATTGAAAGAGTTAGGTGAGATGGTATCCGGGGGGAAAATTAGTAAATCGGGTATTAATCATCGTTTGCGTAAAATCGATGAAATTGCAGAGAAATTACGCGCGGGGGAAACGGTAGCAAAAAAATAAGAGGTTAAAGGGGAAATGGAGCTGTGGTTCAAAAACGAGTTCAGGTTTCATTAAAAAACGGTTTACAAGCACGTCCGGCTGCGTTGTTTGTACAAGAGGCAAATCGCTTTCATGCAGATATCTTCATTGAGAAAGATGGAAAGACAGTAAATGCAAAGAGCATAATGGGGATTATGAGCTTGGCAATTGGAACTGGTAGCATGATAACAATTACAACAGAAGGTTCAGATGCAGAAGAGGCTTTAGAAGCATTAGCTGCATATGTACAATAAAGAGCTATCGCGTATATGCGATAGTTTTTTTGTTTTGTTGTTTGTGCGGATTAGCGGGGAGGGGTATTTAGCTGGTTTGTCCTTGTCGGAGATTGTCGGTAAATCGATATGTTGTGTCGAACCGTTGATATATTAAAAAAATCGTTGATATAATTTGAGTTTTGTTCGATATAATTGAAAAATCGTTGATATATTTAGAGGGATACTGGATGGGGTATACAGACGGAGGTATATGATAATAAAAAAGCGCCCAATTATAGGGCGCTTCCGCTTTAAATGTATCCAGCTCCAGCGGCTAGAATGGTCGGTGGCTTCGCTTCTTCCGCCGAGGTAAAAAGCACCTCTTTGTCAGAAGCTCCATCCTCCTCCCATTCTGAACGAGCCGCTTCCGCTTTAAATTAATTAACGATTTGTAAAGATCTTATCGATTAAACCGTATTCTAAAGCTTTTTCTGCTGTCATGAAGTTGTCGCGGTCTGTGTCGCGTTGTAGTACTTCAAGTGGTTGACCTGTGCGGTCAGCAAGAATTTGGTTTAGTTTTTCACGTAAGAATAGGATACGTTTTGCAGCGATTTCGATTTCAGTCGCTTGACCTTGTGCTCCACCAAGTGGTTGGTGAATCATTACTTCACTGTTTGGAAGTGCATAACGTTTTCCTTTTTCACCTGCTGCAAGTAAGAATGCACCCATAGATGCAGCCATACCGATACAGATTGTTGATACTTGTGGCTTAATAAACTGCATTGTATCGTAAATTGCCATACCTGCTGTGATAGAACCACCAGGGCTGTTGATGTAGATGTGAATATCTTTTTCTGGATCTTGAGATTCCAAGAATAAAAGCTGGGAAACGATTGAGTTAGCTACGTTGTCATCAATTGCACTACCAAGCATAATGATGCGGTCTTTTAATAGTCGAGAGTAAATATCGTAAGCGCGTTCTCCACGATTTGTTTGTTCAATTACTGTAGGAATTAAATTCATCTGTTATTTCCTCCTTCTAAAGCTTTCTTAGTCTTATAATACAATTATGGTCAATAAAGGTCAAACGAAACCACTTTAAATCAAAAAAATATGTAGTTGTACCATGAAATATTCGCTATGTTTTCGAAATTCCCTGCTTATGTATCTTCAACATCATAACCGAATTACATAAATTTAAACGTTATGAAAACTGGAGAAAAAGGAAAAGAACGCTTGTTAACTGAAGCGTTCTTTCGATAATTAGTCTTTTAAAAGATAGGTAACTCTATTTAAAATCTTTTCGATTTGTTTCGCGTTTTTACTATACATTTCGCTTGCTGATTTCGACTTTGTTTCTAGAGAAAATAGTTCAAGATCAGCATGACATTTTTTTAAAGATGCTAATAATAAAGGCTTATTTTGAGGAGAAGGCATTTGTAGTTTGTCATTGTAAATGTCGATAGTAAGTTGTCCGTATGAATCTACTTGACCGAGAAAAACATTTTCGATAACAACACCGAGCTTTTCTAGTTCAGAGTGTAGCCAAGCGCGGTTATGCCCGCTTGCTGAAAGTGGTTCATCTAGTACATTTCCATCCATAATAACAGTTTGTGGTTCTTTTTCATTTGGCACTTTTAAACCGAGATCTTTTGCAGTAAGTGGCTGAGAATCTTTCTTTAATAATACATTTAATTCTCCGCTCGGTTCTAAGACAGCAAATTCGACTTCAGCTATACTGAATGCACCATTTCCTCTAAGAAGCTCAAGTAACTCATCACTTGTATATTTTTCTTTCTTTAAATTATCCTCAAGTACTTTTCCATCTTTTATTAACACTGTAGATTTTCCTTCAAAGAAATCTCTAGCAGTTTTGTTTTTCAAGGAAAGAATTCCAACGAAAAAAGGTACGGAGGCGAAAATAAGTATTGCAAAGACACCGTGGAAAAACTTTTGATCAAGCCCTGTAGCTATTTGAGCAGCGATATCACCGATTGTCATTCCCGCTATGTATTCAAAAAAGGAAAGCTGAGAGATTTGCCTTTTTCCTAAGCACTTTGTAATAGTGAATAAAATAATTAATATGAATACAGAGCGAAGGATGACAAGTGTCCATTCCGGTAGGTGAGACATAGTCATTTCCTCCAGTCTACTTAAAACCCTTTATATTGAGGTTCTTCACGTTCTAATACTGAAACTCTATCCTGTAAATCAGCGATGACACTGTCCATTTCTAACATACATTCATGAAATACGCGTTTAGCTTCATCGTCTGTAGAATTTAGTGAAAGGGAACTTAAGCTTGCTTGAGCGCCTCTTACACTAGCAAGGCAAGTTTTTACGCTAGCGATAACAGTCATATAAACACCTCTTATCCTTTCGGTTTAAATAACAATGCTCCAATGAAGCCGAAAATAATAGCTGCTGATACACCGGCGCTCGTTACTTTAAACATGCCGGTAATAACGCCAACGATGCCATGTTTTGCAGCTTCTTCCATTGCGCCATGAACGAGGGCATTACCAAAGCTTGTAATAGGTACAGTTGCCCCGGCTCCAGCGAAATCAATTAATGGCTCATACAAATTAAATCCATCTAATATAGCTCCAGCAACAACGAGTGTTGCCATTGTATGAGCGGGTGTTAGTTTGCCGACATCAAACATAAGTTGGCCGATTACACATATGAGTCCGCCAATGACGAAAGCCCAGAAAAAAATCATTGCGTTGCACCTCCAAATTCAATCGAAACGGCATGAGCGATACACGGAATCGTTTCTTCTTGTTGGAATGTAAGTGGAGATAGTAAAGCGCCTGTCGCAACGACAAGTATTTTTTTGAACTCTCCTCTTTTCATTCGGTTTAATAAATGACCGTACACGACTGTTGCGGAACATCCAGGCCCGCTAGCACCAGCTATGACAGGTTGTCCTTCTCTATAAATGATAATTCCGCAATCTTGAAATTGTTCGCTCGTTACTTTCGTTCCGTGTTTATGTAGTAAGTCATAAGCAATTTCGCGTCCTACATGTCCGAGATCGCCTGTTACGATTAAATCGTAGTAAGAGGCATCAATTTGGCGTTCACGTAAATGGGCCTCAATTGTATCAACTGCAGCTGGAGCCATTGCGCCTCCCATATTAAACGGATCCGTTAATCCCATATCAACCACTCGTCCGATTGTTGCAGAGGTTACCCTTGGACCGTGTCCAGTATCGCTTAAAATAGCGGCTCCTGCTCCGGTTACTGTCCACTGTGCAGTAGGCGGCTTTTGTCCACCGTATTCGGTAGGGTAGCGGAATTGTTTTTCTACAGCAGTATTATGGCTTGAAGCTCCAGTTAATAAATATTTTGCACCTTTTGCATTTACGATACTTGCCCCAAGTGCTAAACCTTCCATAGAAGTAGAACAAGCTCCGAATAATCCGAGATAAGGAGTGCCCAATGTGCGGCAAGCAAAGCTTGTAGGGGTAATTTGATTAATTAAATCTCCTGCGAGTACAAATTGAATATCATCTTTACGAAGTTCTGCTTTTTCAGTAGCGCGACTACAAGCTTCTTCGAATAAAATTTTATGTGCTTTTTCATAGGAATCTTGCCCGAGCCATAAATCTTCATGAAGGATATCGAAGTCTTCTGGGATGTTTCCCTTTGCTTCAAATGGTCCACCGACAACCCCTGTTGAGATAATGACTGGTTTGTTTTCAAATACCCACGTTCGGTGTCCTTGTAACATTTATAGCCCTCCCCATTGAACGAGAATCGTTTTAATAAGTGCGATGACAAAAGCCGAAAATACACCAAATAAAATAACAGAACCCGCTAGTTTAAACATATTGCCGCCAACGCCAAGGACAAATCCTTCCGTTCGATGCTCAATACATGCGGCAATAACAGAGTTACCAAATCCAGTAACAGGTACAGCTGTACCAGCACCAGCAAACTGTCCAAAACGATCGTATATACCAAATCCAGTTAGTAACATAGAAATGAAAATAAGAGTTGCGACTGTCGGATTTCCTGCTGAGCGTTCAGTGAAATCAAAATATGTGATATAAAAAGTAGAAATGAGTTGACCGATGAAGCAAATAAAACCACCGACGAAAAAGGCTTTTATACAATTTTTTAAGACAGGTCGTTTCGGTTCGCGTTCTTGTTCGAATTTTTTATACTCCTGTTGTACAGGGGTTAAGTTTTTATCTTTACTAGACATTGCAATCCTTCCTTTTCTTTTAAAAAGCGTTAAGTGTTAGACTCCATTTTTTTACCAATGAATTTTAATTGTTTATTAATTTCATCTTTAGATACTTCTTTTTCCTTAATTTTTCTTTCGAGTTTTTCGAGTAACATAAAGATTTTTTTATCTGTACTGACACGAACATCGAAAGTAGGATGCTCATCACTTAGCTGCTTTTGAAGCTTTTTACGAAGAGGTTTTAATCCAAACCTTTCGTGATGCTCAGGTGTAACTGCTATGTAGAGATCTAAATTTGAATTCACTGCTGTGCTTTTTATAATTTCATCCATAGCGAGAGCTCTTTTCTTCGCTCCTTGTGATATAGATTGATTAAAGGATTCCGTACTCGTCTTTGTTAACTTTGGACCTTTTTCTTTCTCCGTTCGTTTTGCTTCTTCTTTCACTTTTTTATCTAAAGGACTATTATCACATCCAGTAAAAGAGCTAAATAGAAGTGCAAATAATGCGGTTATGAGACCGAGTTTTCGCATAATTATCATTCCATTTCTATTGCAATATGTAATGTGATAGAAAAAGGATGACTGCATATCATCCTTTTTCTATTTCACAGCAAGACGGATTCGTTATTGCTGTGAGTATTGTGGTTCTTCCTGTTGGACTTCTTCAACACGTGGGTTTAAAGAATCGATAATCGTTTGTGTTTGCTGCGCAGCTGTTTGAAAAAGTTGCTTAGCTTGTTGGTTATCCGTATCAAGAGCGAATCCCTCTAAGCTAGCTTGTGCACTTTTTAATCCAGAAACAGTTTGCTTTAGTTTCGTAATTACAGTCATTGAATGAAGCCCCCTTTGGAATATCAATTCATAGGTTATAATTTGTGAGTTGGGGAGAATTTATGATTGGAAAATTTAGGGGTGGAATAGATTTTATATGCTTTTAGCTAAGATGTATAAGGTATTACGGGGATATTTTTATTGATTTAGATGGATTTTATTGCTATTATTATGAGAAGAAAATGAAGTGTTTTCTATAATCATGCGCCCATAGCTCAGTCGGATAGAGCGGTGGTTTCCGGTACCACGTCTGCCGGGGGTTCGAATCCCTCTGGGCGCGTTATATAAACTTTAATATTATTTTGTGCAGAAGCCCTTTGTGTGGTAAGTAAAAATACCACGTGCAAAGGGCTTTTTTGATGTTATTGTTAGCCTATTATTGTTTATTTACTGTTGAATCCGGAGCTGAAATTCCTAACTTACATTTTGTAGGTTAGGAATTTTTTATTTTAAAAATGTTAAAAATATGCAATTTTGCGAAGTTACCTAAAAACTTTGAATATTGTAAATTTATAACTGTAGAGAACAACAAACAAACAAATAAATAGAAAAACAAAAGGAGGAATGAAATGGTTAAGAAATTCAAATTTACAAAAGAGGAATTAGTAGAAGCATGGAAAGATCCACAAGTAAGAGAAAAATTAAAAGATTTACCGAACCATCCATCAGGAAAAGCGTTAAATGAATTAAGCGAAGAAGAACTAGCGGAAATTCAAGGGGCATCAGATGTACAACCAGAAACAACACCACTTTGTGTGGGAGTAATTATAGGATTAACAACGTCAATTAAGATTTGTAAATAAAAATAAAAAACAAAATGAGAGGATGAATGAAATGTCAAAAGGCTACAAGTTTACAAAAGAAGAGTTAGTAGAGGCGTGGAAAGATCCACAAGTAAG
>NZ_NTVM01000060.1:0-299 GCF_002558005.1 Bacillus sp. AFS012607
GTAGGACGTTGCCAGGCAAAATGGAGGATTAGCTCAGCTGGGAGAGCACCTGCCTTACAAGCAGGGGGTCGGCGGTTCGATCCCGTCATCCTCCACCATATATGTCGGAGGGGTAGCGAAGTGGCTAAACGCGGCGGACTGTAAATCCGCTCCTTCGGGTTCGGCAGTTCGAATCTGCCCCCCTCCACCATTCTTAATTATTGGGCTATAGCCAAGCGGTAAGGCAACGGACTTTGACTCCGTCATGCGCTGGTTCGAATCCAGCTAGCCCAGCCATTAAGAGCCATTAGCTCAGTTGG
>NZ_NTVM01000061.1:0-623 GCF_002558005.1 Bacillus sp. AFS012607
AGAGTAGGACGTTGCCAGGCTTGTATTGTTCCGCAGTAGCTCAGCGGTAGAGCTATCGGCTGTTAACCGATCGGTCGTAGGTTCGATTCCTACCTGCGGAGCCATTATGCTTCCATAGCTCAGCTGGTAGAGTACTTCCATGGTAAGGAAGAGGTCACCGGTTCAAGCCCGGTTGGAAGCTTGGAAAAGTTTTTAAATTTTTGGCCCGTTGGTCAAGTGGTTAAGACACCGCCCTTTCACGGCGGTAACACGGGTTCGAATCCCGTACGGGTCACCACTTTTGGAGGATTAGCTCAGCTGGGAGAGCACCTGCCTTACAAGCAGGGGGTCGGCGGTTCGATCCCGTCATCCTCCACCATATATGTTTAAATGTCGGAGGGGTAGCGAAGTGGCTAAACGCGGCGGACTGTAAATCCGCTCCTTCGGGTTCGGCAGTTCGAATCTGCCCCCCTCCACCATTTTCTTTAAAATAACCTGAAAGGGTTTATTTTTTTGAGAAGATAACCATACTAGTAAATATTAATGGGCTATAGCCAAGCGGTAAGGCAACGGACTTTGACTCCGTCATGCGCTGGTTCGAATCCAGCTAGCCCAGCCATTTACGAGCCATTAGCTCAGTTGGT
>NZ_NTVM01000062.1:0-214 GCF_002558005.1 Bacillus sp. AFS012607
ATGGCTAAAAGAACGACAAACAATGGATATAACATATCAACAAAATTTTGTATTTCCGGTGAATTAAAGAATCCTTTAATCCCCAGAATGGCATCTGTCACACCCTCTAAAGCATCTACAACTAAAGATAAGCCTACAATTAGGAACCATCCTAGCCAACGCAATACATAATTCACGATGTCTCCTACTTGAAGATAATCCGAGAACGCTTCTA
>NZ_NTVM01000063.1:0-1190 GCF_002558005.1 Bacillus sp. AFS012607
TATGGTGAGGATGCAGATACAATTGATGGAAACTGTGGGAATACCATCTACATTCTAACGAACGATCAAGAAACCGCCGAAAAAGTTTCCAAAAAACTAGGGAATCAGACGATTAATCTATCTTCCCGAAGCGGAAAAGGTCTTTCTACTGATAAAAATAAAACGGAAAGTCTAGATCAACGACCACTGTTAACAGCAAATGAACTTATGAATTTTAAAGAAGGTGAAAGTGCCGTTATTCGTGTTATAAAACGTCAGGATAATAACAGAAAACGGATCAGACCTCGCCCAATTTATAATACGGGAGAAACAGCTTTAAAATACAGATGGGAGTACTTAGGCGTAGAATTCGATACAGATAAATCTATATTAGATATAGATATTGATTCCCTACATGATGACGTAAATCCAAATTCACTCATTGTAGATTTTTTAGGAGAAAGAAAGGAAAAAACATCAGAGCCGAAACAGGAAGATTTACCACCAGTAGAGACAATGCAGCCAATAGAAGAACCAACCATGATGGGAATTGATGAAGAGATTCCAGAAGAGGCGTTTCAGCAGGAAGATAGCCCATTTGATTCCCTCTCCATTGAAAATTGGAAAGAAAAAACGGTTAGCGAATTTTTTGAATCTGATTTAGCAGTTTTAAAACTGGTTGATAAGTTCTTTTTAGCGCAGTTAGGAAAAGCAATAGATGAAGTTGAAAATCAAGAAATGGGTGAGTTTTACAGTGAATTTCAAATGTTAGCTCACAATGACCACATCGACAAAAGTGTTTATCAAGCAGTCGAAAACAAGATTAATCGAATCTTGCGTGATTTAGAAGAAAAAGAACAAATAACAAGTTAGAAAGCACTCAAATGATTGAGTGCTTTTTTGAATCCAAATATAAAGGGGGAAGAGGTAATGGGTGTACCAACAATAACGGATAAAATGCAATTGATTTTAGATAGTTACTCGCCATTTGTAACAGAAGAAAATGAGGTCATTCTTGGTCTGGAAGATGCGGTTCTTTTCCTTTCAGTAGATCGGGAACAAAAAGGGAAATTGATTATTCGTATTGACAGATTGAATGAAAGAGTGAATTGGACAGCAAAAGAAGTATTAGGGCAGTAATAAGCATGAGAGGAGGATAAATCGTGAAAGATGAAGAGATTTTAAAAACTATAGAAGCGTTCTCGGATTAT
>NZ_NTVM01000064.1:0-23315 GCF_002558005.1 Bacillus sp. AFS012607
TGCAGCATTCCCTCCACCTAAAATAACTACATTTCCGGCAGGAATTCCCTCAATACCTGATAATAAAATCCCTTCTCCTTGATGTTGTTTTTCTAAATAATATGCTCCCATGAATACAGCACGACGCCCAGCAATTGCACTCATTGGCTTTAATAATGTCAAAACACCATCTTTGCTAATTGTTTCTCCTGCAATTGCAGTAGTACCAGCATTTCTCAGTGCTTCGACACACTCTTTCGACGCAGCCAGATGTAAAAAACCCCAGATTATAAGATCTTTTTTAAAGTAACGATATTCTTCAGGTAATGGTTCTTTTACTTTAACTACCATATCGACTTCCCAAGCTTCTCCTTGTGCTACTAAATTTGCACCTGCGCCTGTATATTCATCATTTGTATATCCTGATCCAATACCTGCATCTTTTTCTACTAAGATTTGATGCCCTTCTTCAACTAACTTCCGAACATTTTCAGGGGTCATTCCTACACGTGCTTCTCCCTTTTTTATCTCTTTAACCACTCCAATTCTCACTTCTAACACATCCTTTTATAAGCAATATAATACCTAGGATTAAAAAAATAATACATGAATTTACCAAACTTATTATGTCCATTCATGTTATTTTTATCGCCTAACTAGCTTTTAAGGTAGAAAACATCCAATATCAATTATTGTTATAAGGATATGTAAACATTTTTCGAAATCCCAGGTAATATTCCTCCTACCAAAAGTATGTGGAATTGATTCGGTAACTAAAGAGACGATGCGCTGAAAGTAACTATGTTCCCGGAAGGTTAATAAACACTACTTAAGAACGCCTAATCAAACGATTGTATCAAATAAAAGATACTGATTAATATCAATTATCATATGTTATTGATGAGAGACGAATCGTTAAGAAATAGATTCCGAAAAATGCTTCTATTACTACAAAAGCTTTTTAACCATTTAGTGTTATAGAAATACCACTAAGGAGTGTATATACTGAAATTGTTGCGATAACAGCATTGCTACTTGTATTAATAACAGAAACTGTATTAGAATTCACATTGGCAAAATAATATATGAACTCATTCAGTCAATGATGACCTAATAAACGTAGATGTAAATTAAGAAACCTCTTTAGAAAGAAAAACCTAATTAGGGACTGTTACTGTGCTTTTACAGCAAGGCTATTCAAGAAATTACTAATTGAAGAAGCTTGAAAAATACGTAGGCTAAAAGAGCTGATATTATAATACTTTTCAGTAATTATAAGTATTGATGGAAAGAATTTAGATTCTTTTGGCTGCCAAGATTCGTTATACCATTCCTGACTGTGGAAGTATAATTCATACCTATTTATTTTATCTTGCATAACTTTTTTGCTGTAAACTGACTTCTGGACTTCAATGAAAAATGGAGATCTACGCCAAATTGTAAATGCATCAGGTTCCATGAATTCTTTACCATACTTTGGCTCCACTTTAAACAGTTTAGGTTTTTCATAATAGATAAGCTGTTTATACACATCTAATATGCCTAGAAAGTGGGGAATCTTTTGGCTAGTTTTGCGAAGTGTGCTGGATTGAGGGAAGTAAATGTATGGCTGTTGCGAGATATTGGCATTCACATGACCATCTCTTCTTAATCGCTTCATCACCGTATTACAGCATGTAACCGCGTTCTTTAATCCTTGAAAATGCAAATCAATAATGTCATCACGAGACATACATCTAAAACGCTTCAAATTGTTTAGTATGGCTTTGTCTCTATTCCTCATAATCTAACACCCCGAATAATTGATTTTCTTCTTGTGGTAGGTTTTGCAACTTTATATTCTCTTTCGGAACGCGATAAGGTTCAACTATCTTCTTGGCTTTACTTAATTCTAAATAAGGAGATTGTACTTTCTTTAATCCATTTAACTTTAATATCATTTGGCCAGATTGCTCCAAGCGTTCTGAACCAGGAGTACCCATAATATTACTATTAATTGTACTATCACATTTAAAGCCCATTCTAACCGTCATATTGAGCTTTAGCTTACCATCCAACACTTTTGCATCAGGTCGTTGCATACTTAGCATTAAAAAAACTCCAAGTGCCCTTCCGACTGCCGATATTTTTTCAACTATAGACATACATTCCTTTTCATCTTGCAACATAACCACTTCGTCGATAGCAAGTAAGATATACGGTTTCTGGTTATCGGTATTCACTTTGTTATATTCATCGATATGATCCACTTCATACTCTTCCATTAGTTTTCTGCGTTCGCGTATTTCCTTCCACACTTTCTGCAGCATAATCTTCATTTCTATTTCTTCCATGCAAACCTCTTTTACGTGTTTCACCCTTCGCAAGAAATGAAATTCGGAATTCTTCAAATCGCCCAGGTACAAATGTAATTTATCAGGAGACATATATTGAATAAGTGTAGACAGTACAACGCGTACCATACTACTTTTCCCGCTCCCCGTCTCTCCTGCAATTAGAAGATGCGGCGTGTTTGAAGCAATCATGTCATACGTAATCATATTTCCAAATTGGTCACGCCCCACAATTACAGGAAGATGATGTTGTATAAGTAATGGCTGCCACTTCTTATAACTGTAATTGTATGCTTGTAGCCCAGCATCCGAATGAAACACATTAAGTACAAATCTTTTAATATCACCTTCAATTGCTACATTACGCCCTAATATTTGTTGAAAGCAAAACCACTTCTTTTCAATGGTTTTCGGATCTAATCCGTTTGGAATGGTAAATATGTATCGAACCTTTTCTTTTGAGGAAGAAATATCATGTATCTTCGGGTAAATGGGTACTTTCCCACCTCGTGTTTGATGATCTACATATAAACCTGCCTTTACAAACACCTCTATAAGTCGATTCTTCAAAGTTTGTTTATGAAGCCAATCCTTTAAAATCCCCATGTAATTTCCTCCTTAAAACATCACCACAATTTGAATGAATACATAACCAATGAAACAAACTCCACCTATCCTTATTCCATGATATATTCCATCGCTTACAAGTTTCGCTGCTGCAACATAATCGTTTTTTACAAGATGCTTTTCTAACAATGCCCCTCCAATTGTCGTTACTCCTAAAGCTCCTAAAGAGATAAATGTAGTTAACATATAAATTTCCCCTTTATAAACAGAATTTTGAATGTCGATGATACATGGGCTTACAAACTTAGAAGTTTGGTAGAGGTATCTTGATAGCTACTTTGGTAGCAACCTTGATACATCTTATTGTGAATAGCTTGTACAATATGCAAATTTTTCTGTGCAATTGCGTATAGTTTTTTGCATTTCGGACAAGGATGATTAAAAAAGATTATGGAGGAGATTAACGTGTGGGGTAGAGGTATTGGGAGACATAGAACAAAGCTAGCTAAATTTTTAGCTAGCTACAATTACTCAATTCAGGATTTTTCTAAAGCTAGTAAGGTAAACAGAAATACATTAGGTCAACTGTGTAATGACAAGGATTATGTGCCATCACCAAATACAATGCAGAAAATAATGAAGATAGTTAGAAAACATGATTCTCGAAAACAAATAACTGACTTTTGGCATATATAAAGAGAATAATCTCTTTATATATTATTCTTTATGCAAGCTTGATATTGATTTTTATAGGGAAACTGTAGCGATTCCTTATAGGTATTTCCTTACTGCCCTCTCTTTCTCCAATAAATCTTAATTTATTTTTGGTAGTGGCAGATTGTTTTCTTTTATTAAATCATAAATAAATTTTTCTAGTACACTTTCAGCTGCTTCTCGCATTTGATTTGATGTTGAATCATTAAACACCTTTTCTATCTCTCTAAGTAGCTGTTTTAAAGAATGATTGTCCTTGCTATTTTTAAGGAATTCCTCACCTAATCCTTGAACAAAAGTACTAATAACAATTACCTTTTCCAATTTAGTTAGTTCCATCTCTATGCCTCCTAATCAGCTTATCATTCTCATCAAACATGACATCTCCTCTAATTAATAAAGAGTTACCAAAAGTCTTGGTGTTATGACAAGATATGCATAGATATTTTCGAGTCTCATGATTTAAGGGTTATATATATCCTGTGACCTAATCTTAATGATATGCTCAGGAACTTTCCTAAATCGTATATTTTTCATAATAGACAAGTAAAAGTCTATAAAAGTATTCTTTTAAATTCAAATCACATGTTTGTTAGAGTCTATAAATCCACAATAGAGGTACAAAATGAATTTATAGCTTCGTATTTTTTGGACAAATTTACCGGCTGAATTAACAGAAACTTTGTGTTACTCTGAACTTGTTGAATATCCCAATACATTCAACAATGCTCAAAATTGCATATTTACTATGCAACCATCCACCCAGATACCTTAGTTAATACTTCTCCCTAATTGTCGTTATTGCTAAGGTATCTTTTTAGATGCCCTGTGTACAGTTTTTTTCTCTCAGTGATAAAGCTATTTCCCACTTAATATAATCAATTTTTTCAATACATTTTCTTAACAAAATTCAGATTTGGTATTTTTACTACCATTTACTTTATATACAGTTTTTAAGTTTTCCCCTTACAATTTTGAAATCTTCTGCTAAAATCTAAACATATTTTTGCGACCACTAAACAAATATATAAAATTTAAGTAAAAGACTTTTATATTAGTTTAAATGGTTGCCATAAAGACAAGGCAAATATCCAAGTAGGATCTCCATTTCCTTGATAGCTTTGAACCGCTTCATAAAATTTCCCTTGATACTCTACTTTATCTCCTTTTGTATATGCCTTTTTGGGATCCCATTTTTCATACGTTACATTTTGACTCTTTGTTGTTACTGTAAGGATGTTGCTTTGAACCGAGATATTTCCAGCCTTATCTACAGCCTTTACAGTATATTTATATTCTTTATTAGCTGTAAGGTTTTGATCAGTAAACTTTGTTTCTTGTACAGTTTGAATTAATTGTCCATCACGTAACACTTGATATTCTTTTACACCCACATTGTCTGTAGAAGGATTCCATTTTAGCTCTACACTGTCTGATGCAACATTGCTTGCATATAATCCTTGTGGCTGTGTTGGAGCTTCTGTGTCCGGTTTCGGATTAACAATTTGATTTACTTTCTTCAGGCCATCCTTTGTAACTTCATATATTACTTTTTTATCAAAGCTTTCGCGTTTATTATTATCCAGATTTGTTAATGTCGCTCTCTCTCCACCTTCTAGATGTGTAAGTTCAATAAAATTGCCTACTTTTACTGGGACTGTTTTTGATTCAGCATTTTGTTGGGTATTCCCATAAACCTCTTTGTTATATACCACTTTACCTGATGTATCCTGTACTTTAATACTTGCATACGTACTATCAAAATAATTGTGTGGTGTACCTGCTATTAAACTAACTTGCAATTCTTCTGTTGATTTATTTAAATTAAGTTTTGCAAATTCAAAATCTCCTATACCCTTCATGGACCATGCAAACCGATCCCCTTCTAAAATGTTTGGAGATTCATTTTTGATTTTTACCTTTTTTTCCACAGTTTGATCAAATATATCTGTTAATATAATTTTTGCATAAGTATTTGTTGGTAATGATATAGATTGACTGATTCCATTTTGATAAGATTTAATATCATTAATTACATTAATCGGTTGGCCCGTCATATTTTCAATATTATAAATTTCAATTTTCCCCTTAAATTGAGGTGTACTACTATCTTTTAATTGCCAAGTTATATTTAATTTTTCATTTTCATAATACATAGACTTTACATCATAATCTAGTTTTCCTATTTCAGGTTGGCTAGGTTGATTTAACGTAAATGTTTTTCCTGTTCCAATAGTTGATCGAGAGTCTCCCCCAGCCTTAAACCAAAGATATTCTGAAGTAGCTCCCCCATCCCAATTATTATTCAATGGCTCTTGCCCCTCTATTGATTGAGTATTCCAAGATGTCCATTTTTTATCTGAGATATTTCTTCCATATCCATCTTTTACACGTGCCTCTCTTACATCTTGTCCATTACCAAGCCAGTCTTCTTGAAACAGCGTTTGTCCATAGTTAAATGTAACGTTAGGAACTGGAAAGTCCATAATCCCAATAAGCTTCCATTGGTTTTTTGAAACATCTTTTAACCACTGTCCAAATTTTGTGTGTCCATTCTCTTGCCAAGAACGCATTGTCATGCGATACCAATTATAATTCTTTCAATCATATGTCGTCTGAATTTTAAGACCTGTTCCTTCTCCACCAAAATTACTTGCAACTGATGTAGGGGATACATATTCTGCTTTTATTGCTTCCTTAGAAGAAATAGGATCCCAAACTGCAAAGTGCAAAGTACGCTTTCCATTTTCATCAAAACCGCTTTGTTGTTGGAATCCAGCATACCCACCAGCTTCTCCCCCCTGGTTCCAGTTATGTACAGCCCAATATGTATAAGGTGCTGTTTGAACAGGAGACCAGTCTATACTAATAATATCTGAAGAAACACTATTTTTAGGTGTAACATAAACTCCTGGAGCAGACGCCGCCTCTATGATAGAAATTGATGATCCAAACATCGAAAACACCGTACTAGCTCTGTAATTGCTAGGATTTTTTTGACGCCATTTCTTGTTCTTTGATTGAACATAATTTTCCCTCTCCTCTTTCGTTATTAATAACTATTTAAAATAATATCTCTCTATATACAATTGAACAAATTCCCCATGAATGTAGTACCATTTTAATAAAATGGATATATTTAATGTTATTTTCACTGTTATTCAATAAGCATTTATAGTATTTCGTTATAAATTTAAGTTACATATCGCTGAATTTATCCTATTAACAATAGAAAAATTCATAAAAATAAAAATATTACAGAACTTTTTAAGCACTTATTAATTAAAAACCCCCATTTTTCTACAAATGAGGGCGTAATACGTTGAAAATCTTATAGTTTACTTTCTACATCTTACTTGTCTAAAAAATATTGAATTCATTTTTAAGTATTTGATGATATTGTTTCTCTGTTATTTCTTTTTTAATTTTCTTTCCATGCCGGGTTTCTGTAAAACTTTGCTTAGTAAGTGCAATATGCCCGTGTTCAATTAATTTGCAAATAATATTCGCCTTATTTACTGGTGATTCTGGATGCTCTATAACCATGTTTTGTATAGCATTCACTTTCTTTTCATTAATTGCATTTAAATAAAAAGCATAACCGATAGACCAGGTATCACTAAGATCCGAATCAAAAAAATGTGAAGTTTCTCCATTTTTTCCTTTTTTCATTTCTAATACATGGGTTCCTTTCTCCGTATTTTGTTTACGAACACGATATTCACCCGTTACAGAAGTCACGCTGTCACCGTGAAAAGGAACAGGATGTAAAGGGAGATAGGATGCAAAACCGGCGTCTATAATATAGTTTTCATATTTGTGTTGTAAAACGATAAGTGCATGGCCATCATCAGGGTTCCACTTTCTTGTTTTTGGATCATATAGAGTTCCAGCTATTCGATACACATTAAATCCACAATCACACAAAAAATAATATAATAAAGAATTAATTTCATAGCATAATCCGCCACGATTCTTTAAAAGCAGCTTTTCTTCAATATTTTCTCTAGAAAATTCTTTCGTATTTCCTTCCATGATGTCTAAGTTTTCATAAGGTAATAAGTGCCCCATCTGCAAAAGAATTCTATGTAAATCTTCAAATTTCACATTTTCTCTTGGGGGAATTTTTAATTTTAAGAAAAACTTTTTTTGTAATTCAGTTAACATTATATATCTCCTCCAATTGCAGAAGCCATATATATTTACCTATATATTAAGACTATTAATTATATATGGTGTACAGCTTGATTAATACATTTCATAAGAGTGTGTAGCACTAACCATATTAGCGACAATTAAGGAGCAAGTGCTCAAAAATCCCTTAATATTTATTCAAATGTATCTTTTTGATATTTTGGTATCTTTACTAATCCCCCAAAGCTGAGTTAATAAGAATTTTAAATGTAATGTCTAAAAGTGTACTTTGTGATAAATCGAAAAATAGAGAATCTTAGATGCAGTTATTATTCAGATAAATAACTATATAACCTTTAATCCTTCTACTTATACATATAATACTCTTTATATCGTTCAAACTTAGATTTTTTTGTTTTTGCTGGTATTATGGGTGACCTTAATGTTTTAGAGGGTGCCGCTTGCTTTGGCATTTCTAATACTCCACGTTTCTTCAGCTCTCTATACAAACTACTCACTTTGCACCCTACTATTTTCGCAATATCTGGATATTCGGTTCCATGATTAAATAATTGAACTGCTTGTTTACATCTTTCATCCCATTTTTCTTCTGTCGTTCGATTTTTAGCTGATTTTTTGTCTAGCTTGATACACTCTCTTTCTATATTACACTGCTCGGCATTATACTGTTCTTCATCCGCTTGACGATTACAAAACTCCTCCCCCTCTAGGCGTATCATTTGTGCTTTTTTCGCAACTGCTTTCATGTCTCATTCACCTCATTTTGTTTGATAAATTCTTGCATCCTACTTCGCTATCTGCAATTCTTGCTAGTTTCTCAGATAATACTTATAAGAAGGCCATTAATACTTCTATCCTTATCACTTCTATTACAACTTTTAATTAATTATTTACAACCCACATTGATTTTGCTGTTTACGCAAACTACTTATGTGACATTCAAATTGATGTACATTTCTTATAAATATCCATTCCTTCTTAACACCAGCGCTTGCTAGCAAGTGTAATTCCACTTCAATTTTATTTTTCTTTTAGCGGCCTTTTCATCAAAAATCAATTCCGTTCTTATTTGACATACTGCTTTTCCAATTTTTCAATCATCAATACAATATTTATGTACACTACTAGTATGATGATCTTGCAAATCTAAAATACAAATTCTCGTTTCTCTACTATTCATAATTCCAATCTCTGCGGTATAATAGTTGCCAATATTACACCACTAATGACAGCGTTTTCTAATTCTAATAGATTTGATTCATCCTATTTGAACAAGTCTATCCATTTTTGAACCCAACTCCAAACAATCCTACAATTCCATTCATAACAACAGGTATTTTAGTCTGAATTTTAAAATTATTTATCTATACAAATGTTGATGATGTGGTAAAATTATAAATGAAAAAAAGTATAGATTTAAAAGAAGCCAATGAATATAAAAATTGGCTTTTTTTCTTGATGGAAAATGAAACAAAAACTTCTTTAAATCTTTATTAGTGATAAGTTTTAAAGAAAATTCACCCTGGTTATAGTTTTACATAATTGTAAACTATAGTAAATTGATATTATTAACATTGAATATTCTTAATATTAATTCCACTTATACACATCAACAAACAAAACATTACTATTAATTTCTACTAATTTTTTGTAAACATACTAAATTATCACCTTTTAATGGATTTGTTTATCCTTAAATTTATATATTATATTTATGTAGTTTTAATACCTCTTTGTATTTAATATTTTTTTTACAAATACAGGTAATCTATCAAATATAGTGAATCTGAATTAGGGATATGAAGTCTATACATCTTCTTTAATTTCTATAATTACTAATTCAGAAAATATATAAGTAACCAACTATTTATCAATGTGTATAACAATTGCCCTCGACTCTTCAAGTAACCCATCAAAATTAATTTGTCTTTCAATAATTCCCTTTAGTCGTTCACCTACTTTTTCAAAAAGCATCTTTATCTTGAATAAATCCTTTTTACGTTCAAATAAATATTTTGTTCAAACTTGTGCGTGCACTAAAAAAATACAAGTGATTTTATCAGAGTCACCTTGAATTTCTTGCACACCTAGTGGAAAGAATCCGTTTTTTACTAACGGGTTCTTTTCATTATTCGTCATACTACAACTAGATTGTTACATTTTTTTACAGATCACCTTTACTTGAATAAATATTCCGTTCTTATAGATCCGTAAATCCTCTTTTCTTTAATGTTTTTTCGTTATTTGAGTCTATTCATGTAAATGCATTATTTATTTCTCCCGTATTCAATCGCCTTTGAACCTGTCGGTATAAGGTTTCTCTAGAAGTATAGTCTAGGATACATAAGATTTTTGTGTACGAAAGAAAGTATCGTAATTTCAACCAAAAACCATTTATTTACCTATGTTAAGTTTCTAAATTTGTATTGATAATTCTTGGCTTTAGAAGTATTCTATACATATTCAAACATTTGAAGATGTATAGAATACTTCTGAAATGTTAAATGTAAATAAATACTAGAGGTGTTTTAATGGGAACCGAAATGCAACAATTTAAAGCAGATTTTTTTAAAGCTTTATCGCATCCTTTACGAATAGGTATTTTGGAACTTCTATCAGAAGGTGAAAAAAGTGTAAATGAAATTCAAAGCATTCTTAAAAAAGAAGGTTCTGCAGTTTCTCAACAATTAAGTGTATTACGCGCGAAAAATATTGTTGTTGGCACTAAAGATGGAAAACGAGTATTATACTCCCTTCGAGATCCTATGATTATGAATTTATTAGTGGTTGCGCGGAAAATTTTTAACAATCATTTAATTGATACAATTTCTATGTTAGAAGAGCTAGATGAAGCAGAAAGCGAAATGGTAAAGGAGGAATAAATTGAGCAATGAGGCTAAAAGAGAAGATATCATCCAACATGGAATTGAGATATTTCACTCTATAGGAGCTCATCACGTTTGTAATGTTTGCATTAAAAGTGGGTATTCTTGTTGCGTTTCATGTCAACATTTACAAGATGGTATTGGATGTCAAAAAAGGAACACAGCTTGTACAGCATGGTTATGCGGCATTCAGAACTTTTTGTTTGATCAAATAGGATTATTAGAAGAATGGAATCATTTTTGGACTGAAATTCCAGGACAGATGTTTCGTAGAGATATTACTCCAGATAAAGTAAAAGTCACTACGTTTATTGATACGAAGAAGCTAGATAGTCGAGCTGGAGAACTTCTAGCGGAAAGATTACAATTCCATGTACAACAAGGTGGAGATATAGGAAAATTAGAACGTCATTTAAGCAAAACTTATAGTAAGTATTAGGATGTCGTTTTCTTTGATAAAAATTAAATCCTCCTGTATAAAACGAATGCGACACATAGTTGTAATCCGGGTTTATTAAAAAGAGAAAAGAAGGGTTTGTAATGAGAGGTTTATTTACGGGAAGGTTTGAAGGATATTCATTAGGGCATTTTCAAAAAGATCTTCTTTCAGGACTGATTGTTGGAGTTGTTGCGATTCCTCTTGCTATGTCTTTTGCCATAGCTTCTGGTGTAAAACCAGAGTATGGAATTTATACAACGTGTATTGCCGGGATACTTATTTCTCTATTTGGTGGTTCAAGGTATCAAATTGGAGGGCCTACAGGGGCTTTTGTTCCCATTCTTTTAGGGATTGTCATTACTTATGGGTATGAAAATTTACTACTCGCTGGTTTGATGGCTGGAATTATCTTATGCCTTATGGGAATTTTTAAATTAGGTTCGTTAATTAAGTTCATACCACGTCCTGTAACAATTGGTTTTACTTCAGGTATTGCTGCTATTATATTCACTGGACAAATTGCTAGTTTTTTAGGTTTAACAGGCATAAAAAAACATGAGGACTTTATAGCAAACTTGAAAGAAATATTTACTCATATCGGTACCACTAATTTTTATAATGTAGTAACTGCTTTGATTTGCTTTTTCGTTATACTCGTAACACCAAAAATTTTGCCAAAAGTACCGGGTTCATTAGTAGGTGTTTTGATTTCAACTATAATTGCAACTATATTTTTCTCAGGTCATGTACCTACTATTGGTACAGCATATGGTACGATTCCAAATACACTACCTCAGTTTGATATACCAGAGATCACAATAGAGCGTATCCAACATTTAATTGGCCCTGCGTTTGTTATTGCTATGTTGGGCGGTATTGAGTCCCTTTTATCTGCTGTCGTCGCGGATGGGATGACAAATAGTAAACATAACAGTAATAAAGAACTTATTGGTCAAGGAATTGCTAATATTGTTACCCCATTATTTGGAGGAATTCCGGCGACTGGAGCAATTGCTCGAACAGCAACGAATATTAAAAGTGGCGCTGTTTCACCCATGTCCGGTGTGATTCACGGAGTATTTGTGTTATTTACGCTTCTACTGCTAGCTCCATACGCCTCGCACATCCCACTTGCTAGTATGGCTCCTATTTTAATGGTTGTAGCGTGGAATATGAGTGAGCAACAGCATTTTGTTCATATACTTAAAATGAAGACCGGAGATTCTCTTGTATTACTAGTAACATTTTCCCTTACTGTATTTACAAGTTTGACAACGGCTGTGGAAATCGGTCTTATTTTAGCTATTATTTTGTTTACAAAACGTATGAGTAATATGCTTGTGATGTCAAAAGTGCTTCCTGATCATACAACAAAGAATGAAAAATTATTACCGCATGTGGTAAATAATGCTCATGATTGCCCTCAAATTAGTATTTACACAATAGAAGGTCCATTATTTTTTGGAGCTGCGCAAACATTCGAACAAAACATTTTAGCGACAATTCATTATAGACCTAAAATTCTAATCTTACGTATGGGCAAGGTTCCTTTTATTGACACAACAGGCGAAGCCTACTTTAGGAATATTGTCCAACATTTTAAAAACCAAGGTGGCGTACTTCTCATTTCAGGGGCTCAATCAGAGTTGAAAACAAATCTAATTAAAAATGGATTATATGCTGAGATTGGAAAAGAGAACTTTTTTAATCATACAGGAGAAGCAATTAACTGTGCTTTAAGACATTTGAATAAAGCGAAATGTGTAGGATGTAAACATTTTGCTTTTCATGAATGTACCCAGCTCTCCCAACAATGCCAGGATATTAATACAATAAAAAATAAATCAAAAGCATTAGAATTCTAAAAAATATATTTCCTATACAAAGTTTACTTGTTTTGATTTACTCTTTTAAATATTTTGCTAAAAAGCAGAAAAGGAGAATGTTTAATTTGGCGAATGCGAAGAAGATTTTTATAAAGTTTCAACAAGAAGGATTTTCATACATTCAAAAAATGATCATTACACAGCAAGAAGAGAATATATTCCTTACATTTCAATGCAAAAAAAACTGTACAAATAGTGCCCTTTCAATAGATGATAAAAAGAATTACGAAAAAAGTATATCGTTTTTTTCTCATGCTTCTGGTGGTGTAATTATATGGGGAATCGCTTCAAATAAAAATAATAATGGTGTTCACATAGCTAAAAAAATCCAACCTATCTCTAATGGAAAAGAATTTTTTAGTAATCTAAATGATTTAGTATTTAAAAATTCTAACACTACAAACCAGGATGTTAAGAATATATATATTCCTTTTCCTAAAGAAATAAACCGTGGATTCGTAATCACCTATGTCCCCAGGAAAGACTATCTGTTAAAACTTAATGACTACTATACAAAGACCAGGGATAACTTTGCAATGATGATGGGACAGATTCTATTAAATGATATGTTAGAAAATAGAAAATTATTAAGGGAATCACTATAAATCATGCATATAAAGGAACCCTCTTGCTTTTACAAGAGGGTCTCACTTTACATTATTTTATATCGGTATAAAGATAAATAAAAAACTGTCATTTGAATAAAGAAAACACTAAATACAATATATAAGGGATATCCTGGAATATACATATTAAAAATAGGAGAAAGCACTAAAAATCCAATTGCGATGATTAACACATACCATACTGAAACAAATGCTGTACGACAAGCTCTTTCAGTAATTAACTTTTCACGTTCGTCTTCTAGGGGAAACAATAGTGGATACATCAGATATGAAAGGGCGTTATATTTCTTCTTCTGTATTTTATAAAAAATTGTTATTACAATACCTATAACTAATAAAAATAAGACTGGTGTAATATTTAATGATACTTCAAAAGTTACTTTCTTAGCGTCAATAATATTGGCAAGTTCTATAATGCCGTAATAAGTACATTAATCATATAAGAAATCATCAATCTATTCATCCTCTTCTTCCTCCTTATTTAATACAAACACTTCTTCCATCTTCAAATCAAACACATCACAAATTGACAATGCTAATAATAATGAAGGGACGTAATCCCCTTTTTCAATTGCTGCGATCGTTTGCCTCGTCACTCCAACTTTTTCAGCTAATACACTTTGTGTGAAATTAAAACGAGCTCTAATTTCCTTTACTTTGTTAAAAATAGTCAAGTTCACCACCTCTTCCCTTCAATGTATACCATAATTAACAAAATGTAAAATTAACTTAACATTTATTCCGCTAAAAATCCAATTTTATAAAAAGCGGTACCAGCACATATTCATTAATTTAAAAATTGTATAGTGCTCCTGAAACAAAACGCAGATTGCATGCTCTAAGGCTGAATTATTTGATATAGCAGTAAACTTCAAATACTCCCCACCTTCCAATAGAATCAATTAATAACGTGGAAAAATCAAGTGAACTCTTGCTGTTCAAGTCGTTAAGGTACCCAAAGCTCACAAGAAAAAGAAGGAACCATATTTAAGTCTTAAAAAAGAGATAAACATTAGAAAAACTGTCATTAAAAATTCAAGTAAACTCTCTAAAAAGTTTTACAATTAAAGCAGAGAGACTTTGAAACAGGAGGCGCCAATTTATGAATCGAATTGAACGTGAAGAGAAAACAATTAGCATTATGATTGATATGTATTGTAAAAACGAACATAAACAAAATACTCTATGTGAAGAATGTCAAAAATTAAAAGATTATGCTTATTTTCGTTTATCAAAATGTCCATTTCAAGAAAAGAAACCAGCATGTCAAAATTGCGAAATTCATTGTTATAAACCAGAAATGAAAGGTTTAGTTAAGGAAGTTATGAAAAAGAGCGGACCAAAAATGATTTTAAAACATCCATATTTCACGCTCATGCATGCTTTTGACACAATGAAGAAGTTTCCTGACTTACCAAAAAGAAAAAAGTGTAAAAAGAAAAAGTGGTTTGTCTAATAAACTAGTTTTTTTATTCCTTTTCGACTAAAGAATTATATGTGAGTTTTAAATCCTAATCGCTTAACAATATTTTCAGCTGTGCATTGCTTCTGAGTCATTTTTAAAATAAAAGTATTTCGAAAAAGTTATGCAGAAATCCCTTTCCTCAAATTTGTCTGCTTTATCTCCAAACTAATCATTTTTTTGAATAGAGATTTCCGTTTGAAATCTTGATACATCTTCATCATAACTCCAAAGATAGGTTTCGAACCTAAAGTGGCAAAAAACAAAGAGTGAACTATCGCTGTGATATCTTGGGTCACTAGTTCAGGAATAGATAATATATAGTTCTAAAAATGCAAATGTTTCATTCGTAAAGCAACAAGCTCATTTAGAGATAATCCGTAGTCTATATGATAGATGTTTTTTAGGAGGGTTATCCTATAGTAGTAGATTAGCTTTTATTTGCTACTTTCTCCTCGACAACTTTATCGATAAGATCATCAATAACTTCCGTGCATCTTATAATAAAATCAGCATCCTCACGAGTAGTATCACTATTGCTAATACGTTCAATCACTTCTGTTCCATATTCCCTGTCTTCATCTGTTTTTGCTAAATATCTATTGTAAGCCCTTATAACTAGTATTGCTTCTTTTTGACCCATATCAATTTGGCGTAGCTCATCATCAAAGTCTTCCAATGAAATCCCTCCTATTTATAAATAACGAAGTCTATTTAATTATATTACAATATAGAAATTTATTGTTGTATTATTTTTGTGAACTTGTGTAAAAGTGTAAATGTCCACGTTTACACTTTTACACATTAAGAACGAAATTACATGGAAAAATATGAAGTTGGATATGAAAAGCGATATTCATTTGACTCTAGTGATGAAGGATTTATAAAAGGTGAATATAACAGAGGCTTTTAGATTAAACAATATTTATTATATATCGAGTCGATACTATAATTCGATGTTGCTGAAAACGGGATATAGTATTTAAATCAAAGGAGTGGGGAAATGAGTATACAATATAAATAAGGGAACTAAAATATCTAATGGATCTCACAAATAGTATAGGTAATGTATATAAAAAGATCACTTGTCTTGGAAACAAGTGATCTTTTTATTAGATAAATTGCTACTTGCCAACAGCAGGTAGTTGTTATCCTATTCATATGTTCAATAGATATTATATCACATTTTTTAGTTATATAGCCGGAATTATTTCTAATGAAATGAAACCAATAATATTTCAAAAGGTACCATTAATTATTTAGCACTTTAAAAATACAATTTTAAACCTTTCGAATTACTAAATTAGCTAGATTTTTATAAACTTCAAAAATTTTACCTTTTGAAGTATATTTATAATCCTAAATAAATGAATAATCCTTATCATAAAGGGCAGTTAATCTTAATTTGTTTTTGCAAAAGTTTTGATAACGTATTTAAGCGCTATATAACAAGAAAATTATGAATTCTAATTTTCTATTTATGGTACGTTTAATTTATAAAAATAGATAATAACATAATTTTCTCAATAAGTAATATTCTTATTTCAATACAAAATTCTTACAATTGATGTTATACCTGTATTAAGGGGAGCGTTTTAGTTAATTAGGGAGAAAAATTGTAAAAATGATATGGGAGGAACAAAAAATGTCATTGAAAAAGAAATTAGGTGTTGGAGTGGTTTCAGCCGCTCTTGGTTTATCTTTAATTGGTGGGGGAACATATGCATATTTTAGCGATCAAGTTGTAACAAATAATACATTTGCTGCAGGTACATTGGATTTAGCTATGCAACCAACTACTTCACTTAACTTAGAAAATTTAAAACCTGGGGACAAAATATTAAAGAAATTCAATTTAAAAAATAGTGGTACATTAGATATTAAAGATTTAATGATGAAAATAGACTATACTGTAAACGACTTAAAACAAAATAATACTACAGAAGATTTCGGTAAACACATTAAAGTACAATTTCTTTGGGATTGGGATCCTGCAAAAAGCCCTGCATACGAGACAACCCTTGCAGAACTAAAATCACAAAGTTCAGAGATTGTCTCCAAAAAAGTATTTCATTCTAAGTGGACTGAAACAGGGGGATTAAAACCTGGGAAAATGGATTGGTTTTGGATAAAGTTTATATTTGAGGAAAACGGAACAGATCAAAACGTGTTCCAAGGGGATAGTATTGCGCTAAAAATGGAGTTCCAAGCCAATCAAACAGAGGGAAAAGAAAGATAATATTACAAAAATATTGTTGTGAAAATGTAAAAATGAGCTTGTAATTTTTTATAATTTGTAAAATTGACCATCAAATATCCATATAAAAAACCAGTGATATCAGTACATGTGTATAATATCGCTGGTTTTTTTGAGTTTAACATTTTGTATGTTTTGTAAAATTCATTTTTCTTTGTAATCTTTAAATATGTTCGAAAGGTATATCTTTCTAGATGTATTGTTACAAGTGAATTATTTTTGTACTTAAATCACTTAATCTCTAAAATCACTGCTAGATCGATTGCATAATTCGTGCGAGTTCTTTTTCTAAAGCAGCGGGCTCGTTTGCATAATTGTAAATCCCTAAAAACTTCTCTATAGCCTCTGGATGGGAACTGATTAGCTTGTTGACAGCATCCTGTTGTTCAGATATGCGTTCATTCTTCGAAATTTGGCATCCCATGTGAAACCGAACCATAAACTCATCTTCTATTGCCTTTTGATATTCTTCAGACATTTGATTTGATTGATCGGATTGTCCCTTATATTTTGATAGAATATTGGATAATATACGTGCTCCACATATAGCATCATGGATACCCTGCGCCATGCCAGGATCTTTAAAACAAACTGCATCTCCAACCAACGCCCATCCTTTTCCCATTCCTTTATACCAGTAATTATCATATCCGAGAATGCCTTTGACCGGTTCTACTAGTTCTGCATTTTTCAAGCGCGCCCCAATTGTTGTATTCGGAAAGTTATCTGTAAAGAAATTGCGTAGACAGCTTTCCGGATTTAATTTCAACCGTTCTATCAATTCCTTATTTTCTAATGGGAAAATGCCGACAATTACATATAAATCATCATTCGTCGGAAAGAGAATGGCTGTGTTATCTTTTATCTTGTATACTTCAAATTTAGGGACATTATCGTGGCGAAATCCAGAGAAATACCCGAAATAGATGCCGACTGTTGCCGGAATACTTATTTTGAGTTCACTTTTTACCAGTTTGCGAATAATAGAGGATCGGCCGTCTGCCCCGACTACCAGGCGAGCTAAAAATTCTTGTTTCTCGTTGTCGCCATCTAAACCTTTCACGCCTATCACTGTTTCGTCATCACGGATGACATCCGTCACACGAAATCCTTCTAAAACAGTTACATTCATTTGGGATTTGGCTTGTTCAAGTAGAATATGATCGAGATAAGTTCTTCTAATACAATAACAACTTTCCTCTCCGTAAACCTCAGGGATGAGACCTTCTATCACGGTATCCTCAAATTGAAATTTAATATCCCGTACCGGCGGTGCTTTTGTTTCCAATAACTTGTCCAGGACACCAGTTTCTCGAAGAAGAGCGACAGTATTATTGAAAAAGGTATGGGTTGATAATGTGTCCCTTGGAAAATTCGCTCGGTCCACTAACAACACATGGAAACCTGCCTTAGCAAGATAAATTGCCAGGGTAGAGCCGGCACATCTAGCACCGGTAATGATGACATCATACGTCTTATTCATCGTATCACTCCATTTTCAAGTATAATTATTAACTTGCTTATCCATTAGCAGATTTCTAAAGTTAATGCCCCTACGAGTTAAAGTAATGGGGAAAATTGATAAGAATGCACTACATACATAAAGTATGGAAGCTAAAACGAAATAAGTACAGAAAATTCTCACCTGCTATACAATTAAAAAGAATTTGTGGTAAAAATCGGAATGATAATTTAAGTATTAAATAAAGGTCCGTTTACTTGTCTCGTGAAGAGTTAATAGGGGTATCGCCACATCGCCATCAAGCTAAAGAAAGTAAATACCCCAAAACGAGAAAATTTGCTTTTCCAAGTCAAAATGCATAACTTTTTGCTTTGGGGACTTTATAAGATTCTTAATATGAGAAACACCATTTCAATTCAAGTATACTACAGTATAAATTCAACATCGATTTCAATCCTTATCTTCTACCATGCTGTTCTATAATTATTCTTTCTTGCAATAGCTACTGCATTTAAACGTGGCACTTGACCAAATAAAGTAATTAGTTTTGAAACAAAAAACGCAAAATTATAATGGAAATAATACCTCCCAGTACGGTTCCCAGTAAACTACGTGTTTTTATCGCAATAAAGAAAGTCGGTATGGCTGCAAAAAATTCAATGTTATTTGTAAGGGGTGCAATCTTTCCATCATGTATAAATATCTCTTGACCAATCAAAGCAGCTATAACAGAAATAGGGACATAATTTAACCATCGCATTCCCCATTCTGGTAATTCGAAACGACTTAATACCATAAGAGGAACGACCCTTGGAATGAACGTTACAATAGCTGATCCTAGAATAATCAAAAAAACTTCCCATCTTACTTCCATTTTTCCACCACCATTCCTACTGTTGAAGCAATAATTGTAGCAACAATAACACCCATACTGCTGGACAACATGAAAGAGCTTCCCACAGCAATGAAAACTGATATAATTGCGACAACTATATCAAGTTTGATTTTACTACGCCCTAACATTGTTAGTATAAGAATTCCTATAAACATAGCTGGCAAGGCAAATTCTAGACCGAACTTTTCAGGATTTGAAATCCATTGTGCCAAAAATGCACCTGCTAAATTAGCTATAAGCCAATTTAAATAAGCTGTTATGTTGAGACCGTGCATCCATTTTTCACTGATTTGTTTTTTTTTCGCAGCCTCGCTAATAGCGACACCGAATGTCTCATCGGTGAGTAGAGAACCTACTAACATGTTCCTAAGTGGAGAAAGATGCCGAAAATAAGGTGCTAGTGCTGCGCTAAGTAAAATATGACGAAGATTAACAAAGAAAATAGTAATAATAATGGCAGTAAGAGAACTACTTGCTGCTATCATTCCTGCCGCAATAAACTGAGCTGAGCCAGCATAGAGAATTAAAGATATTAGAGTTATCTCAGTTATGCTAAGTCCCGCAGTCTTTTGAATAACACCTGCCGCTATTCCAATACTTAAATAACCCAGTAACGTAGGGATACAATCTTTTACTCCTTTGATAAAACTATCTTCATCTCTCTGAGATGAATTCACTTGGACGTTCGACAGACTCATTTCATTCCCTCCTTATGTTTGAATTATTAGAAGCTAACACACTAACTACTATAAAAAGATGAAAGAAAATACGGTTCAATTTATTTGAACCGCTTTCCAGTGACAACATGAAATAGATTAGAATTGTTTTTCCAAAGAGCTTCCGTTTTCTCTGGGCCAACTTCTTTAACTAATTCTGAGAACATAATGTCATGTCTAATGTACTCCATTGCGATTAATACCAGGGCTGGATCTTCTGTTTTTATTGCCCATGCAGGTATATTTGGAGAAAAATTTGCAATTAATACTTCTTCATTGTCCCGTGCGACAATCGTTAATCGACCATTCATACGTTCCTCAGCTACTTCGGGAGCCATGTAATTATGATGAGTAGTTACACCAAGCTGCATATCAGGTGCTCCAAAAAGAATAGAGAAAACATGGATTTTTTCATTTATTCGTCTATCTATAGCACTTTTTATAGACGAGGCTTGTGGTTCCCAAATCGACAACCATATTTCTTCTTCTGCTTTATTTATGATATCAATCATTTCAGCAACAACACGTTCATCACTGCTGATGCGGCGAATAACATCTACTTCTTGTTCACTTTCTAAAGCAGATAAATTCTTTTCAAGATAATCCATAGAATTTTCGAAGTTATTACGCAATCGACAGATTAACTCTTTTGCTGGCAAAGGTGCATAAGTTACAGGATCAGAAGGTACTGTATAAACCGCACCTTTATCAATTAACTTTGCCAACACTTCGTAAATCGTTGAACGAGGTACACCTGACCTTTTACTGATTTCATATCCCGTTATGGGGTAATTTTTTAAAAGTCCTATATACGCTTTACATTCATATTGCGAAAAGCCCCATTTTTGAAGTTCTTTGTAAAGTTCTTCCATGATAACTCCTTTAGTAGTTAGTGTGGTACTTACTATAAAACAAAACAAATTATATGTCAAAGCTATTTTTTGAGTATAGATTTTCAATTATACTCAAAACGGGGTTCAGCCGAGATACATGTAATTTCGGGTCATAGTCTGTATTTTATTTCCATTATCAGATTTCGGTGTAACAAAAAGATGTTTTATGAATCATGTTACGAATTATTTTTCATACAGTATTTTGTTACAGCTAATTCAACGGATAAGATATTTCATATTTGGCCTCACCATACCATTTCGGGAAAATTGTACGTTTAGACACAATTTGGACACATTCGAAGCATTTCCCTTACGCTAAGAGACATCTGCCCAGAAAACCTTATGTTTATGAACAGATGTTAAAACTCAATAATATCAACATTTTCTAGCCATAATTATGTTCATAAAGTGTGTAAATAAATTAATGTTCAATTAATCTTAGTTTTTTATCTTTCTGAACATGTAGTTGTTTCTAAAAAGGTTGTAACATCAAGGGTTAGTATCTCTTAACGTACAATTTTCCCAGAATGATATGGTGAGCCCTAATAGACAGTCAAGTTCAGTTTCGTGATAACTCTACACGCTTAAAGTGTTCGACTGTTGGAAATGGATCATAAAAGTGATGCAATAATGCCTTCCACTCTTGATATTGTTCAGATTGACGAAATCCTATCGTGTGGTCTTCTAAAGTTTCCCATTGCACAAGGAGCAAATATTTTCCTTTCTGCTCCATACAGCGTTGTAATTCATGATTTATGTATCCTTGCATGGAAGAGATGATTGAAGATGCTTGCTTAAATACCGATTCATACTCCGTCTCCATACCGTCTTTTACTTGCAATATGACTGCTTCTAAAATCATTTTGAAGTCCTCCTCTTTCTCCTAATTGTACCATGTGGGAGGAACGCTGGATGAAGAGTTTTGATATATAACATATACACGTCAAGTTAACATAACGTCTCATTATCAGTAGCAAGGAAAAAGGGGAAACCTTAATCTCAGAAGGAATCCCCTGTTTTATTTTCTATAAAATTATTCATCTTTTTATACATTCCTATTATGGCGCGGTTTTAGTTTTCTTGTTTATTACTGGATTAGTCGAAAAACTGTATAAAATCTTGTATACTCTTAGCGTGGTTTTTTCCGAAATGCTGGCGGTACCCCTACTATTTTGTTCGAAACGAATGGTAGTAGGTCGCCATTAATGTCATTAACATTGGAATGGTAATGGCAAGGGAAAATAAGAAAACTATCGAAAATGTTGTACTTAATACCCCTGAACTTACCGAATGAACTAAATAACTTACAATCGACATGGCCATACTAATTACAACTGCTGACATGACTGGTTGTCTAAGTATTTTTATTTTTTCCTGTTTTGTTTCTTTATCTGTATAAATTGGTTTTGTACCAGGTTTGGCCTTAAATAGGTGCACGCCATAATAACTTGAACAAACATATTCCCAACCTGCAAGTTCAAACATTTCAATATATTCTTCTAATTCATTTTCTTCTAATGGTCTTATATCAAGACTAAAAATAGTATCTTCAGAAACGCCCTTTTCTAATTCATACCCCATTCGTTTAAAACGTTTCACAATCCATCCTTTAGCAGCATATTTTCTTAGCTTTTTTAAATCTTGTTCTTCTGAAAAAGCAATCCCATTTGACATTATGTATTTTGTTTTCCCCATTTTAGTTCTCCCCTTTTAATCCATTTTCAGCAAAATCAAGCATCATTTTACGTCTCAAAATATCTTGTTCCAACACTTCTCTACCTCTGTCTGTCAAAACATATACCTTCCTACGTGAATCTGAATCATCAAATAATTCAATGTAGGATTCGGTTATTAACTTTTTAATAATTGTGTATAGTGATGCAGGGCCAATGACTACTTTCCCATTTGTTAACTCCTCAATCAAACTCATCACCGCATAGCCATGTCTTGGCTTTGTAAATCCTGCCATAATATAAAATACAGAATCAGTTAATTGTTCTAATGATTTCATTTTCTCCCTACCTTCTTATATCACTTTATGATATA
>NZ_NTVM01000065.1:0-311 GCF_002558005.1 Bacillus sp. AFS012607
TAACTCAATTAAAATTTGCGTATTTCTATCCGCACTATTTGCACCAAGACGAATTTTTGTTAGTTCACTTTTTAACACATCATGTAAGTTTTTTGATACCACTTCCGTTACATAATTTAACGACCATTCTGTATTTTTTGCCGCTTCATGCTCCTTGCAAATTCGTCCCATTGCTTCGCCTGTATATCGAATTCCGTGTTCTTCCATATAATCATTTATATAATCTTCTGTCGCTTGATCCATCGTTACCTGTCTTCTAATTGTACTCATTTAATAACCCCTTTCATTTTGATACGCACTCTCTTTTTGCA
>NZ_NTVM01000066.1:0-7307 GCF_002558005.1 Bacillus sp. AFS012607
CTATGCATCTAGTTTTAAAGATTATACCAAAGAAATGGCTCATCACTTTAGCACTACTTGTGATGGGTCTTTTTTCTTTTCTTTTACTTGGAGTAGTAAGCATTTTTATTGCAGCAATGGGGAGTGATAGTGGAACAGACACGGGTGATATTACGTATACAGGTGAAGGGCAAGTCATGAATGTTTCACCTGAAGTTCTAAAATGGGAACCTACGATTCGGAAGCATGCGAAAGCCTTTGGCGTGGAACCGTTTGTTGCTTTAATGCTTGCTCAAATGATGCAAGAGAGCGGAGGACGTGGTAGTGATCCGATGCAGAGTTCCGAAGGCGCTTTTAATACGAAATATTGTAAATCACCAAACTGTATTACAGATCCGGACTACAGTATTTGGGCTGGTGTACAGGAGTTTAAACATGCGATAGAAAGAGCCGGAGTAACGAGTCCAGGGGACATGGATCATATTAAAACAGCCCTTCAAGCTTACAATTGTGCGACACGTTCTTAACTGAAAAGGTTAAGCACTGATATGAAATCAGGAGAACTACTATTTCGAGAAGTCAAATGAAAGGGTAACGCCTGGAAGGGCTTCCTCTGATACTCCGACATGCATGATGCAGTGGATAAGAACTGTAAGTGTGTGAAGCTCGGTAAAGTCGGCTGAGAGCTACCGTAAAGTACGTAAGTACTACGAAAGTTGTCCAGAGGTGGATGATGTAGCCTATAGGTCGGGAGTCTACAAAACACTCATGGGTAGAATGGATTCACAAAAACCATCGGGTAGGCAGAATCTGACGAATCTCCGAATGTACGGGTCTAGAACGCTTAACGCATAGAAATGTGTGTGCCACGAGCGTGGCGTTAATGTGGGTAAGTAAGAATAGTTGTTATGAAAACCCATATGTCGTTACAGGCGGCATCCAGTTAACAGGCTTAAAGGAGAGCCCTAAAAGTGTCATGAACAGATAGAAGTAGTGGAACGTGGAAAGCCACCAACATGGAGAACTTATCTTTATTGAAATGTTTAAGGGGAAAATGTTCGTGAGATTAGCGTGCATATAACCTTTATTTATGGTGGTGAGAGTGATGGCACAGTACCTACGAAATGATGGAAACATCATGGAGGGATAGCCATTAGTCTGACAGAAGATTGACCAACCATTTTATAGAGCAAATCAGTCGAATTATAAGGTTCTTGTGAGACTAAAAAAGGTTAACTCTGAAAGGAGCACCGACTTATAAAGAAAACTGCGAAGCTTAGGCATGCTGAATATTATGATATGCAGTCCATTATGGACGGCTTATATCAGCAAAGTCAAAATGGAGACAACTTTTATAAACTAATAGAGCTTATGATGATGGATGAAAACATCAAATTGGCATACCGAAACATAAAAAGAAATATGGGGAGTGTAACAGCTGGAGTCGATGGGATGACCATCAACGACATAAAATCGCTTTTAACAGATGAAGTGATAGAACAGATTAAATCAATGTTCTCTTGGTACAAACCACAAGCGGTTAGGCGAGTTTTTATACCGAAACCTAATGGTAAAAAAAGACCTCTTGGAATACCAACAATATGGGATAGATTGTTTCAACAATGTATTTTACAAATCCTTGAACCTATATGTGAAGCAAAGTTTCATGCCCATAGTTATGGGTTCCGTCCAAATCGAAGTACACATCATGCATTAGCAAGAATGAAATCATTGGTGAATAGTCAAGGAAGAGGTTTTCACTACTGTGTGGACATAGATATCAAAGGATTCTTTGATAATGTAAATCACGGAAAGCTCATGAAACAGTTATGGAACATGGGTATAAGAGATAAAAATTACTGTCTATCATTTCAAGTTTGTTAAAAGCAGAAATCATTAATGAAGGTTTCCCGAATAAAGGAACTCCGCAAGGAGGCATTTTAAGTCCTCTTCTTTCTAACGTGGTTTTAAATGAGTTAGATTGGTGGATTAGTGACCAATGGGAGACTATAGAGACTAAACACTCATATGTGGCGAGAAAAGATAAATATAGAGCATTAAAGAAAAGTAATTTGAAAGAATGCTTTCTCATTAGATATGCAGATGATTTCAAAATATTATGTCGTAACTATCCAACGGCTCTTAAAATGTTTGAAGCAACAAAAGATTTTCTCAAAACACGGCTACAGCTTGAAATTAGTACTGAGAAATCCCAAATTGTTAACTTACAAAAGAAATCTAGTGACTTCTTGGGATTCACTATTAAGGCACGGAAAAAGAGAAATCGGCATGTTGCTCATAGCAGGATGTGTCAAAAAGCCAGAGAAAATGCCTACGGCAAATTGAAGGAAGCTATCAAGAAAATAAGTAAAAAGCAGACGCCAGAGTCAGTATGGCATTACAACACAGTTGTGATGGGCATACAAAATTATTATGCGGCTGCAACCCATATTAATAAAGATTTAGACCAAATGAGTTGCCATCTCATAAGAACACTCTATAACCGACTGAGGCGAGATTGGAAAAGAGCCACTAAGCACGATATGTCATCTACTTTGAGAAAAAGGTATCGGAGCTATAATCCGAAACTCTATAAAATTCAAGATATTGTACTAATCCCGATTCACGCACAAAAGCATAAATCAGCAAGGAATTTTACCCAATCTATTTCAAATTATACCGAAGAAGGTAGGGCGGAAATTCACGATACCTTGAAAGCTATAGATAAAGAAACACTTAGACATGTGCAACGATTTTATATGAATCATCGAACCGTGGAATATAACGACAATCGTATTTCAAAATTTGTAGCACAGTATGGAAGATGTGCAATTACTAAACAGGAATTGGGTCTAATTGGTTGGCACTGCCACCATAAAATTCCGTTGGAATTTGGCGGGAAAGACGACTATGAAAACCTGATAATTGTGCTAGAAGATATACATGTCGCAATTCATAATGATGATTCAGAGAAGGCAAAATCCATCTTAGCCAACTATGAAATAGAAGAAGCAAAGAAGAAAAGGTTCGATAAGCTAAGGATACTTGCGAATCGAGCACCTATCTTCTCTCTAATATAAAAGTTAGGTCAATTGAATCAGATGGAACGCCGTATGAGGTGAAAGTCTCACGTACGGTGTGAAGTGGGGGAAAAGGTGGAGATAACTTCAAATCCTTACCTATCACTATTCGGGACAGGATTTTTTGATTTTGTTGGCGCAAATGGTGGTAAGTATACGAAAGAATTAGCAATCAAATTTTCACAACAACAGTATCAAAAAGTAAAACATACAGGCATGTATCATTGCCTTAGACCAGAAGCCGTACCGTATCAAGCGTGTTATGGCGATATACTTTATGTTGATGCAGTTTTAAAGTATTATCAGCCGGGTTCTGTTGTTTCTGGTGGTGGAGGAAATCCAGGAAGTGGCGGAAGTAGCGGTTCAAAAGTTGCCGATGTAGGTCGCCAATGGATAGGGCGTTCTACCTATGTATTTGGTGGTGGACGTAACACAAATGACATCGCAAGAGGGATATTTGATTGTTCAAGTTTTGTACGCTGGGCATTCGAACAAGTAGGGATGTATACCAGTCCGATAGGAGCTGTAAGTACGGAAACATTAAATAAAATTGGTACAAAAGTATCAGCAAATGATATGAAACCGGGTGATGTTATTTTCTTTGATACTTACAAACATGATGGGCATGTTGGCATTGTAATTGATAAAAATACTTTCATTGGTTGCCAAACAAATAAAGGGGTTTCCATTGAAGATTTAAATAATCCATATTGGAAAAAAGTCTTTTCTGGTCATGTAAGAAGGTTCTAAAAAAAATCAAAAGTAAAGGGGAAATTAATATGAAATTAATAGAAGCGCCGTTTGAGGAATTTAAAAATGAAGTTATTAAACCATCAAATTATTTGATACAAAATGTTGATGATTCAAATTTTCTTTTACATCGAGAATTGAAAGAAAATGAGATACCGCACTTTATAGAACAAGACACATTTCACTATGAAGGGAAAACTTATTTATGGGTGATAGCAAATTTCCCATCAGAAGACGCAGTAAAAACAGCAATACAAACATACTGGAATGCTACTAAACAACTAAACGATATTACGAAGTAAAGGGGAATTTAATATGAAAGATAAACGAAAATCCTTGTTTATTGTGTTTGTCATTTTAGTTGTAGGTGTAACAGCTTTTAATATCTATTTGAGCAAAAAATCAATGAGTGATGGCAAAGAAAAACAGTTAAAACTTTCAAATGAATTACTAACAAAACAAAATGATGACTTAAAAAACCGATTGGATAAGGTGCTTCCTTCCGCACAAGAACAACAGAGAAGGGCGTATTTATCGACAGCCGAAACGTTTATCCAATTATCATTTCATCGAGAAAAAGAAGGCTACAGTGAGCGAAAAGAAAAAGCAAAATCTATTATGAGTGAAGAACTATTACAACAATTTTATCCAACTGATAAATACGAATTAGGAGATACGTATAAAACGAAACCAATAGAAATGAAGTTTTATTTACAAGAAAATGAACCCGATAAAGAGGAGGTAAATGTGTTAGCTGAATTTATAAATGTCACGACAGATGCAACGCAAAACCGAGAAGAAAAAGTAAACAATGTGTTACGAATCATCATGAAAAAAGATAAGGAAACATGGCGAGTTACAAGTGTGGAAGAGTTAAATATGAAAGTTTTATAACGAAAAAGGTGGGGTGAGAGTGTGATAGGAGCGATTGGTAAGAAGAGTGAAAGAATCAATCTAAGAAAAAATAAGTCGTGGATCTACTTAACAATTATCAGCTTTTTATTTTTGGGTTTTTTCGCTTTCTTGACATCAAAAATTTACATGCCAAACGATGAAAAACTATTCCATACAGAGACAAATAAAGTAATTAAGTTGTCTGGTATGGGGAAATTGATTGTAGAGAAAAGGGAATACAATCCACACAAAAACTTTATACAAATTTACTTTCGATTAGAAGGATATGAGGAAACAGGATATACATTTAAAGCACAGCAAAAAGCAAATCCAGGTGTTCAGTTACCTGTCAAAGTATTGTATGAAGAGAACGGAAATTACGTAGTAGAAGTAAAGGAATTATCTCCGAATTGGGGGGCATTAGCTTTTGATATTTATAATAAAAACAGTGAAAACGAACAAATGGATATTCGTAAATTCACACAAGATGTGAACGAATATGAAGAAGAAAATGCATCAACAAAAAGTCCGAATAAACTTGTTCAGTCGATTTTTACTGATCAAAGAAAAACAAAAGCAAATGATGAATTGTTAGCTGAAGACAAAAAAACCTATGAGTTAGATTTTATAGAAAGAGACAAAAAAGATATTGAAACAAAGATCAAAAATTATGGAAAAGCAATCAAACTGGAAGAAGAAAATGCGAAGACAGTTTATGAAAAAGTAAAAGAACTAAAAGATGAAATGAAGTATCAAACCGATGGGGAAAAAACGGAAACGCAATCGAAAATAGCATCCCTAGAATCAAAAATAAAATCATCAGAAAAGAACGTTGAATTGTTTAAAAGAGAACAAAAAATTGCACGAGATAAAATCAAAAAGTTAGAGCAAAAGGCACAAGAAATTAATAAAAAGTGAAAAAAGTCATGTCGTCAGTGAGTACTCACCAGTGATATTTGAGTACTCACTGAGTGCTCATCTGTTAGTTTTTGTATCGTCAGTGAGTACTCATCAGTTTAATTTGTGTCATCAGTGAGTACTCACCTAGAGGATTTTCTTGCCCCCATCGTTTCGCTAGGCTCCGCCTAGCCCCACACCCTCGGTGGGGGCAGAAACCCCTTATGCTCTTCTCACTATTTTTTGATCTCTACCCACAATTGCAGAAAGGAGCGGAAATTGTGAATCTAAAAATAAGAGATATAGATCCAGTTGCCTTAAAGAAAATAGATGAAATCGCAAAAAGGAAAGGAGTATCCAGGCAAAAGTTTTTGAAAGCTCAAATTGAAATGTTGGCATTTTTTCAGCAACAAAATAAAAGGGAAATGGAATTAGAAAATCTCATTGAAAAGAACATCCATATGATGAGTGATTGTTATAGCGCAATGGAAAAAATGAATGAGTTTATTCAAATGATGATGCAGGATATTGAAAATGAGTAATGCTGTTCCTGTTCAATCATCAATCACACCGGGTGTTGTTTTAAAAACGAAATTTGTGTTGCCAAGTTCCGATGCATTTCAGAACTATATTGATTATGTAGATCGGGAGGAGGCGAAAAGTGAAGTGAAGCTGAATCCGAAAATGTTCGAAACGTATCAAGACTATATGGGGAATTCAGAAAAGACATCGGCACTATTTACGGAACACGCAAATCGTTTAACAGAAAGTGAAAAAAAGTCCTTAAAGGAAATGTTTAAAACCGCTCATGAGAATGGAAGTATCATGTGGCAAGATGTCATTTCTTTTCATAATCCCTGGTTAGAGAAACAAGGAATTTATGATGAGAAAACAAAAACATTGGATGAAAAAAAGTTAATGGATGTAACAAGGCTTGCGATGAAGGAAATGCAAAAAAGAGAGGGATTGGAAAAAAGCTCTATCTGGTCGGCAGCCATTCATTTTAATACGGATAATATCCATATCCATGTAGCAACTGTAGAACCTTTTCCAACGAGAGAACGTGGTAAAAGAAAACCAAAAACATTAGATGCGATGAAGGGAAAAGTCGTAAATAATCTGTTAGATCATAAGCAGGAGCAAAAACAAATTAATGATTTAATTAGAAATAATATGGTGGGAAGGAAAAAAGAAGATTCCGTTTTTGATTGGCGCAATCAACATTTGAAACCACTGTTTTTACGAATTTATAAACAGTTACCTAGTGATAAAAGACAGTGGCAATATAGCTACAATACGATTCAACCATTAAAGCCGGAAATTGATGAATTAAGCAGGCGATATATACAACATCATCATAAAAAAGATTACGATCAATTTCTCAAAAAGCTAGATAAAGAAGTGCAAGTTTTTAAAGAAGCTTATGGGGAAGGAAAGTATGATAAGAAGCAATATGAAAATTATAAAACGAATAAAATTAATGACCTATATAAAAGAATGGGGAACGCTTTTTTACAAGAAATGAAGGCATATGATAAGGAACAAAAGAGAATCCATCACATGAAAAAATCAAAGCCGTTTCAAAAATTTCAACAGAATGTATCTATTCAGTATTCTATGAGGAAAGTGGAACGTGCTTTTAAAAGTGAATATGAAAGCTGGAAGAACCAAAGATATTATGAGCGTTTGCAAAAAGAGAGTGCGTAT
>NZ_NTVM01000067.1:0-4340 GCF_002558005.1 Bacillus sp. AFS012607
CTATGCATCTAGTTTTAAAGGTTATACCAAAGAAATGGCTCATCACTTTAGCACTACTTGTGATGGGTCTTTTTTCTTTTCTTTTACTTGGAGTGGTTAGTATTTTCATAGCAGCAATGGGGAGCGATAGTGGAACAGACACAGGTGATATTACGTATACAGGTGAAGGGCAAGTCATGAATGTTTCGCCCGAAGTTTTAAAATGGGAGCCAACGATTCGGAAGCATGCGAAAGCCTTTGGTGTAGAACCGTTTGTCGCTTTAATGCTTGCTCAAATGATGCAAGAAAGCGGAGGACGAGGTAGCGATCCAATGCAATCATCAGAGGGGGCTTTTAATACGAAATATTGTAAATCACCAAACTGTATTACAGATCCAGACTACAGTATTTGGGCTGGTGTACAGGAGTTTAAACATGCGATAGAAAGAGCCGGAGTAACGAGTCCTGGGGATATGGATCATATTAAAACAGCCCTTCAAGCCTACAATTTCGGGACAGGATTTTTTGATTTTGTTGGCGCAAATGGTGGCAAGTACACGAAAGAATTAGCAATCAAATTTTCACAACAACAGTATCAAAAAGTAAAACATACAGGAATGTATCATTGCCTTAGACCAGAAGCCGTACCGTATCAAGCGTGTTATGGCGATATATTGTACGTTGATGCAGTTTTAAAATATTATCAGCCGGGTTCTGTTGTTTCTGGTGGAGGAGGAAATCCAGGAAGTGGCGGAAGTAGCGGTTCAAAAGTTGCCGATGTAGGTCGCCAATGGATAGGGCGTTCTACCTATGTATTTGGTGGAGGACGTAACACAAATGACATAGCAAGAGGGATATTTGATTGTTCAAGTTTTGTACGCTGGGCATTCGAACAAGTAGGGATGTATACCAGTCCGATTGGCGCTGTAAGTACGGAAACATTAAATAAAATTGGTACAAAAGTATCAGCAAATGATATGAAACCAGGTGACGTTATTTTCTTTGATACCTACAAGCATGACGGACATGTGGGCATTGTAATTGATAAAAATACTTTCATTGGTTGCCAAACGAATAAAGGTGTTTCTATTGAAGATTTAAATAATCCGTATTGGAAAAAGGTCTTTTCTGGTCATGTAAGAAGGTTCTAAAAACCGAAAGAATAGGAGACTAAAAGAATGAAAGATAAACGAAAATCTTTGTTTATTGTGTTTGTCATTTTAGTTGTAGGTGTAACAGCTTTTAATATTTATTTGAGTAAAAAATCAATGAGTGATGGTAAAGAAAAACAGTTAAAACTTTCAAATGAATTACTAACAAAGCAAAATGAAGACTTAAAAAAACGACTGGATAAGGTACTTCCTTCAGCACAAGAACAACAGAGAAGGGCGTATTTATCGACAGCCGAAACGTTTATACAATTATCATTTCACAGAGAAAAAGAAGGATACAGTGAGCGAAAAGAAAAAGCAAAATCCATTATGAGTGAAGAACTTTTACAACAATTTTATCCAACTGATAAATACGAACTAGGAGATACGTATAAAACAAAACCAATAGAAATGAAGTTTTATTTACAAGAAAATGAACCGGATAAAGAGGAAGTAAATGTGTTAGCTGAATTTATAAATGTCACGACAGATTCAACGCAAAATCGAGAAGAAAAAGTAAACAATGTGCTACGAATCATCATGAAAAAAGAAAATGAAACATGGCGAGTTACAAGTGTGGAAGAGTTAAATATGAAAGTTTTATAACGAAAAAGGTGGGGTGAGAGTGTGATAGGTGCAATTGGTAAGAAGAGTGAAAGAATCAACCTAAGAAAAAATAAGTCGTGGATCTATTTAACAATTATCAGCTTTCTATTTTTTGGTTTCTTCGCTTTCTTAACATCTAAAATTTACATGCCAAACGATGAAAAACTATTTCATACAGAGACAAATAAAGTAATTAAGTTGTCGGGTATGGGGAAATTGATTGTAGAGAAAAGGGAATACAATCCACACAAAAACTTTATACAAATTTACTTTCGATTAGAAGGATATGAGGAAACAGGATATACATTTAAAGCACAGCAAAAAGCAAATCCAGGTGTTCAATTGCCTGTCAAAGTATTGTATGAGGAGAACGGAAAATACGTAGTAGAAGTAAAAGACTTATCTCCGAATTGGGGAGCGTTAGCTTTCGATATTTACAATAAAAATGGTGAAAAAGAACAAATGGATATTCGTAAATTCACACAAGATGTAAACGAATCTGAAGAAGAAAATGCAGCAACAAAAAGTCCGAATAAATTAGTTCAGACGATTTTTACCGATCAAAGAAAAACAAAAGCGAATGACGAATTGATAGCTGAAGATAAAAAAACATATGAGCTAGATTTTATAGAAAGGGACAAAAAGGATATCGAAACAAAGATAAAAAATTATGGGAAAGCAATCAAACTGGAAGAAGAAAATGCGAAGACAGTTTATGAAAAAGTAAAAGAATTACAAGATGAAATGAAGTACCAAACGGAAGCAGAAAAAACGGAAACACAATCAAAAATAGCATCCTTAGAATCAAAAATAAAATCATCAGAAAAGAACGTGGAATTGTTTAAAGGCGAACAAAAAATCGCACGAGATAAAATCAAAAAGTTAGAGCAAAAGGCACAAGAAATTAATAAAAAGTGAAAAAAGTCATGTCGTCAGTGAGTACTCACCAGTGATATTTGAGTACTCACTGAGTGCTCATCTGTTGGTTTTTGTATCGTCAGTGAGTACTCAGCAGTTTAATTTGTGTCATCAGTGAGTACTCACCTAGAGGATTTTCTTGCCCCCATCGTTTCGCTAGGCTCCGCCTAGCCCCACACCCACGGTGGGGGCAGAAACCCCTTATGCTCTTCTCACTATTTTTTGATCTCTACCCAGAATTGCAGAAAGGAGCGGAAATTGTGAATCTAAAAATAAGAGATATAGATCCAGTTGCCTTAAAGAAAATAGATGAAATTGCAAAGAGAAAGGGAATATCCCGGCAAAAATTTTTGAAAGCTCAAATTGAAATGCTGGCATTTTTTCAGCAACAAAATAAAAGGGAAATGGAATTAGAAAATCTCATTGAAAAGAATATCCATATGATGAGTGATTGTTATAGTGCAATGGAAAAGATGAATGAGTTTATTCAGATGATGATGCAGGATGTTGAAAATGAGTAATGCGGTTCCTGTTAAGTCTTCCGTCACACCAGGTGTTGTTTTAAAAACGAAATTTGTGTTACCAAGTTCCGATGCGTTTCAGAACTATATTGATTATGTAGATCGAGAGGAAGCGAAAGGTGAAGTGAAGCTGAATCCGAAAATGTTCGAAACGTATCAAGATTATATGGGGGATTCAGAAAAGACATCGGCACTATTTACGGAACACGCAAAGCGTTTAACAGAAAGTGAAAAAAAGTCCTTAAAGGAAATGTTTAAAACCGCCCATGAGAATGGAAGTATTATGTGGCAAGATGTCATTTCTTTTCATAATCCCTGGTTAGAGAAACAAGGAATTTATGATGAGAAAACAAAAACATTGGATGAAAAAAAGTTAATGGATGTAACACGGCTTGCGATGAAGGAAATGCAAAAAAGAGAGGGTTTGGAAAAAAGCTCTATCTGGTCGGCAGCCATTCACTTTAATACGGATAATATTCATATTCATGTAGCAACTGTTGAACCATTTCCAACGAGAGAACGTGGCAAAAGAAAACCAAAAACATTAGATGCAATGAAGGGTAAAGTCGTAAGTAATTTGTTAGATCGTAAGCAGGAACAAAAACAAATTAATGATCTGATTCGAAACAATATGGTGGGAAGGAAAAAAGAAGATTCCGTTTTTGATTGGCGTAATCAACATTTGAAACCATTGTTTTTACAAATCTATAAACAGTTACCAAGTGATAAAAGACAGTGGCAATATAGCTACAATACAATTCAGCCATTAAAGCCGGAAATTGATGAATTAAGTAGGCGATATATTCAACATCATCATAAAAAAGATTACGATCAGTTTCTTCAAAAGTTAGATAAAGAAGTGAAAGTGTTTAAAGAAGCATATGGGGAAGGAAAGTATGATAAGAAGCAATATGAAAATTACAAGACGAACAAAATCAATGATTTGTATAAAAGAATGGGTAACGCCTTTTTACAAGAAATGAAGGCATATGATAAAGAACAAAAAAGAATCCATCACATGAAAAAATCAAAGTCATTTCGAAAATTTCAGCAGAATGTATCTATTCAGTATTCTATGAGAAAAGTGGAAGGCGCTTTTAAAAGTGAATATGAAAGTTGGAAGAATCAAAAGTATTATGAGCGTATGCAAAAAGAGAGTGCGTAT